>JBECKX010000181.1:0-8904 GCA_040235515.1 Candidatus Zixiibacteriota bacterium
GGGGAGTTGACCGGACTGCAACTCTTCGAACGGGTTCATGCCAACGACCCCGAAATGCAGGTGATCATGATCACGGCTTTCGGTAATGTCGAGTCTGCTGTTGAGGCTATGCGCGCGGGCGTTTTCAATTATCTGAGCAAGCCGGTGAATCTCGAAGAACTCCTCGAATTGATCAAGAAAGCAGGGGAGCAGCACTACCTCCTGACAGAAAACCGCCAACTCAAAGAACAGATGCAGACACTTGAGGTCGCCGAGATCGTCGGTAATTCGCAAAAGCTCAAGGCCCTGCTCTCCGAGGTCGCACGCGTTGCCCCAACCGATGCCACGGTGCTTGTTACAGGCGAGTCGGGCACGGGCAAGGAACTGCTTGCTCGCACGATCCACAAACTCTCTCCGCGCAAGGAAGGCCGCTTCGTGGCAGTCAACTGTGCGGCAATCCCTGAGACATTGCTTGAGTCGGAGTTGCTGGGTCATGAGAAAGGTGCCTTCACCGGGGCCGAGAAACGCCGCATCGGTCGCTTTGAACTGGCATCGGGTGGCTCTCTGTTGCTTGATGAGATAGGGGAGTTGCCTGCCAACATTCAGGTTAAGCTGCTGCGCTTGATCGAAGAAAAGAAATTCGAGCGCCTCGGTGGTGAGGATGAAATCGATGCCGACGTCCGCCTGATCGCCGCCACCAATCGCGACTTACAGGAGGAAGTCGACAAGGGTGACTTCCGCGAGGACCTCTTCTATCGCATCAACGTGATTCACCTGCACATCCCACCACTGCGCGAGCGCCGCGATGACATTATGCTGCTGGTTGATCACTTCCTCAAGCTATACAACCAGCGTCTCAATCGCAGCGTTAAAGGTGTTACTGCCGGCGCGAAGGACCTGCTGCTTGCCTACGAGTGGCCCGGCAACATCCGTGAACTGGCCAACATGGTGGAACGCGCCATCGTGATGAGCCGCTCCGATACATTGGATGTAAGCGATTTCTCTCAGATTGCAGGTTCATCTCGCAGCGCCGATCAACTTGATCTGCCCGTCACGATGACCCTGAAGGATCTCGAAAAACGCCATATCGAAAATGTTCTCGCCGCCAATGAATACAGCGTACAGAAGTCTGCAGATGTCCTCGGCATCCACCGCAATACCCTCCGCCAGAAAATGAAGGAATACGGCATTGAGAAGGTGTAGGGGGTGTGTCTTCTTTCAAGCCTACCCGTCGCACCCCACCGCAGAGCGGTGGGGCACCCGGACTTTTGACACTCCAAAATCACTAGGCGGCTACCCGGTACCCCACAGCTTGGTGTGGGGCGGTTGGCGTTAGGCAGCGCATACACACCCCGTCCTCAATTCTCGCAAGCTCGAATTGAGTCCACCCCTCTCAAGAGGGGAATTTTGCTGGCATTTCGGCGTCTGCGGCCTGCGAACTTGTCATCGCGAGGAGGCGTTGATCGCCGAAGGCGAATTGTCAAGCCGACGTGGCGATCTCAGGGCCACATCCGCCTCCCCTCCCGCTCAAAGACTTCCCTTGCCAAATCCGTAATTCCTAGCGTATAATGTCGATCTTGCTAGAGGTCGATTCGGAACCTCTTCGTGGATGATTTAGCCAAGGTCGTGATGAATTATGATGCCTGCCGCCTACACCAAAACCCCCGACAATTACCGCGCCATGCCCGACTCAGAACTGCGTGAGCGCATCGCAGAACGCAAGCGTGTCCTTGGCGATGACTGCGTCATCCTGACGCACCACTACCAGCGTCGCGCCGTCGTCGAGTACGGTGATTACGCCGGGGATAGCTACGCTCTCTGCAAGATCGGAGCGCAACTCAAGGCACAATACATCGTCTTCTGCGGCGTTCATTTCATGGCGGAAGCAGCCGTCATCTTATCACGTCCCGACCAGAAAGTCTTCCTCCCCAATCCGCTCGCCGGCTGCCCGATGGCCGATATGGCCGCCATCGACTCAGTCTTTGGTTGCTGGGATGAACTGGGACAATATCTGCCCGACAGCAAAGTTATTCCGATCAGCTATATGAACTCCGCCGCCGACCTCAAAGCCTTTTGTGGCCGCAACAACGGAGCAATCTGCACTTCCTCAAACGCCGGCAAACTCTTCAAGTGGGCCTTCGAGCAGGGCGATAAGATACTCTTCTTTCCGGATGAACATCTCGGCCGTAACACAGCCAACGCTTATGGGATTCCCGCCGACGAACAATATGTCTGGGATTTTAACTCGCGCCCCGAAAACCGCGACATCGAAGCCATCAAGCGCGCCAGGGTGATCCTCTGGAGCGGCTATTGCCATGTCCACTCGGTCTTTCAGCCACACCATATCGAAAGTCTGCGCAAGGAGCACCCCGGCATCAAAATCGTCGTCCACCCCGAATGCACCGCCGAATTGGTGGCGATGGCCGACTCGGTTGGCTCCACCAGCCATATCGTCAACTACGTCGCTTCACAACCGGCAGGAAGTACGATCGCCGTCGGCACCGAAATCAACCTCGTCGATCGCCTCGCGCACGAACATCCCGACAAGCAGATTCTCGAACTCGCCGGTCAGACCTGCGCGATGTGCGTCAATATGTACCGCACGACCCTCAACGATCTCGCCTTTACCCTTGATAATATTGAAGCTATCAAGCCGATGAGCGTGCCTGAGGATGTCAAGAAGCATGGCCGCCTGGCGCTGGAAAGAATGCTTGCCATCGCCGGGTAATCATATTATCATCGGCGCGTTCAGTGCATGATTGGGGGGCGGCGACGGGATAGCGTGTAATTCCTACGCCCAAACACCGCAGTTTCAGCCGGAGCTTACGTATAACTTATTCCGGTGGCGGTTCTTGTCACACTAGAGATAGTTCGATAATGTTTATCGACGTTTTGCCAAGGAGATAGCGACGATGGCGCAGAGTCTTAAGGTCCCACAGATGGGCGAATCGGTAGTGGAAGGGACAGTCAATAAGTGGTTCGTTGAAGTCGGTGAGCCGATCAAGAAGGACCAGCCGATCGTGGAACTGTTAACCGACAAAGTCAATGTCGAAGTTCCCGCCGAATCTGACGGCGTCCTGCTCGAGATCAAAGCCCAGGTGGGCGATGTCGTCCCGGTCGGAAAAGAAATCGCCGTCATCGGTAAACCGGGCGAAAAAACCGACTCCGCCAAAAGCTCATCCAACGGTAAATCCGCCGGCAGCGCCGCCGTTCAGGCTGCTCCCGGGAAAGCCGAGCCCGCCCGCCACGCAACAGCTGAACCCGCACGTTCCGCAGCCCCGGTGGCTACTCAGGACCTGTCTCAGTTGAGGCTGTCACCCGCGGTTCGTCGCCTGATCAAGGAGCATGGTGTCGATGTCACCCAGCTTCGTGGCTCAGGCTCGAATGGTCGTGTCACGAAGGAGGATGTTGAAGCCTACATCTCCGGTGCACCCGCCGCTCCAGCTGCGACGAAAACTGCGGCGACGGTGCATGGAGCCATCCCCGCCGGTGGTTTCGACGAAGGGCCGCGTACCGAGGAAATCCCGCTCTCGCATGTGCGTAAGCTGATCGCACAGCACATGGTGAAGTCGAAGCAGATTTCACCCCATGTTACCACCTTCGATGAATGCGACTTCACGCGCCTGGTCGAATTCCGTAAGCGGGTAAATCCGCAGGTAGAGGAAGAGCACGGCATCAGGCTGACCTACATGCCCTTCATCGCCTACGCCGCTTGCAAAGCGATCCGCAAGTTCCCTTACATCAATGCCTCGATGACCGACACTTCAGTGATCCTGAAACACTATGTCAACCTGGGCTTCGCCGTAGCGCGTGAGTCAGGCTTGATCGTGCCGGTTGTGAAAGATGCACACCGCCTTTCGATCATCGAGCTGGCTAAGGCCATGAAGGATCTCGGCGATCGCGCCAAGGAAGAAAAACTGAAACCCACGGAAATCGAGGGTGGCACGATCACGCTCACGAACGCCGGTGTCTATGGCGCAGTTAATTCCACCCCGATCATCAGCCAACCACAGGTCGCCATCGTCGGCATTCATGCCATCAAGAAGCGCCCGTGGGTGGTGGACAACGAAATCAAAATCCGCGACATCATGCAGATCGGTATGTCGTTCGATCATCGCCTGATTGACGGTCACTATGCGGTTCAGTTCCTGCGCACGATGATTACCTTCATCGAGCAGCCGGAAATGATGTTGCTGTAACTGACACGACACGGCACCTCAAGGCGACCGGTCAGATATACTTCCGGAGCAGCGACCATTTGTTCGCCGCTTCATTAAGCTTACGTTGATGCAGAAACAAACGATGTTTGAGCAATCCACAGATACACGACCCAAAGCCAGAATCTTCGAATCCGGGCAGGTCGACTACGACAAGGCACGCAAACTCCAGCTCCAGTTGGTGGAACAGCGTCTCGCCGGGAAGGTGGATGATACCTTCATCTTCTGTGAACACCCACCCACCATCACGATCGGCAGGGCAGGGGGCGCGGCGAACATCATTGCCAGTGACGAAAAACTCGCTGCCGCCGGCGTAACGAAATATGAGGTCGAACGGGGCGGCGATGTCACTTTTCATGGCCCCGGACAGCAGGTCATCTACCCGATTGTCAACCTTGAAGAGCGCGGCAGAGACCTCCATCGCTTCATGCGTAACCTCGAGCTGATCGTCATCAAGTTTCTCGAAAACTATGATATCAAAGGTGAAAGCGTTCCCGGCAAAACCGGAGTCTGGGTTGGTGACAAGAAAATCTGTGCGATCGGAATCGCCGTCAAACGCTGGATTACCTACCATGGTTTGGCCCTCAATCTTGACACCGATCTGTCATACTTTCATCTGATCAATCCCTGCGGGTTTGAATCGAGCAGCGTGACCAGCCTGGAGGCCCTGCTCGGCGAGGCGATCGATAAGCCAAAGGTGTTCTTTGAGTTAACGAGCGCAATCGAGGAAGTCTTCGGTTACCGCATCTTAATGTAGTTTCAGCTCCACATTATTTCATTTAGACCCACTCTGACTCCCTCGACCTGATCCTCTCAGGCGCCAATCATGGAATTCGTTGTTCCAGTTTGAAGCACCGCATCGGGCTAAGGTGGTGCATTTCAAGCAATTTGTTAAAAAGTTTTATGTTGACATCATGGGCGTATGCCGACACTCTTTTGAAGGAACGATGCTTCGAACTGGATCAGTGTGTGCATGGAGTGCGCACTCGAAGCAGTCTTCTGGGCGAGTCAACCGGAGGTGACTTACGAAGGCGTTTACACTGCCTTGCTATCAGGCAGGCGAGTCCCACTCGCATAGCAGGGCTCGACAAAGCAGAGACTTTCCGATACACAAAGTCGGGCTTAAAACGTCGTACATCCTAGGCAGAACGTAGTTCTTAAAGTATGTCCAAGAAGTGAACCTATTCTTATTGGAGGAGGTAGTATTGGTAAGTTTTGTTAATTTCCCCGAACTTTTAGATCGCAAGGATATCCCCTAACAGGAGGTTTGGTTTTGATATTGAAACCCAGAACTTCGCTAGTCCTGTTGCTTGTCCTTTTGCTCAGCACCACCGGTTTTGCCGCTACCGTCGGTAAAATCGTCGGCGTTGTCACGGATAAAGAAACAGGCGAGCCCATTCCCGGTGTAGCGGTCCAGATCACCGGTACCACGATGGGCGCGCTCACCGATGTGGACGGCAAGTATTTCATCTTGAACGTCCCGGTGGGTGAATACACACTTCGAGCTGAGCAGATCGGTTATGCTCCGGTCGAGATGCAGGAGGTCAAGGTCTCGGTCGATCTGACTACGACCGCCGAATTCCAGCTCTCTTCCCAGGTTCTCGACATTGGCGAGACCCAGATCGTAACCGCTGAACGCCCGCTCGTTCTTAAGGACCAGACGCAATCGCTAACGATCAAGACTCAGGAAGAAGTTCAGAATCTTCCGACTCGTGGTTATCAGGATGTCGTCGGACTCTCCGCGGGTGTTGTGGCTTTCCAGAGCAACGGCGGTATCACCGTCCGTGGCGGCGGAGAGCAGACCAACACTCCGCAGCTCAATATTCGCGGTGGCCGCTCGGGTGAGGTAGCCTACATCGTCGATGGTGTGGCAACCCAGGACCCGCTGACCAACGTCTCGACCACTGCTATCAACAACAACGCGATTGAAGAAATCGCAATCCAGACCGGTGGATTCTCCGCAGAGTACGGCTGGATCTCATCAGGTATCATCAACGTGACGACACGCGACGGCGCCGACAAGTATTCCGGTACCGTCGAAGCCATCACCGATGAATTCCTCGGTGAGAGCGCCGGCTATCACTGGAATACGATCGCCGGTAACCTCGACGGTCCGCTCTTCGGTGACAAAGCCACATTCTTCGTCGCCGGTGAACGTCGTCGCTGGGGTGATCGCGAAGCTCGCGCCACCACCGAGGACGCCCTCAAGCCGGTGCTCGGCGATCTGGCCACCGCCAGCCTGCCGAACAACGAACTCTCAGGCTGGAACTGGCAGGGTAAACTTCGCTACGATATCAACGAGAAGAACATCCTGCGTCTCGGTCACCTCGGCAGCTACGAGGACTGGAACCAGTTCCACATGAACTACTTCTTCAATGGTGCTCATGGTCCGCGCTATCTCGACGAAAACTACTCGTTCTACGGCCGCTGGACCAGTAACGTATCGCCGACCACTTTCTTCGAACTCGGTAGCGCTTACCAGATCACGAAGAGACTCGCCGGCGATAAGACGCACTTCGATGACATCTTCGCCTATGGCCGTCCCGACGGTAACAGCAACTTCGATGACACCCGACTCTTCTGGATCGGCGACGACCCGTCGACCCCGGATGTTGACGAGGGGCACGTCTACGAAGATTTCGAGAAGCGCTGGTCATCGCACATCGACCTGAACTTCAACATGACCAGCCAGGTCAATGACTTCAACGAACTGAAGTTCGGTGCCGATTTCGTGCGCCACACGCTGCGCTTCTATAACCACCTCGATCCGACTCAGATCGACTCGACGATCACCGATCCCGAACAGTACGCGCGTTCTGCCTGGCAGGATGCCAACTTCTACGGGTACGATCAGACCGGTCAGAATGAAGTCGACGACGGTCGCGACGGCGCCAAGCATCCCTATACCTTCGCTCTCTATCTCCAGGATAAAGTCGAATGGGAGGGACTCGTCATCAACGCCGGTCTTCGCTACGACCTCATGAATGTGAATTCAGAGCGTCTGCGTAACGAAGAGCGTCCGCTCGATCCCGATAACGTGCTTTCAAATCCGAGTGGTCACACCGACGAGGAAATCGCCAACGCGACAATCCTCGATGATAGTGACTTCGAGGATGCCGAAGCCGAGCAGAAAATCTCTCCGCGTATCGGTATCGGTTTCCCGATCTCCGACAAGACGGTGTTCCACATCAACTACGGCAAGTTCTTCCAGCGTCCTGACCTGCAGAACCTCTATGTGGGAAGTCAATTCCTCGAGCGCATGGTCGGCGACGCCCCGTATTACTCGCCGGTGGGTAACCCGAATCTTGAACCGGAAGAGACTACTGCTTACGAAGTTGGTATGCAGCATCAGCTCGGTGACTACACCAGCTTTAACCTGACTGCTTACTACAAGGATGTGAAGGGCCTCACGCAGGTTGTTAACCAGCCCTCAAGCCCGAACTCCTTCGCCAGCTATCGTAACTCCGACTTCGGTACGATCAAGGGTTTCGACATGCAGTGGAAAATGCGTCGTAACCGCTCGATCTCGGCTGAACTCAACTATTCGCTTTCATGGGCTCAGGGTACCGGCTCATTCGCCAATACCCAGAGCAACATCGCCTGGACCAACACCGAGCGCCCGATCCGTACTTCGCCGCTGGAATTCGACCAGCGTCACAAGATCACGGCAATCATGGACGTTCGTGCCGGTCGTCAGCAGGGTCCGAAACTGGGCGACATCTATCCGTTTGAGAATGCCGGTGTGAACTTCGTGTTTTACGCCGCCTCAGGCACGCCCTATACCCCGGCCCAGGTGTACGACGAAGTGACGATTGCCTCGGTGACTCCGATCATCATCGGCAAAGTCAACTCGCGCACCGGTCCGTGGACCTATCGTCTTGATATGAAGGCGAACAAGACGTTCTCGTTTGCCCGTATGAACTGGGATATCTATCTCTGGGTCCTCAATGTTCTCGACACCGAGAACGCCATTGATGTCTACGAGGGTACCGGCGAACCGGATAACACCGGCTGGCTGGCAACCGCTCCCGGACAGCAATTCCTGCAGACCTATGGAGAAGAAGGTCTCATGAAGTATAACCTTAAGCAGCAGACGCCGCTCAATTACGACACACCTCGTCAGGTGCGCCTGGGCATGCGTCTGATGTTCTAACGGTAACGAGAATAACGCTTCAGGAGGAAGCAGATGAGGAAAACGAAAGTTCTATTTTCCCTGCTGATGTTTCTGCTGATGACCACTATCGCATGGGGTGTCAGCAACTCAACAGGGAAGTGGCAGTCTCCCACTACTGCGTTGATTCTCGATACGAGTACCCGACTTGATGCGAACTCATTGGAGATGTTCGTCTACAACGACGGTAACTTCGCGTACGACAACGCTAACGTGTTGGGCA
Source organism: Candidatus Zixiibacteriota bacterium (assembly GCA_040235515.1). Lineage (GTDB taxonomy): Bacteria > Zixibacteria > MSB-5A5 > CAIYYT01 > CAIYYT01 > JBECKX01. The sequence goes on from JBECKX010000181.1 coordinate 8,591, forward strand.
AGACGGATGGTCTCTACTTCCCGCGTGGAACCAAGAAGACCGTCATATACTCCGCTGGTCTCTGGATCGGTGGAAAGGTGAATGGCCAGACCCGTCTGGCTATCGCCGAATATTCATCCGAATATGTCCCGGGTCCGATGGCTGATGGTACCTTCCAGTCAGACAGCCCGGCGTTCAGAGTTTACAAGGTCAATCGCGGCGACACGGAAGACAATCCGGACTACGCCAATTGGCCCGCCGATCAGGGCGCCCCGGTCAATGAAGATGGTACTCCCAGAATTCTCGGCGACCAGATGGCCTGGGCGGTCTTCAAC
>JBECKX010000191.1:0-20479 GCA_040235515.1 Candidatus Zixiibacteriota bacterium
CCCCTGCCCTGGTCGATAATGTTGTCGGCGATGAAGGCTTTGGCGCCGCGATAGAGAGCGATCCCATCCCAGCCGCCGTTGATGATGCGGTTGTTGGTGATGAAGAGTTCCGAGCCCTCGCGACCGAATATGCCCCCGATTCCGACTACGACAGTTGTGTCGCGCTGATCGTTGTCGACGATGGCACAGTTGTTCACCGTGACCTGGGAGAACTTGGCCACGATAGCGGCGTCGGTGGCGTTCCCGTCGGCATCCCGCACACCTCCGGTGATTCGGACATTTTCGATGATCGAGCCAACGCTATTGAGAAACAGCACGCCATAACCGGCGCTCGTGACCAGCGTACAGGAATCGGGATCTTTCCCGGAGATCGTAATCCGCTTGTTCTCGATCAGGAAGCCTCTGGTGGCGTAGACGGTGGTACGGGCTTCGAGACAATTCCCGCATAAATCTTCTACGAACTTTTCCGATGTAGCTTTATAGACACCGGGCAGCAACATGATCTTATCGCCCGATTTGGCGGCATCGATCGCCTGCTGCAGGCTGGTGTATGGTGTGCGAAAGGTGCCGTCACCTTCGTATGTTGAATTGGATGAGACGAAGATCGTGTTGGTTTCGGGCACGTACTGCTGGGCACAGCCGAGAAAGAGTGCCAGCAGGCCAAGAATTATGAGTGCTGCAGAGTTGACAATCGCGGCAAGTAGAGAACGCATTAGACCTCCGGCAAGAAGCCTGGGACTAGGTGATGATCCGATTCAGTCAGGCTTGTCTGGAAGCAAAAACTAATTAAGTTGTCCCGCCATGACCAGAAAAAAGAAGCGCGCTGCAATTTCACCTACGAATCTCGACCTGTTTGAGCAGGACTTCCTGCTGCAGAGCCAGCCGGAGGCGCCTTCCACCACGGAAGGTCTGCCGTCGGTTGAAGAGTTGTATCGTCGCTTCCACGCCTTCAATGTGAAGTATTTCGCCGGCAAGCTGCCCACGCCGAAGATCCGCTACTCGGAACGATTACTGGCCGCAGGGCTTTATGTCCGCAATCGGCAGGAAATCGTGATTTCGCGGAAGTACCACGAGATTTTCCCGGAAGAACTTGATGACACGCTGAAGCATGAGATGATTCATATCATCTATTTCAATCATGATGCCGATTTCAAGCGTGAGGCACGCCGCATTGGCGCATCGGTACGGGCAAAGAGCCATCCGAAGCTGCGGTTGCCGTCGCGTTATCTCTATATCTGCAAGTCATGCGGTACTGAATACCCCCGCCGCAAACGCCTGATTTCCGCTTCCTGCGGAAAGTGCTCGCCGCGGCAATTCGATCCGAAGTACAAGTTGGTTCTGAAGAGAAAGTTGTCGAAGTAAGGGCATACCCCCTAGCCGGTGATTTCCGTTTCCAGGAATTCGTAGCCCGCGACCTTCCACTTACGTCGCTGTGTGGGTCATGAGGGTCAGCCGCCACACCCGTTGCCACGGCGATCATTGCTGAAGCTGTACTCATCTTTCTCTGTCATAGCAATGTAAAAACTGACCCCAACGCGAGCCTCCGGGCCTTTCCCTATTGACATTCAGCGCGAAACGAAGTTGCTTTGATGCAAAACTGATGTGGATTTGGAAAGGAGTTCCGATGAGGTTACGCTCTATCGTATCGTTAGTCGTTCTGATAGCCCTTGCCTGGAGTGTCGCGGCGCTGGCAGGATTGCCATCGACCAAGGTCAGGTATGACAATGGGATGGAGGCGGTTTTCGTGGAAAATCACTCCTCGCCGATGATCACCTCCATCGTGTTCGTGAATGCCGGCGCGCGCTATGAAAATGAATTCAACAACGGCGCGACGCACTTCCTGGAGCACCTGCTCTTCAATGGCACGACCACGATGTCACAGGAAGAGATGGACGACAAGATCGATCGTCATGGAGGCTACATCAACGCATTCACCCGTAAGGACCTGACCGCCTACCTGGTGCTGATGCCGACCGAGTACATCGATTACGGTTTTGAGGTCCAATCGGGACAGTTGTTCCACTCGATCATTCCTGAGGAGAAGATCGGCAAGGAGCGCGGAATCGTCATTGAAGAGATCCACCAGAGCGACGATCGGATCGCCGACCGCGTGGATGATTTCCACCAGTCTGTGGTGTACGCAGGCACGCCGTACGAACGGCCAGTGCTGGGTTACGAGAACCTGATCCAGACGATGACCCGTGATGAAATCGTGGAATATTACGAGACTTACTATGCCCCCAATAACATGATCGCGCTGGTGATCGGCGATTTCGATACGGAGTCGATGATCAGGAAGTATGAAGAGTACTACGGTGGTGTGCCGGCTCATAAGATTCCGGCGGTGCCGTCATACTCGATCGAGTTTCCGAATACACAGAAGGTTGTCAGTCGCAGCATGGAGCAGGCGGAGAATGTCTATATCAACATTTCATCGAAAGCCCCGCTTCACTCTGACCGGAGTTACCACGCATTTTACATGTTGAACGAGTTGTTGAACAACGATGGCATTTCACCATTGCTGAAGCAACTCAATGCGCGGCCCGATCTGAAGATACAATCGGTCAATAGCAGCCTCTATACGCAGAAGGACTTCTCAGTCTTCGATCTCGCGATCACCGCCGACTCCACTGCCGATCCGGAGGCAATCCTTGCCGCCGTCAACACAATTATGAGCACCGACGTCGCCGGCTGGATGCCGGGACAGGCGGATATAGACGCGAGGGTCGTCAGCGAGAAGACCGATGAGATATACCTGCGCGAGAAGCTGCACTACTACGGATTCATGGTGGCGCCGCTGATGGTTGCTACGGGGTACGACTTCATCGATAACTTCACCAGTAAACTCGAACAGGTTACGGCGGCGGATGTGGCCGGCGTGGCGCAAACCTATTTCAAGCCATATAACTACATAGCCACCGTGGTGACGCCGGTCGAGAAGAGCATGGGGAGTGGTCCAACGAAGATATCAAGCGACTACCTGCACGACAAGCTGGAGAACGGCCTTGAGGTAATCATCAAGTCGAATCCCTATTCCGAAGTTCAGGCATTCATGGTGCTCGGCAAGGATCGGTGTGCTTCCGAGCCAGTTGGGAAAGCCGGGATTACCGATTTCGTCAACCGCATGCTGACCAAAGGCACCACGACGCGCAACAAAGAGGAGATGTCGCGGGCACTGACAGCGATCGGCGCCAACCTCTCGGTGAGTGATAATCCTTACATCCCGTATGATGACCGTTATACCGAACCGATGTATTCATTCGTGAAGTTCGAGACAATCAGTGACTTCACCGATCAGGGGATCACCCTCCTGGCCGATATGTTGCAGAATTGCACGATGCCGGAGGATGAAGTGGAGCAGGTGCGCAAGGAGTACATGGGGATTCTTGGAATGAAGTCAGGTTCCACGCGTGATCAGGCCAGCGACTTGTTCTACGATTTGTTGTTCCCGGATCAGCCGTACTCGAATTCGATAACGGGTAGCATGCAGTCGATCGCGACGATCACGGCGGATGACTTGCGAGCCTACTACAAGAACTACTATGCGCCAGACAACATCATCCTGAGTGTTTGCACCGACCTGCCGCCATCTGAGATGCTGGCGAAGCTCCGCAGTGCCTTTGGTTCGATGAAGCCGCAGCAGATCGCCAAGCAACCGAACGCCGGTCCGCGTACGGTTGCGGGCGAAGTCGCGCAGAACATCCCGATGGAGAGCAAGCAGGCGTACATCTACCTCGGCAACGCCGTATGCGGTTCGGAGAGTCCCGACGCCGTTGCGCTTCAGGTCGCAGTGACGATACTCTCGGACCGGCTGCGCCAGTCGATTCGTGAAGAGCAGGGGCTGGCGTACAGTATCGGCGCGGGTCTCGACCTGGACTCGAAGTTCGGCTGGTATTACGCGGCGATGGGAACCGGCACGGAGAACTACGCGCGCGCCAAACAAGGTATCCTGGATGAAATCAACAAACTGAAAAGCGACGGTGTCACCGCCGACGAACTCGAGAAGGCGGTCAACTCGATCTGGGGGTCGCAGCTCATGGCTAGATTGTCACGCATCAACCAGGCATTCTATATGGCTGTGAATCAGTTCATAGCGGGTGATTATAAAGCCGAGGAAGATTTGCTCTCGAAGATGAAGGAACTGACCCCGGCCGATGTCAAGGCGGCGGCGGTGAAGTATTTCGATACCAGCAACTACGTGCTGGCTACGGTGGCTGCACCGGAGTTGCAGTAAGGAAGCTGTTGCTCCGTTGACAAAATAGTGTAAGAGGAATGGTCTGGGGCTACTGATTCGAGCGGTCGTCCCAGACTACAATCCGCCAGAGGCTGTCCGAGGCTGATTGGCGGAACTTGAATTCGGCGATACCGACCGCCTCGAAGAACTCGAAGCCGAAATCGCCGTCCAGGTCTTTGACCGAGAGATTGAAGTAGACACGCCACACTTCCCAGGTCTCCCCTTCCGGAAATTCGTAGCGATCAAAGATTGGCACCCAGGTATCGAGCAGTATTTCGTCGAACACGCGGAATAGTCGCTCGGTTCGAGCCAGATCGCCCGAGGGTCCATCCCGCGAGACTTCCACCTGCTCGATCTGTCCGGTCTGATCCTGATCGATGTAGCGGAAGACAAAGTCCTCGTCGAGTGTGTTTTCATAGACATCGATATCGTTGTGTTCGTAGGCATACTTGAAGTTGTGCAGCACGGAATCGGGAGCCGTCTGTCGGACGATGGGTGTTAGCCGCGAGGGTCCGATCCGTGTGGGGGCGAACGGGTTCTGACAGGCAAGCGACAGCAGCAGTGTGCACGCCAGTCCCATCGATATCAGGAGCAGTCTAGCGATACGCATTCTTGAAGTCCGCCCATGAGCTGGTCGTGCCGGGATCGTGGAAATCCTCCCAGCGCCTGATCGCCCAGAATTGGAATGATGCCTCAATCAACTCAAACCGGCTGACACCGGAGATACTCTCCACCAGTTGACCCTGTGAGTCGGAAATGGTAATCGTGTAGTTGCGCACGAGTGTAGCCGTGGTATCCTCGATCAAGTCAGGCTGGTCTATCACCGGATCGAAGCGCAGCGATAGCGATTTGCTATTCTTATTGGCATTGAAGTCGTTGAAGAGATTGTCGCTCAGGCTGACCTCCTGCTCGAATCCCCAGCCACTGTCGGCGGGGATGCTCTGCACGAAATCAAATATGAAGACAAAGTCGCTGTCAAGGGTTTGGATGAAGTTGGAAATGACAAACTCGGTGTACGCGAATCGCAGGTTCTCCAGCGCGATCTGCGGCGAGGTCGGAGGAATGAAAGTGCCGGCTTGCTCGGTCGGGGGTTCGCTATCACGCACGGAGAACGGATTCTTGGCGCAACTCATTATGAGCAGGGCCAGGGCAATGGCGGTGACAAAGCGCATCATCACCAGTATCTCCTCATGGTCAGGGTAAAGACATCATACTCAAGGCGACGCTGGCTGGCATAGTCCTGTACCCGCCGCTCGAGCTGGGCATCAAGATAGGAGTTATGCGAGAGCGACCACTTCAGGAAAAATCCCACCGAGTTGCGTTCGAGTTTCTCCGAGAGCCGGCGCGCGCCCAATGCCTCTGTCTCGCTGAAGTAGTGATCGTACGATTTCTGACTTTCGTAGCTGACGAATGGGTTGAAGAGCAAGCTCGGAACCGGGCGATACTCCAGTGAGAGCCTGGGGCGGTGCGTGCGACGATCCCAGCTAACCTGCTGTTTCCACTGATCCTGCCAGATGAGCCTGCCGAAGTCCTCATAGCGATAGGAGTACTCTACTGAGAAGGTGAGACGTGAAGAGTAAATCAGATCGATAGCATTGCTGAAGTTTGCGCGGCGATAAAGGGTGTTGCGTTCACTGGTTTCGTTACGCTCATATTCGTAGTAGATGTAATTCGCATGCATCTGGTAGTTCTGGCGGAGCCTGATGTGATTCCATGGCTCCCACACCAAGCTGGGATTGATGATGTAGACGTTGTTCACATTGTTATTGGCCGAGAGTGAGCCGGAAAGATAGATGGTGTGGAACCCACGATAGCTTCCATCCAGATACCCACTCAGATAATCGTTGAAGCGATGATACAGCGATGCCGAGGCCACCTTGATCGATCGATCACGATCGGCGAAATAGGCGGAGGTAGTGGGAGCGGTGTATGAAGTGACTCCGATGCGACCTGTGAGTTGAAGCGAGTCACTGTCCCAGAACCGCATGGTTGCCGTCGCGGTGATCTGCCCGGTTTCGGCGCGCTGGTTTGTCTGGTCCGAACCGTAATCCTCGTTGGTGCGCGTGAAGAGATAGCCGGATGCCACGGAGATATTCTCTCCCCAGTCCCGTTGAAAATCGAGATGATACTGAAACAGCGAGGTTACATTACTGTTCTGGCGGATGAAGTCGGTGGTGGCGTCTTCATAGTCATAATCGTAGCTATCGTAATGATAGGCGACATCAAGATTCATCCTCACTTCCGCCGGCAGTTGCTTGACGCCTTCGAAGTCCCAGCGCCGCTGTTCGGTATTTTGCACAGCTACCGACTCGAAGTTGCCGCTTGAGGGGTAGTACTTCTGTTGAGCGTATCGCTGCTCCGCCCTGAGGGAGATCGTATCTCCCGCAAGGGCCAGTGGCGGCAGTTCGTAGGAGGCGGTGATTTCTCTGGCGGGAGTCTGCTGCAGGGTATTGATATCCCCCGCCACACCGATAGCGCCCCAGCGACCTGAGCGCGCTGGATTGAAGCGCAACTCAGCCTGGTAGCTCAGTCCGGTCTGGTTGTTCTCACGTGGCTCGAAGCGCCGTTCCTCCCACAACAGCCCGGCGGACTGATCAACGGAAATCAAGCTGGTTTGGTAAATCGATGTCAGCAGAAACCGGTTGCCGATGAAGCGTTTCTGCTCAAGGCGATCGAAGCGTTGATTGAAGCTGGCGCCAAGTCTCAGTTTGTCGTTCAGTCGCCGCGTGAGGGTTGCCGAAGTATTCGCGAAGCGTTGCCAGCGATCGCCCCCCTGCCCAAACACCGACTCCTTGATCAGTGTCGCCTGTGAGCGATTATGAAAGTCGAAGGATATCTGCTTTCCAAAGTCGCGAGAGACGCTGATCGAGTCTGCCCAATCATAGGTCTGGCGATCGACGGCGAAATCGAGGCTAAGGTAAATTGCCGTGGCTTCAGAGAAAGCGTAGCAGACGATTCCAACTGCTATGGCGAGTATCAGCCGAATCATGCATCTCCATCCTTCGGTATCTCTCCCAGGATCCTGCTGAGGCGGACGATGTCCTCCGGCCGGAGTTGTTCGGGTCGCGATTCCGGATCGAGGCGCATTTGCTCGAAACAAGCCGTGAGCTCGTCAACACCGAGAGAGTATTCTCTGCGCAAGATAGATCCGAGTTGTTTTCGTCGCCACCGGAAACAGGCGGAGGTGAGTCGGCGCAGGGAGGGATACTCTGCGTCCGCTATCAATGGTTCAGCCTTCCGTGTCAACATCACCACCGCAGAGCTGACGCTTGGTGGCGGAAAGAAGGAGCCCGGCTTGAGGGTAAACTCACGCGAACAGTCATAAAACAACTGCACGAACACAGTCAGTGAACCGAATTGTTTGCTGCCGGGAACGGCGCAGACTCTGTCGGCGACTTCACGCTGCATCATAAGGAGAGCACGAGGAAAGGCGGCGCGATGTTCAATCATCCACTCGAGGATTGGCGAAGTGATGTTGTAGGGGATGTTCCCCACAAGTGTTGCCTCCGCCGGGGAGAGGAGTTCAAGCGGCTCCACCTTGAGGATGTCGCTTTCGACGAGATTGAAGTGTTCAACGGCCCCAAAACGCGTCTGCAGTTCCGCGATCAGGTCTGAATCAAACTCCACGACCGTCAGGCGTCTGCCGATTTTGACCAACTCCGCAGTGAGATCTCCCCGGCCACCACCGATCTCGAGGATATTCGCTGGATCGGAATCTGAAACCAGCCGGGCGATTCGTCGCGCTGCCGCTTGATTGATGAGGAAGTTCTGGCCGAGCCTTTTCTTGGGCCGCACCATGGTCCCCTATTCGAATTCGAAGAATTGGTTTGCGTTCCCGTCGATCTTCCGTTCCAGTTCTCCGAGGTCCATTTGCAGTAGCTCCGCGAGATGCTGATACACCAGCGCGACGTGAGCAGGTTCATTGCGTTTGCCGCGGAAAGGGTGAGGTGTGAGGTAAGGAGCATCGGTCTCCAGCAGGATACGGTCCAGCGGCACATCCTTTACGATCTCGGGAAGCTTCGAGTTCTTGAAGGTAAGCACGCCGCCGAACGCGAGATAGAAGCCATAGTCCAGGGCGCGCTGCGCGTCCCGCTTGCTGCCAAGAAAACAGTGGAGCAGGACATTGGTTTTGAAAGCCTCCTCTGCAATCAAGATGTCGATCGCCTCCTCATAGGCGTCGCGAATATGGAGCACCAGCGGCAAGCCGAGTTCCCTGGCCAGAGCAATCTGCCGCACGAACACCTCGCGCTGAACGTCACGGGGTGAATTGTCGCGGTAGAAATCAAGACCAACTTCGCCGATCGCGACGACCTTGAAGTTATTGGCGAGTTCGCGCAGTCGCTGTTCGGCGTCATCGGAGTAGTTTCTGGCATCGTGCGGGTGGAAGCCGACGACGGCGAAGATATCATCGTGCGCATTGGCAAGGTCAACTGAAGCTTGCGAAGATTTCATATCGGTGCCGATGTTCACAATCCGGGTCAGTCCGGCTTCGCGGGCATTGGCCAGCACCTGGTCGAAATCCTCCTTAAAATCGGGGAAATCGAGATGGCAATGTGTATCGATCATAGAGATAACTGCGGCGATGCGTGCGGGCAACTAGCCGACATCGGCGCCTGATGGAATATCGCCGTCGACGGTGACAAGCGTCAGCTCCTTGCCTTTTTTGGCTGCGAGCAACATGCCGTGCGACTCGACTCCACGAATCGTGGCGGGTTGCAGGTTGCTGACGACGATGATCTTCTTGCCGATCAGTTGGTCCGGCTGATAGTATTGAGCGATGCCTGCGATGATCTGGCGTTTCTCCTCACCCAGCTTGATTTGAAGTCGAAGCAGCTTATCGGCCTTCGGAACAGGTTCACATTCGACCACCTCGGCTACCTTCAACTTGCTGCGGAAGAAATCATCGATGGTGACAAGTCCGGCTGCGTCCTCATCCGCAGGCGATTTCTTCGTTTCAGCCGGCTTCGGTTCATCCTTAGGCGGCTGCAGGCGCGGGAAGATATTTTCACCGGGGTTGAGCTTTGATCCCGGTTTCAGGAATCCTGCCTGCTGGATCGTGGCAATCTGCGGTTGAAAGTCGCGCGGCAATCCGAGCATGCTGAAAACCTGCTCTGATTTCTGCGGCATGATTGGCCACGTGAGTGTGGCGACGACGCCGACGGCCTCGAGCGAGCGGTAGAGAACTTCAGCGAGTTTTTCGGTTTCACCCTGCTTCGCGAGTTCCCAGGGCTTGTTGTAGTCGAAGAAGCGGTTGGCAGCGCGGATCAGATTCCAGATCGAGTCGATGGCGCTGAGCACGTCGATATCGCGAACCTGCTTCATTACATCAGCGGGTGTGCGCGTGATCACCTCATGCAGCTCATCCTCCGGCTTGAGGGCCGACGGATCGACCGGCGGAATTTTGCCATGAAAGTTGGAGAGAGTCATTTTGGTGACACGGCTCACGAGGTTGCCGTAATCGTTGGCGAGATCGGAGTTATATTTCTCGTAGAGGCGCGGATAGCTGATGTCACCATCCTGGTGGAATGGGAACTGTGAGGTTAGCAGGAAACGCGCGGCATCCCGCCCGAACTGCTCGACCAGGTGTTCGTTCGAGATGACATTTCCGAGTGACTTACTGATTTTCTGGCCATTGATCGAGATGTAGCCGTGGATGAACATGATATCGGGCACCTTCAAACCGGCTGCCAGCAACATGGCGGGCCAGAAAATGGCGTGGAACTTGAGGATATCCTTGGCCATCAGGTGAACGATTTGTCCCCTGTTCCACCATTTGTCGAATTCATCCGGGTTGTCGGCATAGCCGATCGCCGTTATGTAGTTCGGCAGCGCATCGACCCAGACATAGGTCTTCTGTTCCGGGTCAAAGGGAAGATCGATTCCCCAATTGAGGCGCTCGCGCGAAATCGAGAAATCGCTCAGGTCCTGTTTGAGCAAGCCGAGCACCTCATTGCGGCGCCCTTCCGGCATAATCTTGATCCGATTCGATTCGATCAGCTCGCGTACCTGATCCAGGTAAGATGTCAGGCGGAAGAAGTAGTTATTCTCGACAACCTTCTCAGGCTTGGTGAGGTGGTTGGGACATAGCCCATCATCTGTCAACTCTTTCTCGGTGATGAATTTCTCGCAGCCGGTGCAATAGAGCCCCTCATACTTGCCTTTATAGATGACCGATTGACCGTCCGGAGTTTTGGCTTCCCAGAGCACCGAAAGCAGCTTCTGCACGCCCTGCTTGTGGCGTTCGGAGGTTGTGCGGATAAAATAGTCGTAGCTGATACCGAGCACGCTGAGCGACTTGACGAACTTCTCGTAATTCTCGTCGCACAATTGTTGTGGGGTCTTCCCCTGCGCGAGGGCGGCCTCCTCCACTTTGGCGCCATGTTCGTCCATACCGGTGAGATAGAATGACTCCTCCCCGGCGAGGCTATGGAAGCGTTTCAGGATATCGGTAATTACGGAGGTATACCCGTGGCCGATGTGCAATTCGGCGTTGGCATAGTAGATTGGCGTCGTGATATAGAAGTTCATGCGGTTGTCTCTTGCGCTCTAATGGTCAGGTCGGCGAGGCTGCCTATTTGGAGCCGTTGCCTGCTTTCTGTTTTTGGATAAACTCTCGTCTTTTGAGAATCTGGTTGAATTCTTTCCAGCTCAGGTTGTCGGTCAGGCCATCTTCGTAGCGAACCACCATATGCTGTTTGAAGACATTGACGCTGACGACGCGACACCGCCCCTGTTTACCCTCAATCTCGGCACCAACCTCCGGAAACTTGCGTGTAGTCTCGAGGTAGTGGTTTTGCTCATACATGAGGCAACAGAGTAGTCGCCCGCAATTGCCAGAGATCTTTGCCGGGTTGAGCGACAGGTTCTGGTCGCGCGCTAACTGGGTGGAGATCGGCTCGAAGTCGCGGAGGAAAGTCGTGCAACATTGCTTAAGGCCGCAGATGCCATAGCCCCCGATTCGCTTGGCCTCGTCGCGCACGCCTATCTGTCGAAGTTCGATGCGCGTACGATAGGTTGACGCGAGATCTTTAACCAGCGCCCGGAAATCGACTCGTTCGTCGGCGGTGAAGTAGAAGGTCATTTTGTTTCCGTCGTACTGATATTCGACATCCACCAGCTTCATTTCGAGTTTGTGCTTCCCTATCATCTCCTTGCAGGTAGAGAGCGCCTCAATCTCGACATCACGATTATTCGCCAGTTTGTCGCGATCCTCGTAACCGGCTTGCCGAAGGATCTTGCGAGGATTCTCAGGCAGAATGGTAAGTCGACGGTCTTTGTTCAGAATGAGGTGGACGAACCCCATATCCTCGCCCCGCTCAGCTTCAACGATCACCCAGTCACCTTTACGAATATGGAGATTGAAGGGGTTATCGAAGAACTCGCGGCGGTGTCCTTTGAACTCTATCTCAAAAATCTGATCCTGAGGTTCCACAGAATACTCCAACCTTTCCCGCTGGGGAAAATCTATATAAAACAAAGCTGAAATGGTACGCACTCAGGTTGAATTAAGTTGTTGGCGGAGTGGGTGTCAAGCTCTCTCTGAGAGTGCGGCCTCGGAGAAGTCATTGTGACATAAGAGAATATTGTTGAATTTCGGGAGGAATTGGGGCATAGTAGCTTAACTGCTCTATAAGTGGATCTTTTGAAGGATTGTGAGATTATGCTTCATTCGGGCGACACGCTCGCGCATTTCAGGATAGTGAAGCCACTGGGTGAGGGGGGAATGGGAGAAGTTTACCTGGCGGAGGACACAAAACTCAATCGCCAGGTTGCCCTCAAGACGCTCCGTGACGACTTCTTCGATAACTCGGATCGCCGCGACAGGTTTGAGCGTGAAGCCAGGACGGCCGCCCAGATTACACACTCCAATGTGATGTCGATTTACGATACCGGGGTCGCTACCGCGCCGGATTCCGGCAAGGAGATTCACTATATCGTAATGGAGCTGGTACAGGGCAAGCCGCTGGATGAGTGGGTTGCCGGTCACAAGAGTGAGATCGCCAAGTTACTCCGTGTCGCTGAGGCGATAGGGGCAGGTATCGCTGCGGCGCACAAGCTCAATATTGTCCATCGTGACATCAAGTCAGACAACATCATCGTAACCGAGGAAGACGAGCCGAAGATTCTGGATTTCGGCCTGGCGAAACCGGTCGATCCGCTGCAGGCGAGTGAGCAACCGATAAGCGGGGAGACTGTCAAGCAGGAGCTTACCAAGGTTGGTACGGTAATCGGTACGGTTTCTTACATGTCGCCGGAGCAGGCGCGGGGTGAGACCGTGGATGCCCGCTCCGATATCTTCAGTTTCGGTGTTCTGCTTTATAAGATGTTCAGCGGCGAGATGCCGTTCACCGGTTCGAGCCAGGTATCGATTTTGGCGAAAATCCTTGAATCACCGCATCCGCAGATTTCTTCCATCAGAGGGGACATCGACCCCGAAATTGAACGAATCATCAACAAGTGTCTGCATAAAGATGCCAATGACCGCTATCAGGATATTCGTGATCTGGTAGTTGATCTGCGCAATCTCAGGCGAAGCTATGACAGCGGCATTTCGACCACAGTGTCGGGTGTTGCGCAAAGGAGCGACGTATTCGCGGCAGGCGGGAAAGATAGTAAGAGCAAAGTTTTCTTCCTGCGGGGAAGCCATCTGCTGATCGCGGCCGTGGTTGTTGTGCTGATCCTGGGCTATGTCTTCTGGCCCGGCGGCAGAAAAGGCACAAACACCGTCGCCCAGGCTCAGGAATACTCATTGGCGATCCTGAGTTTCGACAACCGCACGGGCGATGTTGAACTCGACTGGCTGGAAACGGGACTACCGGAGATACTGCTGACCGATCTGGCACAGGGGCAGGCGATCAGGCTGATCAGCCACCGCCGCATCCTGGAAGCGCTGGGAGGTGAGGGCCGCGAATTGAGCGAGTACTCCCGCGACGATCAGTTCAGGGCTGCCGCCGACCTGGGAGCAGTCCATGTGATCAGCGGCACGATTTACAAACAGGGGGAGAAATTCCGAATATCGACACAACTGGAGGAAGTCTCCTCCGGTGATGTTTTGATGGGCGAAAACGTGGTGGGTTCTGATCCGTTCGATCTGGTCGACTCACTCACGGTCAGAGTGGCTTCATCGCTGAAGATGTCTGACGACCAATTCACCGACCATGGCATCTCGCAATTGACCACCGAGAATGCGAACGCCTACAAGTACTACCATCTCGGGATGGATGCATTCCTAAAGAATAACTACGATCGAGCTCGCGAGCTGCTGCACAAGGCAATCACGGAGGATTCTTCGTTCGCGATGCCGTATTTGCGTATCGGAATGGCTTATGTGTTCGATGGGAAGCAGCAGGAGTCGCTGCCCTATTTCCAGAAAGCCAAACAGCTGGAGCACCACCTGCCACTGCGAGATCGTGGACTGCTCGACGTGTACGCCGAGCTATGGCTCTCAACGAACCTTGATGCGGCGATGACCAAGTTGGAGACGCTGGTGTCGAACTATCCGGATGATCCGGAGGCGCTGGCGGTTCTCGCCATCATGAGGTGGCAACTGCTGACGGATACCACCGGTGCGATTGATGCGATAGAACGGTCACGGGCAGCCGACCCAACATTCCCGCTTACGAACACATTCGCCTATCAGATTTACCGAGGCGCGGGGATGGACGACAAAGCCCTTGAGGAAGCTCAGAATCTGCGCAAATCGTTACCTGATTCGCCGGCGGGGTACAACTACGAGGCTGACCAGTATATTGATCGAGGTGAATACAGCAAGGCGATCAGCACGCTGGAAGCGATGCTGGCGAAGTTTCCGAACTACGAATCGGGGTATACCGGCCTCGTCAACCTTTATACGCGCGAGCGCGAGTTCAAGAAGGCAAGCGAGTATGTGGAGAAGTTCGGAGAGCAATTCAAGGATGACCCCTACAAGCTGATCTCATACGCCCATATGAGGGCGAACCTGGCCAACTGGGAAGGCCGGTTTCTCGATGACCTTGTCTATCGGCATGATGCGTTGAAGTATGCTCTTGAGACGGGTGACAGCAACCATATCGCCTCTTCGCTCACGACGCTCGGCAGCTACAGTTCGCGATTGGGGCGCAGGGATAGTGCGCTGGTCTACTTTGACCGCGCCCTGGAGTATGTCCAGAACTTCGGCATGAGGAGCAGTATTCCGATTTCGATAGCGGAAGTCGATCCGAAGCGTGGGGCCGAGTTACGAGAGTATTTTGAGGGAGCGGTGGAGGATTTTCGGGCACGCGTGCCGGCCAACCTCTTCTTCGTTGCCACAGCCCTGGAGAAGATGTTCAACGGGCGGGTCAAGTCAGATACGGCATTGTACCTCGAGGGAAATCGCGAGATTCTGCAACTGGGACAGAGTACTTCCACCAATGAACGGGAATTGGGAATCACGCTCATACAATTCAGGAAGTATGAGGAAGGCATCTCGCATCTCCTGCCCTATGTCGAGGGTAAGGATTTCTCATCGTCGGGTTATCATTATCCATTGATGAATTACTATCTCGGCGTCGCCTATGACCAGTTGGGGAAGAAGCAAGAGGCGATTGCGCGTTTTGAGGAGATGCTCAGGTATTGGGGTAAGCCGCAAATCGAGCTGGACGAAATCAAGGACGCGCGAAAGCGACTGGCTGCGCTGCGGAGTTAATGATAGCCGCACGACGACCGTCCGGCTGATACTCACCTGCAAATAATTCGGCGGCAGGAACTTCCTGCCCGCGAGGACGTTATTAAACGCCGGGCGATCTGATTCGTTATGTCAGATGAATCGACTAAGTCGCCCCAATAATTCCATATCGCAATCATCATCAACCCTTTGGAGACAGATGAAATCCTTCTTCACGAGATTCCGGTCGCGTATTGCCCTCTCGATCTGCGCAGCTTTGGTGGTCGTGGTTGCCCCAGATGCGCCCGCCGCACCTATACTTGACAGCCTCAATACCTTCGCTTTTCAACCTGCAGGGCCGCTCGGCGGATCTGATTGCTGGGGGTGGGTTGGGGATGATTGCACCCAGTACGCGATCATGGGCGTGCAGAACGGGATCGTGTTCGTTGATGTCACGACCAACCAGGTCGCATCAGTCGTAGGAGGGCCAACGTCGAATAACGCCTGCGGCGCTTACTGGCGAGATATCAAGACGTTCAAGCATTACTGTTACGCGGTTTCGGAGTGTATGGGGGCAAATCAGGGATTGATGGTGATTGACATGAGCCCGCTACCCAATCCCGTGCGGCTGGTTGGCGTTTACCCGACCGACGGCGAGGACAGCTACACTTCACACAATATCACCATCGATACGACGCGCGGCTACCTCTATGCGGAAGGCAGCGGAATTTCCGGGGACCAGATCCACATTTTCAGTCTCGGTAATCCGGAGAAGCCGGCGTACCTGAACAGCTTCGGCCCCCCCGCCGGACCGAACACGGGGGCGATCCATGATCTCTTTGCGATCAACGATACGCTGTTCGTGGCGGAGGGTTCCAATTCGACTTTCTCTATCTGGGATATGGCGGACAAGTTTGCCCCACAGTTGCTGGCTCGGATTTCGGTACCGGGCAACGGCTATCTGCACAACATCTGGCCGACGGATGATCGCAAGTATGTTGTTACCACCGAGGAAACGGCTAATCGCACGGTTAAGATCTGGGACATCCAGGACCTCGACAACGTACAGCTTGCTTCTCAATTCCTTGGCGGCAGCAAGCTGGCGCACAATGCGCACATCGAAGGGGACACGCTCTACCTGTCGCACTATGAGTCAGGGGTTTATGTACTCGATATATCTGACCCCACCGACCCGCAGGTGATCACCCAGTTTGACACGTGGGGGACGGAGAATGCGGGCTTCAGCGGCTGCTGGGGCGTATACCCGCACTCGCCCGGCGGATATGTGTACGCGAGCAACGGGGATGGCAAGTTGTTCATCCTGCGTTGGCGGGAGGAGTCGCTGCCACCACCGGGTGGATTGGCGGACTCCGATCTTGACGGCATCCCGGACATCGAAGATGGTTGTCCCGGCGTTTATAATCCATGCCAGTTTGATACGGATGGTGACGGCCAGATGGATGCCTGCGATGATGACCTTGATGGCGACCTGGTTGCGAACGCGTCAGACAACTGCGTCGGATTGCCCAACAGCCAGAGCAACGCAGATGGCGATGCGCTCGGTGATGAGTGTGATAACTGCCCCGGCGTCGCGAACGATGACCAGCTGGATGCAGACTTTGACGGCATCGGTGATGCGTGCGACAGTTGCGTGGATACCGATCGTGATGGGTACAAGAACGCCGGCGCCGGTGGGGAGTGTCCTACTGACAACTGCGATGAGGTTTACAACGCCGATCAGACTGATACCGATTCTGATGGACGCGGGGACGCCTGCGACAACTGCCCTGAGGATGCTAACATCGACCAGTACGATGAGAATGGGGATGGCATCGGGGATGCGTGCGACGGCATGGTGCATATCCAGGTGTACGATGCTCTCGAGGTCACTGAGGGGGTGGAGTTCAGTTATGAATTGCCGGTGATAGGTGGCAATCCTCCATACACCTGGAGTTTTCTTGGGGGCGATGTCCCGATCGGGATGCAGTTCAATGGTGGTGCCACGGGGATGGTGTCAGGGACACCCAGTTATGCTGCTGACTTTTACTTCACTGTGAAGGTGGATGACTTCAGCGTACCGATTCGCAGTGACACCATCAGTATCACGATCAGCGTCAACGAAGGGGTTGAGAGCTACCTGTGCGGAGACCTGGACCGGGACAACCTTGTCACGGTTGGTGACGCTATCCTGATCATCGATGTAATATTTACGCCGTCGCCATTCCCGATTCCGGTGGAGTATCTTGACGCCGACTGCAATGGGGCTCTGAGTATCGGTGATGCGGTCCTCCTGATCAACTACATCTTTGCCGGAGGACCGGCGCCGTGTGATGGCTGCCGCTAGGCCGGTGCTCTTCTTCGTCAGCGGCGCCGAAACGACCGATATTGAAACGGACCAAAACCGAACGGTTGTAGTTGGCGGCGGTAACCTTCCACGCTAAACCAGTAGCCACTACCGTTGCCATCGTCCGGCTTGCGGATAAATGGCGTCTGTGCCGGTGTCCAGCCGTTGGCGATCAAGAACATCGCTTCGCCTTGAGCATTAGTGCATTTGGAGATGATGATCGAGACATGACCGATGCCGCCGGTGGTATTCTGCACGATCAGGTCGCCGGGCTGAAGTTCTGCCTCATCGATCACCGTAAGAAAATCCTTCATCGCCACGCTGCCTGACCATTGGAAGAGGTAGTGAAGGAACCTGCGATAGGCTTGCTCCGATGAATCTGGTGGATCGTGTGCCTCGACGTGGCGATCGATTTCAGGGCTGTAACGCAGACGCCGGCCAATCTTCCATTTTTCCCAACTGATCCATTGCCCATTCTGAAGGCGGAACTCAAGCAGTTCATCCCTGCCGGCACTGCGGGCGTAATCGCAATAGAGCCGATAGCCGACGTCGGCACACTGCTCAAGATCCGTGTTGAACAGGAAGGGGAGATCAATGACTCGAACCGAGGCCGGCCATCCGTTGACGGGTTTACCATCATAACGGCGAACCGGCTCAGACTCAGGCAGCAGATGCAAATTTCGCAAGTATGAAGCGAGACTGCCGGAGTCTGCTGCCATGACGCTGAAACCTGGCGGCGCGGGGAATGCCTGCGCGACTGTCTCTGCATCTGCGATGCCGCCGAGCAGCGTGATCAGTGTCAGGAGTAGGGCGGTGATAAACTGAGCTGGTCTCTGCATTGCATAACTGATCAGGTTCGAGTCGAAGAAACGAAAACGGCAGACAGAAGCGCGTGGCTGTCTCTGTCTGCCGTGGAAACTCACTTTAGATTACCGGGCGATCGATCAGGTACCCATCTCCCAGCTGGCGAGATATTTCTTCTGCTCAGCCGTGAGCTTGTCCATCGTGACACCCATTGACTTGAGCTTCAGACTGGCGACGCCCTGATCGAGCTTGGTGGGCAGCGCGTAGACCTGCTTCTTAAGCGTGGAGTGATTCTTCACGATATATTCGCTGGCGAGAGCCTGATTCGCGAAAGACATATCCATCACCATAGCCGGGTGTCCCTCGGCGGCCGAGAGGTTGATCAGGCGACCGTCGGCGAGGACGTTGACTCTCTTGCCACCGGCGAGGGTGTACTGGTCTACGAGGTGACGCACTTCCTTCTTGCCCTTGGCCATTTTGGCCAGGCCTTCCAGATCCAGCTCAACATTGAAGTGACCGCTGTTGGCGACGACCGCACCATCTTTCATCTTCTTGAAGTGTTCCGGCCGGATCACGTGCAGGTTGCCGGTAAGCGTGACGAAGATGTCACCGATCGGGGCGGCCTTGGCCATCGGCATAACCCTGAAGCCATCCATTGCAGCCTCAATTGCCTTAACGGGGTTGACTTCGGTTACCACCACATCGGCGCCGAGTCCCTTGGCTCGCATCGCGACGCCACGACCGCACCAGCCATAGCCGGCGACGACGACCACTGCGCCTGCGATCAGGAAGTTGGTGGCGCGGATGATTCCATCCATTGTCGACTGGCCGGTACCATAGCGATTGTCGAAGAGATGTTTGGTTTGTGAGTCATTGACCGCGACGATCGGGTAGTTGAGTACCTTTTTCTCAGCCATTGCGCGCAGACGGATGACACCGGTAGTAGTTTCTTCGGTGCCGCCGATCACTTTCTCGAGAAGTTTGCGGCGATCGGAGTGGAGCACGCTGACGAGATCGGCGCCATCATCCATCGTGATATCGGGTTCTATATCAAGCGCCTGGTTGATATGCTTGTAGTAGCCCTTCTTATCGATGCCGCAGATGGCATAAACGTGAATGCCGTAATCCTTGACGAGCGAGGCGGCGGTCGGGTCCTGGGTGGATAACGGGTTGGAGGCGCACAGTGTGATTTCTGCGCCACCAGCCTTGAGGACACGCATCAGATTGGCGGTCTCGGTCGTAACGTGAAGGCATGCGGCAAGCTTCTTGCCCTTCAGCGGCTTTTCCTTCTTGAATCGCTCTTCGATCAGCGAGCATACCGGCATGAAGTTGGCTGCCCATTCAATGCGACGTTTGCCTTCGGCAGCAAGCTTCAGGTCTTTTACATCGTAACCTTTCAATTCACTCTCTCCTTAATCGGTTTAGAGATCTTTCTTAAGATCAGGTGCTTTATCGATACGCTCCCAGGCAAACTCCGACTCGGTGCGACCAAAGTGACCGTACGCGGCGGATTTGCGGTAGATCGGCTGACGAAGTTCAAGCATCTCAATGATGCCCTTTGGAGTCAGGTCGAAATGCTTCCTTATCAGCTGAACCAGTTTGTCGTCGCTGACCTCGGCAGTGTGGTCGGTATAGACATTTACCGATACCGGCTCGGCGACGCCGATCGCGTACGCCAGCTGGATCGTGCACTTCTTCGCAATGCCTGCGGCGACAATATTCTTGGCGATATAGCGAGCCATATAGGCGGCCGAGCGATCAACCTTTGTCGGGTCCTTGCCCGAGAAGGCGCCACCACCATGAGCAGCCATGCCGCCGTAGGTGTCGACGATAATCTTGCGACCGGTCATTCCGGTATCTGACTGCGGACCACCGATCACGAACTTGCCGGTCGGGTTGACATAGATCTTGGTCTTTTCATCGATCAGCTCGGCCGGGATGATCGGCTTGATGATCTTATCGATCATCTGTTGCCGGGCCTGCTCCGTGATCTTTTTACCGGTGGAATCGAGTATCTCCTCGGTATGCTGTGACGAAAGCACAATTGCCTCGACCCGTTTCGGCACACCATCTTCGTATTCGATCGTCACCTGAGACTTGCCATCAGGACCGAGGTAGGAGAGTTCGTTGCTCTTACGCACCGCGGCCAGCTTGCGGCAAAGTTTATGAGCCAGCATGATTGGCATCGGCATCAATTCGGGGGTTTCCTCACAGGCATAACCCGTCATCAACCCCTGGTCGCCTGCACCGCCGACATCGACGCCCTGGGCGATATCAGGTGACTGGGCGCCGATCGCGTTGAGGATAGCGCAGGTGTCATACGAGAATCCGTATTGAGGAGCGGTGTAGCCAATCTCCTTGACCACCTCGCGTACCAGTCGGTTGATATCGACGAAGCCTTTCGTTGTGATTTCGCCACCGACGATCAGCATGCCAACAGTCACGAACGTCTCGCACGCGACGCGGCACGTGGGGT
>JBECKX010000200.1:0-10659 GCA_040235515.1 Candidatus Zixiibacteriota bacterium
GAATAATCCCCTGCGACTTCATTGTATTGTCCCCCGGCGATTGCGGCATGAGTCCCACTAGCCGTATTGCGACTTCCACCGGCAACTACCGACGAGTCACCACTCGCTGTGTTTCCATGACCACCGCCAACGGTCGAACGACTGCCGCTGGCCTCATTCCCCGAACCACCACCAACAGTAGAGTTCGTACCAAGCGCTGTGTTGTTGTTGCCGCCTGAAATGGTTGCCCTGAATCCACCGGCATCATTTTGCCGACCGGCAACGAATGCTTCACTTCCGGATGGCGCGTGACCCGTACCGATGCGGACATCACCCTGGATCTCGACATCACCAGTGACCATGCCACCACTCGCGCCATCAATTGTGGATGTCCGCAACGCAAACGCCGAGCTGGTCAACTTGGTGCGTGGCGCAATCTCGGGGTCACCATCAACCGCAATGCCGAGCCATCTGCTGGAATCTGCAAAAACGGCGTCGAGTATTGGATTGACAGAACCCAATACCACCGAGAAGAGACCATCAACGGTGGTGATACTTTGAGTCTCGCTCCATTGCGAACTGCCACCGCTTGCGGCGTCATAGATTGTGAATACGACTGAGTAGCTCCCATCAGCGACAGCGTCACCCGCTGAATCGGTCAGGTAGCCCTGGTAGTTGAGTTCCGTTGGAGTGGCGGCGAGGACGCTAATCGAAAGAATCGCCGTCAACCAGAAGGTGGTGATTGTCTGTTTCATCGTTGTTCTTCCTCGCTTGGCAAGTCAAGGTTCTCCCCGGTGGATGCTCCCATGCCGTTGGTCATTGCTTCTTGATTACTGCACACTTGATGAATTTGTCCTGGAGGTCGCTGTCGCCCGTGGCATAGTGATAGATCTGGAGTGCATAAAGGAGTGCATAGCCGATGCCAGGTGCACTCACGAACTCAAAGTCGCCACAGTCTACACAGAGTGGGCCCGAAGGGTTGTCTAAGGTGTAATGGCTGCCGAGCGCATACCCAGTGTACAGGACATCCCAGCCAGCCGGCGCCGTGTGAGTCCCCCAGATTGTCAGAGCCGTCGTGCTGCTGTAACAGACTGCCGCCGGCACGAATGACTCCTCAGGGATGCAAGGGGGCAATCCGCTGTCAGTCCGCAACGCGAAGAGTGCCCTGTTGCCGGCGTTAGTGTCTCCAGGGTCACCGCCCTGTACGACAATTGGGTCTACAGGACCGGTTTGTTGATAGTGTCCGGCATAGCCGAAGCCACTATAGATCAGGCTTGCGCCAGCAGGCGCGGTGCTGTTTCCCCAGCGAATGAAAGTACTCCCGCCGCCACCACCGCCATTTACCCAACCGGCCTGGCCACTACCGTCGGTGCCGAGCACCTGTCCGGCACTGCCATCCGCGGTTGGCAATTCATACCCGGTGGCTTCATTACCAATCCGCACGTGCGGCATATCAACCATGAAGGTCGAGTCTTGCGTGAGGTCGCTGTCGATGCCGAACAGGACGGAGTGGTTCGCATCCGAGCTGATTGAATCCGCATAGCCTGCGGTAAATGAATAATCCCCGGCGGCTTCGTTGTATTGTCCACCGGCGATTGTGGCGTGATTACCGCTAGCCGTGTTGCGACTGCCACCGGCAACTACCGATGAGTCACCACTTGCTGTATTGCCATGTCCGCCGCCAACGGTCGAGCGACTGCCGCTTGCGTCATTTCCCGAGCCACCGCCGACGACCGAGTTGCCACCCAGCGCATCATTTCCACTGCCGCCCCCGACGACGGAGCGAAATCCGGCCGCATTATTGTTCTCACCTGCCACGAATGCAGCATTGCCCGAAGTACCATGCCCCTGGCCGATGCTGGCCTGACCGCTGATTTCCAGATCGCCGCTGAGTGCGCCCCCCTCGGCACCATCAACGGTTGCAGTCCGGAAGGCCCACGGTACCGCGACCAGCATCGTGCGAGGCATTATTTCAGGATCCGCGCCAACCGCGATTCCGAGAAAGCGTGGTGAGTCACTGAAGACCGAGTCAGATAGCGGTGTTTGCGCCCCGAGCTGCACACTGAAAATCCCGGCTGTCGTCGCAACAGACTGGATCTCACTCCATTTGCTGCTGCCACCGGTTGCCGCATCATAAATCGTGAATGTTACCGAGTAGCTGCCATCAGCGACCGGATCGCCGGAAGCATCGGTCAATAGCCCCTGATAGCTGATCTCCGCTGGAGCCGCCCATAGCGACGCAGCAGCCATCAGTAGCAGAAAGAGAGCCATAAACAACTTCATCTCTCACCAACTCCTGGATTGTAGATATCTATCTGCCGGACTCACCACCGGGTGAAACCGGACATCTTGTTTCTGTCTTTGTTGATTGATACAGGAAGCCGACGGGACTCGCTGAGTCACCGACAATGCGACAACTGGATAGCTAATCACCCTGATCCAGCCAGACAACCAGATCCTCCAGTGAACTGAACAGGATCTCCTGTTGCCTGTTGAAATCGAGCGCCTTGCCCTGCCACTCGCCCTGTCTCTTCACGATATGGAGCAGAACCCTGCGTTCGTCCTTCTCTGCCTCGTTGTCATTCCGTCTGCGTGCCACACCGTCAGAGTAGCTGGAGGGATCACAAAGCGATCACAAAAATGGACTATTTCGCTTCACGAATGATATTTTTTCGAGGCTTGCAAATCGACGCTGAATTGTTATTATGCAGTCAACCATTCACTTAGAGTCCACGACGTTTCGATCTTGCAGATAGCAAAGCACAAGATTACCCCGCCTCGGCCGCTGGGTTACTTCATTCAGCGCGACCGCCTCCTCAGCACCTTTGATGGTTCCGATACGACAGGGGTTCTTGTCATCGCGCCTGCAGGGTACGGTAAGACTGCGCTGATTTCGCAGTTTTTCGATAAACTGCCGAAGCAGATGAAGTGCTGGCTCAATCTCGACTACGATGACTCCGCTCCGGAGAGGTTTGCCCACTACTTCGTCGGTGCACTTGCCGCAACGGTTGCAGATGTGCGATCCAGCGGCTTGATGGACCGTGCGCGCGGGGGCATGACCGACCTCAAATCGCTCTGCGATGATCTGGTGTTGCTGTTTGACCAATACAATAAAGCGCCAGTCTGGTTTGCGCTCGACAACTGGGAGCGGGTCAATGACAGCAAAGAGATCTGTGCCTTCGTCGAGCGATTCCTCTCAATCCCCGGAATCAAGCTCCGCCTGATTCTGAACTCGCGCGTTAAACCGCAGATGAAATTCAGGCGCAATCAGGAGAAGGGACTGCTGCGAATCGTCGAGAAACGGACACTCAAATTTACTCGTGAAGAGCTGGCGCTGGCGGTGAGGAAAAGAACCGGCTCGACGCCGGAGGCTCGTGTTGTCGATCAGTTCTTCAAACTCACAGATGGGTGGTGTGTTGTTGCGGGTCTCCTCAAGGCACGACTGGCGGAAGCCCGCTTTCTCTCCGATGTCGCCGAACTGACCGATCTGGCGGAGCTTCAGGATTATCTCGTACAGGAGATGTTCAACGAATGCTCCCACGAATTGTATGACTTCCTCGTTCGCTGCTCACCGCTTGATACGCTTTCACCGACTGGCTGTGCCGCGGTCGAGCAGGAGGCCGCCAGGATCGATTCGCTGCTGGCTGAGTTGCGCGACTCCGGCATACCCTACTCCGAACTCGATTCCGCCGCGCTCAGGCTGCATCCGATTATCGCAAAGGCACTCAAGGATGCCTTCAAGCAGAACTACAGTCGCGAGGACCGAATCCGCGTCTGCCGTCGCATCGTCGATTACTATGTTGCACAGGATGATCTGGAAAACGCAATAGAGTTGTTGCTGGAGATAGAAGCCTATGAGGATGCGCTGCGTCTGATCAAGGCTCACTGGAACACTCTGGTGTTCCAGAACAAGCTGCTCGCGGTCAATCAGTGGTTAAGTCAGATTCCGGAGGAGTCACAGTCGCTTCCGGAATTCATCCTCAACTATATCGAATGTCAGCACTGGCTCGGAAACTATCAAGGCGTCATCGAAAAGGCCGGCCCACTACTTGAATCGGGCGCGCTGGAACATGACAAAGACCTGCTCGGACTTACCTGGCACAGATACTTCAAGTGTCGAAAAGCGGTGCAAAGCCGGGATCTCTATGACGAATACCGCGAATCATGGCAGCAGTTTGAACGGCACCACGGCCCCTTCAGTCCGGTCGTGCTGGTCGGCATCCACGACATGCTCTCCTATGTGGCCTTCCTCGAATACCGCTTCAACGAAGCGGCACACCATACGAGGGAAGCATTGAGTATCGTAGATGGCGCCGATCCGCATGGCAGTGCGTGGTACTTCGCACAACTGCAGTTCAATATTCACTTGATCGGGGAGTCCGATACTGCGATCAAGGCGCTCGAGGAACAAATCGAGAGCATAACCGCAGCAAGCGGAGGGCAGTATCCCGCACACCTCGCATCATTCCTGGCGGTGATCCTCACCGAAGTGGGGCAGTTCGAGAAAGCCCTGGCCATCGTACGTCGCGGCCAGGAGGGCCTCGGCGAGATAGGCGTGTTCAATGAACACATGCGGCATATGTTCATGCGCTGCGAAGGCATCTGCCTGACTTACCTCGGATTCAATGACCGGGGACTGCAAACCCTCGAGACAGCTCTCAGGCAGGCGGAGGCAGTGCTCCCTCCATTCGTTCGAACCTCCGCGATTCTGCTCAACTACTATCGTCTGCTGGCGGACAGGTCTATCGACACACAGGTGCTTCCGCAGTTTAAAGACAAACCGGCCGTATCGCATGACTACATCTTCGGTGCAGTCACGCAACTTTACCGGGGCGTCAAAGCGGGTGACTTTGTGGAGGCCCGACGCTGGTGCGACCAGTTAATCGAGATCGTGACTCGCTGCAAACTCGAGCCGTGGATCATGATTATCTCGTTCTGGCACTCTTTGATTGCTGATCGCCTGGGTGAATCCGAGGCTGCCAAAAGACAGCTTGAGACAGCAGTGTCAACGTTTAACAAGCTTCAGTGGCAGTCATTTCCGCTGATCAACTCAGAGCTGGCCGCCCACATCATTACCTCAGCGTTGTACTGGGGCATTAAGATCAGCCACGGTGATGAACTGATGAGATTCTGCAGCAGGCGCGATCTGAGCATTGCGCTCAGCGGATTGTTGCAACGCGAGTCGGCAACGGAATCACAGCAGGCCAGGTTGGTTGAATGGGCAGCACGTCACAAAATCGTCGGACTCTCTCAGGCGGTCGCTCCGTTGCAGAAGAGCCGCGATCAGCAACTGGCCAGGTCAGCCGCCCACTACGTCGAGACAGAGGCTGACTTCCCCTTGTTACCGCTATACGTTGGGACGCTGGGACCGCTCTCGGTCAATGTTGATGGCAGAAGTGTCGAGTTTGAGCGCAAGAAATCGAAACTGCTCTTTGCAGTCCTGCTGGCGAACCATCCCGGCGCGGTGCATGAGGAAGCACTCCTGGATACACTGCTGGCCGGAAAACAGGTGCGTCGCCCACTGGCCAATATCCGTACGATCGCATCCTCGCTCAGGAACTCCCTGCAGGGAGCCGTGAAGAGTTCATCCCAGTATATCGAATACGAGGATGGAATGTACAGGCTCAACCTTCCCAAATCGTCATTCGTCGATGTCGCGG
This sequence comes from Candidatus Zixiibacteriota bacterium, assembly GCA_040235515.1. Lineage (GTDB taxonomy): Bacteria > Zixibacteria > MSB-5A5 > CAIYYT01 > CAIYYT01 > JBECKX01. The sequence continues at coordinate 5,640 of JBECKX010000200.1, forward strand.
AACTTGACTCACTGTATCGAATCGCAACCGGCGCGGCGCTCGCTCCGGGTGAAGTCAAGGAGGAGGATGCGCGCAGGATCACCGACGTCCTTGATCTCTACCGCGAGGACTTCTTGCCGGAGTATCGATACGAAGCATTTGCTACGGAGGTGAGGGAACGGGTGCGCGCCCAGTATCTGCAACTCTCTGCCTTCGCCGTTGAGTACCTGATCGACAAGAAGAAGTATCAGCTGGCTGAGAAGTACCTGCTTGCCGGGCTTGAGCGTGAGCCGATCTGGACCGATGGAATAGAGTTGGCGATCAGGTTGTTCAAGTTGTGCGGGCAGACAATCAAAGGGATCAAAGCCTACCAGAAATATGTCAAGAATCTCAAGCAGGAACTCGACGTCGGGCCGAGCAAAAAACTCCAGGAGCTATTTCAGAGCTCGCTGGAGTAGGCTACACGCCTTCAGCACCCGCTCTGGACAGGGCTACGCCGGTGCAGTTGCAGCGCAGCCCGGCTGCTAAGCGGCGGAGAGTGCGTTATCAAGAGCACGCAGTAGCCCGGCGCCATCCCCCCGCCACGCGCTGCCATGCATGCACGCCAGCGTTGTGGGATTCGTGGCTGCCAGCCGTTCAAACATAGCGTGAGCATTCCGGGTGTGCGAGTAGTAGTCCATCATGTTGCGGAATGCTTCGCTTGGTCCCAGAATGTCACTTTCTGTGATCGGGGGAAGATCGGTTCCGCCCTGCGTGAACAGGTCACCGCAAAGCAGGGTCGAAGTCTGTTCCTCAAACATGAACCCGCAATCCCAGGCATGCGGAAGGTGTGGCGTCTCGAACCACTGCACTCGCTTCTTTCCGAGCGATAGCTGATCCCCGTCATGCAGCGCGCGCGGCGGTCGGTCGGCCATATCCTCGATCGATACGAGCGCACTGATCGCTCCGCACAGCGGAACAGATTGTGGAGCGGCATGAAGCCATTCATTGAGTGAGCCGCATTCATCCGCTTCCACATGTGAAAACGCGACGTAGCGAAGTCGCTCGACCGGCATCACGGTTGCGACCGCTTCGCGTACCAGTGGAAACATCCTGCGCGGGCCGGTATGGAAAAGCAGCGGTTCGTCATCCAAGATGAGATACTGATTGAACGAGAAGCCCGGCGTACCCTCGATAGCAACCGGCGTATTGATCCGGAAAATCTGATCAACGATCTCGACCACATTTGTCCCGGACTGCTTGTTTGTAACCGTCATACAGTCCTCCTTAACAAAGACAGTTATATCAATATTAGCGAAGACCGCGCGCGAGGCAAGAAAAAATACATTTGCTGTCCTAATTCGGCACCTGCCTCGAAGACCGGAGCGCGAGATAGGCCTGAAACAGCAATCTCTAAGGGCCTGCCCGCGTGCTTCTCATACTCTGATCAGCTTCTGAAGCGGGCACGCTCCGTAGCTTGAAGCTTTCGGGCGCATTTTTTTCAGACACGAACAGAATCAAATATCGACCGTCGCGATCTAACCAGTGTATAAGTCTGAGTATTCGGGTGATGGTCAAAGCAGGAAGCCGTCTACCCGGTGCAACCAACAGCACGCCTTTGAATGGGAGGAAAATGTCTCACAGAATCTATTCGCTGGTGTTAACAGCGACTCTGCTTCTGATAGTCCTGGCTACCACCGGTTCTGCCTTCGCCGCGCCGCCGGAAACCTTAAAGGAACTGAGTGAAGCAGTTCCTGACTCAGTCAGTCTTGAGGGTCAGGTTGTGTATGTTGATTTCTGGGCGTCATGGTGCGTACCATGTCGAAGTTCATTTCCCTGGATGAAAACATTGTACGATAAGTATGAGAAGCAGGGTCTTGAAATCATCGCCGTGTGCGTAGACAAAGACCATGAGGCAGCCGCCAGATTTCTGGCTGAGAATCCCGCTCCTTTTCCCGTAGTCTTCGATTCTACCGGTCACCTCGCCGAGTTGTATGAACTGGAAGCAATGCCGACTTCCTTTCTTTACAATCGCAGCGGCGAACTGGTATCTCAACACCGTGGTTTCAGGAAAGAGGAGTCCGATGACCTGGCAACTGGCATCCTCGAACTACTTGCAAAGGAGAAACCTCAATGAAGCGGTTCAAATGCTTAGCGCTTGCAGTCGGCATACTGGCATTGACCCAGCTGGTCTTCGGCTGTTCCGCCATCGGTGTACAGGTGTGGGAACGAGATATCTTATCGAAGCCTGAAATGCAGCCGGATAACAGAGCTGTCGATCAGGCGATCGATGACCACATTTACTTCAGCAAGGAAGCATCAAGTGGTGGCCGCAGCTTTGGTGGGGGTGGGTGCGGGTGCAACTAGGCGGCAATTCACTTCTTCGCAAAAATCTGGCGGCAGCCACAGCTATCCTGCTCGGAAGCGGCGTGAGCCACGCTGCCGGTGACTATAAGTTGGACTCATCCTTGCTCCTGTACTCCGAAACTGACAGAGTTCAAGCAGCGGAATACGTTCTCGGCATCAGCCATTCCTTACCGGGTGACCGTATCCTGCATGGGAAGCTCACCTTCGATGCACTTACCGGACCATCCCCGAATGGCGCGCTGCCCTCTAATCGAGTCCAGACTTTTACTCGACCATCCGGTTCCGGCAGTTACACCGTGGAACCGGGTAAGACCCCCTTTGACGACACATTCCACGATACCCGTTTCGCACTCGATGGCGGCTACACCATCCCGATCGATCATCTGACCAGTTTCGATTTCGGAGGACATCTCTCCGGCGAACACGACTATACTTCGATCGGAGCCAGCCTCAGCCTCAGTCGTGATTTTAACAGGAAGAATACCAACCTGGCGCTCTCGACCGCCTTCTCGCATGACCTGGTCAATCCCGAGGGAGGCGCTCCCGATGCACTCTCCTCTATGCGGGAAGCTACCGGCGAAGGAGAGGATGGCGAATTCGACGGAGAGCGTGAAGGGGGTGGGAGTTCCGATAGCAAAGAAGTGCTCGACGTCGTGCTTGGTGTGACCCAGGTACTTGACCGGGTCACGCTCCTGCGGCTCAACTACTCATTCAACCGCTCCAGCGGGTACTTGAACGATCCATACAAGATCATCAGCCTGGTCGAAGGGAGAGGTGGGACTTCGCCCGGCGAACCAGTCGATTACTTATATGAATCGCGTCCCGACAGTCGCACAAAACATGCGCTCTACGCCGAAGCGCGGCGGTACTTGAGCGGGCACACGCTCAGATTAGCGTATCGCTATTTCTGGGACAACTGGGGCATTGAGTCGCACACCGTCGATTTCTGGTATCGTCTGCCGCTGCGGAATGGGCATGCCCTGCAGCCACACGTGCGTTGGTATCGACAGTCGGAAGCCGATTTCTATGCCTCATATCTGGTCGACGGCGCTCCGCTGCCTGAGCACGCTTCGGCCGACTACCGCCTGGCACCATTTCATGCAATCACCTTGGGCCTGGAGTATCAGCTGCCTCTACGCGATGAAGCAACTCTTAGAATCGGTGGCGAGTATTATGCGCAAACGGGAGATATCAGCCCGCCATCATCTCTGGGGCCACTGAGCCAATACGAGCTTTTCCCTAAGTTGAAGGCAATCATGGTGCGAGCCGGTGTAAGCTACGCATTCTAAGCCGCGTATGCTTGCAGCGCGCGTCCGGATAGTGCGCATCTACCGAAGCGAAGTTCGTTTCGCTCTAAAATATCGGTGGCTCGCTGTCGATCTTTGTATAAAACCTGGCATTAAGTACAAGGATAAGCATTACATTGGTTGAGACAGTGACCACAACCGCCAACAATTCCGCTTCGGCTCCCTCAGTTGAGCGCAATGCGATCAACTGGTTCCGCACTATTCTGGTAGTGTTGGCGCTGGGGGCATTCCTGTACTTGCTGCTCGATGGACTAGACTACTACCGCACACCCTATCTTGAGCGGCCTCATCACGCCGACTATCGCGATCTGCGCCCCGCCGGAAACTGGGGATTGGCCTACGGCTATATCGGTGCGGCAATGATGATTCTGATGCTCACTTATTCTCTGCGCAAACGCACCAAGCTGTTGGGGAAACTCTTCTCCCTGCGCACCTGGCTCGATTTGCATATCTTTCTCGGAATATTTGGACCACTCCTGATACTGCTGCACACTTCTTTTAAGGTACAGGGATTGGTAGCCGTGGCCTTCTGGTCGATGGTTGCGGTGGCGCTGAGCGGCTATCTGGGCCGCTACCTCTACATTCAGATCCCACGCAACATTGAAGGAAACGAGCTTACTCTCTCTGAGATCGAAGAGAGCCGCAGTGACCTGAGCCAGCGACTTCAGTTGCTGGGACTGTCCGAGAATGACCTGGCCGCCATCGAGCGCCTCACACTTCCCGATAAGTCTGAGCGGAAAGGAGCCTTTCGAATGCTGCTCGGAATGATAGCGGCTGACCTTAGCCGTCCCTTGCTCGTCCGCCGGATCGAACGGCACCTCCGCGCGCAGTCCGGAATCTCCCTCGGAGAGTACCGTCCCACGGCAATACTCGCAGTGCGCTCGGCTGTCTTGCGTAGACGCGTTTTGGTGCTTGAGAAAGTTCAAGAACTTTTTCACTATTGGCATGTAATTCACAAGCCGTTTGCGATCATCATGTACCTGATCATGATCGTTCATATCGGCATCGCGATCTGGACCGGCTACACCTGGATATTCTAACGCAGCCCGATCGATCCGAACCCTGAGGAGCTATCTGGCCGAGGCTCCCTCTTGCTCACATTCTGCCATGGAACTTTGTTATGGGTAGATTGGCAGTTCTGACTGCATTACCTTGGACCCGCCGTCTTCAACTCCGCACCCTGCTGGTGCTCCTCTTCGCTTCAGCTCCAGCTTGTGCGCAGTTGTCCCCCGGTGAACTCAGCTCACCACACAAGTCCCTTGAAGGACTCGAAAACTGCAAACAGTGCCATGGCACCGATCGCAAAGAGATCGGCAACAACTGCCTGAACTGTCACGGGTTCATCAAGGCCGAACTGGAGCAGAGGCTCGGTTTCCACGGCAGACAGG
>JBECKX010000211.1:0-7738 GCA_040235515.1 Candidatus Zixiibacteriota bacterium
AATTTCAGTCAGGCTACCCTCCCCCACATACTGCAGAACAACCGTGCCGTCGAACTGATCCTCTCCCAGCGCGCCCGACTCAGGAATCACAAACACTCTGCTGTTGCCGGCTTGAAATCTTGACTCACTGCTGGTCGGGATGCTTGTGCCAACCAACTCCACATCCCCCGCGAAGCGCAGGTAGAGACCGGCCAGCGAGTCGGGAAACTCGACCGCCAGCGTATGCGCCTCGGGGTCATGGGTGACTGTTGCAGTCGGCGCCACACAGCCGCGCCAGCCGTTGGAAAACGGCGCCGCGCCCGCCACAATCTGAATCCCGTACACGTAGTCTGCAAAAGTACCGGGACGCAAGTCGGCGTCAAAGTCACACGCCTTCAACTGTTCTGCCACGTCGATGCCAAATGAACTGACTCCATCACGCAAGTAGTTGTTCAGAATCACCAGGTCAGCTATTTCGACCGGCACGCCGTTTAGGTTGGGGTCGGCGATGTGTACCTGGGCCGGCCAGTGAACCGCGATATAACCACCATAGAAATTGGCGACGCGCCACTCACTCGATGGGGAACAGTAGTCAGGCGCGCCGAACAGTGTGGGAAACTCGGAATCGTGGGCGGCCGAAGCGTCAGAATCATACCAGCGATAGACTTCATTACTCAACAAAGTTGTTGGCTCACCCAGCGAGGCCAGTTGATTGTTGCCGCAACTCTCCCACGAAAACTCGATCGGCAAGCTGTAACCGTTCAGTGCTTCCACATCACGTACTCTGAAAGTAAGCGTCAGTGCTGGATTGCCCAGTTGATCTATGGTACAGCCCGGCTCATCGATCACTAGCTGCGCGACAATCCTGCCGGGATTGGTTTCGTACACGCCCCCCGGTAGCGTAAAGCACGACGTACTTGCCGTTGCTCCCTCGATAAACTCCAGCCCAAGCGTGTCGAAGGTAATCGTGAAGGCAAATCCGAAGATAGCATCCGATCGCTGATTGACGATGTTGACCGGTACTGTGATGACCTCTCCCGCTACCTGATCATCCAGGATGCCGGCCAGCCGCGGGACGATGCGAACATCAACTCCAGCCGAAGTCTGTGCTCGTGATGTCATACTCAGACAGAGAAGCGCAATCACACAGGCCGGCAACAGGTGCCGCCACCGCATGGTTCGCGGCAGGTGATAAAGTGTTACCATACAATCTCCCCGGTAGAATTTCAGAGGCTTCGCGGATCGCAGTTGCCGTCGATGCTGAAGTATGTGATTGGCCTGTCGTCCACGGGCCTGGGGTAAGCTTCTTGAGTCGTTACTCCATTATAGCCCGGTCACTCGAACAGTCAAGTAGAATAACTCTGCTCACACCCGGGCGTGGAGGCAGCTGTAAGCCCCGACCGCAATAGAAAGCGGCAGAGTGAACTCACTCTGCCGCAGATTTTGGGGCTGAGCCATCGAAGCTACAGCTCGACGACTAAAAGCAGGAGCCACACGGTGCGGGGCCGCCACCAAAGATGTAGTTGATAATTACGACTGCATCGCTGATCGAAACCGCGCCGCTGCAATCGGCGTCTGCGGCTTCAAGCGGCGCAGGCGCAGGGCCGCCGCCAAAGATGAAGTTGATTATGAAGACTGCGTCGCCGATCGAAATCGAAGAGTTGCCGTCGGCGTCACCACAGAAATATTCCGGCTCGGTAATCAGCACGCTGACACTAATCGTGTCCTTCGCTGCCGGGGAGTTTGAGTCACTCAATTCAACCGTGAAGAAGTAGGTAGCCGCGAAGGATGGTGTCCCGGTTACCGTTCCCGCCGCACCACCGTTGAAGACGCAGCCGAACGGCAAGTCACCACCGAGGAAGAGCCATGAAAGTGGTGCGATACCGCCAACCCCCTCAAACTGGAAGCTGTAAGGCACACCAACAAAGCCCTCCGGTAGTTGACCCGAGGAATAGATATGCACCTTGCCATCGCAGAGATCGCCGACGCCATCGTCATTCTCGTCGAATTGTTCCGGGTTGGGAGTATTCACACAATTGTCGCATGCATCACCGACGCCATCGGAGTCGGCATCAGCCTGTCCCGCGTTCTCCGTGAGCCAGCAGTTGTCGTTTTCATTCAGGATACCGTCATCATCGGCGTCGGGGTCGCAGAGATCGCCGAGCCCGTCGCCATCAGCATCTGCCTGGTCAACATTGGGTATGTTGTTACAATTATCCGGCAGACAGGTGTTCGTCGAGTCATTGCTGTCACCCCAGCCGTCGCCGTCGCTATCGTTACACACCCACTCACAGAATTCCAGGGCGACGGTAGGATTGAAGCATGGCGGGAGACCCTTCTCGGCGACAGCTTCGCGCATCGCCTCTACTTCCTCCAGCGTGATGCACCCGACCGCCTCAGTGGAGGTACCCACCTTGGCGGGTGATGAAGCTCCCGCGTCGGTGATGTTATCCCAGTCGTCATAGTCGGTCAGCACCAGGCTGCCTCCGCCATTTCCACACCACGAGAATGTCCGCAGGTTCTTGCTCACCGGGCTGGCATCGATCGTACCGTTGCAATTCCAGTCGACCGGCCCGTAGCCCAGCCCTGTCGTTTCATCCAACGCCGCCTCGTTGAGATCGGGCAGCAGGCCGTTTGAGTAATTTAGCGTGCGGTAATCGAGCAGTTGCTGCTCGGCAAGATCCTGGCAAATCATCCCCGTCTTGACCCCCTCCAATTGATAACGGTAGGCCATGACGCTCGCGTAGTTGGGCTTATACTGCCCGATCGCTCCCTCGCTCTGATCTCCGGCATGGCGCAATCCGAGGTTGTGTCCCAACTCGTGCACGAACGTCCCGGCGCGGTCAAACGCCGTACCGATTCCGCCTGAAAACGCACCGAGCGTGACGATGAAATCATCCCCCACAATCTCGCCGTAACCTGAACTCGTCGTCACTCCACCACCGGCGTTGTACTGGTGCGCCATGATGCAATAGTGCCAGCCCGGCTCGCCGAGGTGGTCCATGTAGTTTGTCTTGTACCAGCCGAATGTCCCCGGACCGCCGTCGAAAAACAATCCGGTCAGAACATCCTCATGCGGCACCGCGTCCGAGAGCTCGATGATAATCGTCACGCCCTCACAGGCAAATGTCTCAACGATTACGTCGATCTCGGCTTGATTGAGGATATGACTGTGCCCGCCCTCAACCATGTAGTCGACCTCAACACGAATCGTATCGGGCCGAAGCTGTGACATGGCCGGTGTGGCACACAATATCGCGAACGCCAGCGCGGTACACATCAGGCGTAGGTACATTTTTGCTCTCCTTAGGAGTAGGGGCTGAACTCAGGGGGAAAATCGATATAATAGAACAAGGTAGTCCGCAATGGCCGGGGTGTCAAACAGTTTTACTGCATCAACCCCTGCAGCCGCCAACGGTAGCGTCAGATTAACACCGGAGTCACGTCTTAATCATGACCGCCGGGCATTCGATACGACCGCGCCCAGCCTCATTCGTATCACTCCGACATGCCGAGCTGCCAGAAGAGAAACGTGTAAACGTCGGCTGTTTCCTGTATCCGCAGAGAAATCGGTTTGCCCTGACCATGCCCACCCTTGCGGTCAATCCACACCAGGATCGGGTTATCGCCGACATTCTCATGCTGTAACAGCGCGGCGAACTTCCGCGCGTGCAGCGGATGCACACGACCATCCTCCTCTCCGGCTGTCAAGAAGGTGGCCGGGTATGCGACGTTCGGTTTCACATTCTGATACGGGGAATACTCGTACATAAACTTGAACTGCTCAGGATTCTCCGCCGATCCGTATTCCGATGTCCAGTACCTGGCGATGAGAAACATGTGGAAGCGAAGCATATCGAGCAACGGTACGGTGCAGATCACCGCCTTGAAAAGATCAGGGCGTTGTACCTCCACGGCACCCACGAGCAAACCACCATTGCTCCCACCCCAGATCGCCAGACGCTCCTTGCTCGTGTAACCGGCTTCGATCAGGTATTCCGCCGCCGCGATGAAGTCGTCGAAAGTGTTCTGCTTTTTCTCCAGCATGCCGGCGCGATGCCATTCCTCGCCGAACTCACTTCCGCCGCGCAGGTTCGGCATCGCGAAGACCCCACCGCGCTTGAGGAACATCAGTCGACTGCTGCTATAGTAGGGGGTCTGGTTCACCTGAAACCCACCATAACCGTAAAGCAATGCGGGATTTGTTCCGTCCATCTGCAACCCCTTCTGATGAACGATAAAGATCGGTACGGAGGTGCCATCCTTCGACTTGTACCACTCCTGCTTTACCTCATACTGCGAAGCGTCGAAATCGACCTCCGGCTTATGGACTGTCGTCAACTTCATGTTGGTCAAATCGTAGTGCTCTACCTCAGCAGGAGTGACGAACGACATATAAGAGAACATCACCTCCGGTTCATCCCAGTTGGAACTCAGGCCCGTCACCGCTCCCATCGCCGGCAGCGCCATGTCCGCCACCTTCTCCCCTGAAAAGTTATGAACCTGCAGTTTGGAGGAAGCGTTGTGGAGGTAGTTCAGCACGAGCCGATTTCCGGCGATCGTCAGATTCTCCAGCAGGTCGGAGGTTTCAGGGACTGCGACCTTCCAGTTAGCTCGTTCGGGATGGCTGAGATCGGTAACGAGTAGTTTGTAAAATGGCGCATCCTCATTGGTGTGGATGAACAGCTTGGTGTCTGTCGTGTACGGATAATAGTCGCATCCCTCACGGTCAGCTATCAACGTCACCTCAGCAGGAGCGTCCACCCGACTATAATAGAGCTTGAATCCTCCGGCGGAACCGTAGTAGACATAGAAGAACAGCGTCCGTAGGTCTTCCGCCAGCGTGACCGCGACCGGCGCGGTTGGATCCTCCGCATACTCGAAAATCAACTGGTCGTCATCGGGATTGGAGGCCAGATGGTGCAGAAATACTTTCTTGTGGTATGACTCCTCGCCGGCGGGTACACTCCCCGGTTTGGGGCCTCTGGTGTAAAAGAAACCATCGTTGTCCTTCAGCCACGCCACCGAGGAGTAGCGGCAGTATTCGATTGAGTAGGGCAGGGGGCGGCGCGATGCAACATCGAAGATATGCAATGTGGAATTCTCCGAACCCTTCTCCGACAGGCCGTAGGCGATCTTCGAACCATCACGTGATGGATACCACCAGTCCATCGCGACGATTCCTTCCCTGGAAAGCTCGTTCGGGTCGATCAACTCGATTCTCTCACCCTCGAGCCCCTTCTGCATATAAAGTACCGCCTGATTCTGAAGCCCGTCGTAGTACTCATAGAAATAATAGTCGCCCCGTTTTACCGGCACACCCATCCGCGAGTAGTTCCACAGTTTGGTGAGTTCCGCTACCAGTTCGGCGTGGATCGGCTTTGCAGCGAGGGTCTCTTTGGTCAATGCGTTCTGCTTGTCTGTCCACTCCTGCACAGCCGGGTCATCAGTGTCTTCAAGCCAGCGATAAGGGTCTGCAATCGGCACGCCATGCAGTGTGTCGACTACTTCGACCCGTTTGCTTTCCGGATAGCTGATCGCTGCATCTACGTTGCTCCCCGGTTCAGCGCCACAAGACACCAGGAGCGCCAAACTCATTGCCACCGGCGCCACACCCGGGACTGACTTCAGTTTCATGCGAAGCATATCGGACCCTTCCTTCTTGAGAAACTAACCCGAGACCCTATCCTCAACCAGCGGCAGACTCAGCACTCTCCGCAGAGATCAGGTCCGCCACCGAAAATGAAATTGACAAGGTAGACCGCGTCGGCAATAGTCACCGCACCGTCGCAATTGACATCACCACTCTCAAGTGGACTTGGAGCGGGGCCACCGCCAAAGATATACTGGATTACGAAGACCGCGTCACCCACCGACGCAATTCCGCTGGCGTCGGCATCGCCGGCGACGAAGTTACACACTCTGAATTCCTGCGTCGGCGTCCAGGGATTATTGGGGCAACCGAGCGCGCGCACCCGCCAGAAATAAGTCGTTTGATCTGTAAGGCTTGCGGCGCTGTAACTAGTATCACCCACCACCACATCCACGGCGAGAGTGGCAAACCCGGCATCCTCCGCGATTTGCAACTGATACTCCTGTGCGGCCGCAATGCTGCTCCATTCCACCTGAGTCGGGAGCATTGTCAAAGTTTGGTCGAGCGGATTGAGCGGGTTGGCGCCAATCAACTGGGATGGTGCCTGCCCGATCCACGTGTACCAGGTACTTGAGAACTGGCTGGGATACTCCATACACACCCACGCTTTGCTCTGATCCGCCCCATCCGGAGAGATCCCGGCATAATCACCCCAACGCACAGGAGCCGATCCCGAGCGCGTACTCTCCCCCGCTTTAACCTGAACACTGGTGGAGTTGTTGGCGAGGTCTTCGACATAGTGCACGCTGACATATTCATTGGTCGCCGAGCGATTGCAGACGAGGTAGATCACGTCGTTCGGGTCGACATACACGGCCGGGAAGAAGTAGTGCTTGCCGTCGGCGCCGAAGAGGTAGTCGACGGTGGCCATGGAACTGGCCGTGTCCACCCCCAGAACGCGCACAGCGCTGACGTTTCCCGAGCCCCAGTTCACCCGCTGATCAAACGAAGTGTAAACTTTGCCATTTCTGAAGATCACCTCCTGCGTCATCGCACCAATCGTGCCGATCGCTGAACCTCCCAACTGCGCGGCATTCGGCGGCGAGGGATATGAGGGCACGTTAACCCGCGGGCGAACCGCCACCGCCGGGTTGAGAATCGGATCGGTGATTTTCCAGTAGGTGGTGTAGGTTCCCCCGAACCAGACGTTGCTCAACAGGAACTCGCCGTCGGCATCGGAGTAAGTGCTTGCCGGCTTTACCGTGAAGGCGACGCCGTTGTCGTTCTCGCGCAGGTCCCAGAGATCATTGAAACTGACGTTCAACCCCGCATAGAGCTGTGCCTTCGGCAGAATCCTCACCTTGGAGTAAATGAATCCACCGTTGAACACCCATTGGTTTGAGGTAACATAGACCGCCTGATCGAAGTCGAAGCCGAGACCGGGATAGTCGGGCCAGGTGGAGGTTGGTGTGATACCGTTCAAAGTTGCATCGAAATTGTAGCTGTACCAGTCATCCATCGCATCGGAAGTCGATGAGACAGACACCAGGTAGGATGACTCGCTTACGTCATCGGTACAGAGATAGAGAATGATGAATCTCCCACCGTTTGGATCATAAACAACCTTCGGGTCATAGATGAATGAGCTCGGCGGTGCAGGGTTGGTACCGCTGAACCAGAAGGCAGCCGTCGACTGCATCAGTTTCTGCCCCGTGTGCTTGTCAAAAATCGCAATCGAACTGTTGACAACCTCTACCACATGGTCTGGTCCCACCGCGACATCGGGGTCGGGCGGATTCCAGCCCGTGTCCAGTATGCCGATGAAGCTCTCGCACGGCGCGGCGGCAACATCGCGCGACGACTCGGACGCCTCGTAGAGATCCTGCCTGAATCGAGGGTCTGCCGCATCGAACATCGGTACCGGCAGATCCTGGTCCGGTCGTTCCATCGGGTCCTTATGGTATTTCCGTTGTGGTTTGTCTGATTCGATCGGATGGGGTAGCTGGTTGATCTGGCGCGGCGAAGTCACTGTCGCCGTTGCAGCCTTCTCGCCGGCGGCCGACTTAAAGGTTGCTCCCGGGCACGTTTCGCCGTAACAAATCAGGATGAATGATAGCAGTAGTAATGCAGCAAACGATCTCATTGTGTAGTACCTCAGTTGAAGTG
>JBECKX010000046.1:0-27707 GCA_040235515.1 Candidatus Zixiibacteriota bacterium
ATGCGAGACCTCGCCGCCCGCTTCTCCCTGTTACGTCTCAGCTGTTTTTTGCCGTTGAGTTGACAGTCTTCGCCATGCTCCGACAGCTGCCCACTCAAATCCTTTGAATTGCGTCCTTTTTGAGTGCCAACTGCTGCAGCGCCTTACACCAAAAAAATCGGCTTGAGGTCGAGAACTAATGAGTCGATCTGTCGCGTCTGCTCGATCTTTGCGCAGGGCAGATGGCCCCGATTTGAAACAGCCGCCGTCGATTCGCGGCTTCTACTTTTGACTTGCTGGAAAGATTGAACTTTCACAATTTACCAGCGATTGCCGACCAATTCTGTTTTGAATGCTTTGCTGGTTGGATTCGGCAGATCCACACGGAATTAGATTGGAGTAATGATAACGCAACGGCGACCCGCTCTGAGTGCAGGCGCTGTGCGTTCTTGCGCGGCTATAACACCTGCTGGACAGGGAAAGTCGGGGAGGTTACGATGGTATTCAATCTCATCGCTCTCTTGTTCGTTTTGGGATTCATAGCGATTGGTTCGAAGAAGGGGTTCGTGCGCGAATTGATGGCGCTGGTGGGGCTGGCTGCGGCGCTGGTGATTACAACCGGAAAGCTAGATTTCGTGGCAGTCGAGGTAGGGAATTCAATCAATGCCTCACCCCTGGCCCTCGCGATCATAGCCTACATACTGGTGTTGGGGTTGCTCTACGCGATCTTCAAGCTGGCGGCGAAAGCGCTGGTGAAAATGGTTTCTCCTCAGAAGATGGGGGAACGGGACAAATACGGCGGTGCGGTCGTTGGCGCGATTCGCGGCTGGCTGGTTGTCGGCGCCGTGATTTTCGTCACGATCCTGATGCCGCTGCCGCGTTCCTACTACGACCTGCTGGATCAGTCCGTGCTGGCAACCTCCGCTGCCAGATCGATTCAGGTCATCTACGACACGTCGAATCCGCTGCATAAGGAATGGCCCACATTTCTTGACCAGGTCGACAATACCCTGAATCTTCAGGAGACCAGCATCGACAACGAGAAGATGCGCAAGAAGCCAAAAGAGAAGCTGCTGCGGTATCACGTCTCGATTCAGGCTGCGCGTGATCGCCTTGCGTATTTCTATGGAGATGCCGAGGAGTATTGATCGCGGGCCAGTGAGACTCGGGAGGGGAGGGGGCCGTCGCCACTAACCTCTGACGAAAATAGTCCCATAGCGCCGCCGCCAGTTGCGTCGCTTCCTCGAGAATGGCTCAAGACCCCAGTAGTGGTAGGGCCAGCCGTTGCAGCGTGAGCGGCGACCATCTTCATGAATCCCCTCGATCTCAAACTCCAGAGGCGTCAATCCGAACTTCTTTGTCAGGTGGATCCGCATATCGAGGTCCATCCCCTCACAGAATAGCACGGCGTGTTCGCGCATCAATGAAACGATGTTGGCGAATGCTCTCTTCGCTGTCCTGCGATCGAGGTTGAAGAGGAGGTTCTGCGCGAAGACAACGTCACCGGCTCTGATTTGCTCAGTCACGTCCGGTGCCAGCAAGTCGGCGCGCTGAAACGTGGCAAATCGTTTGAGGTCGTTTCGCATCACGAATTCATCCTCACTCGCTCTCATAAAGGTCTCCCGCATTCCGAGGGGGATCGGCGATTTCATCACCGCAGCCGAATCGTAGTGGGCCACTTCAGCTTTCCGAATTACTTCTTCACTGATGTCATATGCATAGATGTGAAACGCCAGCCCCGGTCGGTGCGCCAGCAGACAGGTGATGATCGAGTAGACCTCCTCACCTGTTGAACAGCCGATTACGGTGATCTCAAGGGGGCGCGCATCGAGCGCAGGGAGGATTCGATCAAGCACAGGTCCGGCGAGGGCCTGATACTGGCCCGGAAGCCGGTAGAATTGGGTAATGGTCTGCCACGAGTCGCGTTTCTCGAAATGAAGCGCAACCTGGTAGCGCAGATGTTTGTAGCCCGTTTTTCTGGTCAGCCATCTTGGTAAAGCAACCATGGCGGTATCGCCTCCGCAATAGTAAACATGCGCGACTGCCGGGGCGTGACGACGCGACGGCGATCGCAAACTGCTGTACCTTCCGTTGGTTCAAGATGTCCGTGTACGTTAAACATAATGATCGAAGTGGCACTGTCAATGGAGAAGTGAGATTGAGGAGTGGGCAAGCAGCAGAGTGATTGTTGAAGCGGTTTCTGTCGGGAAACCTGCGCTCCGGCTGTAAATGGAGAAAACCGGAGATGGCGGGCGCCATCGCCGGTTTTCATCGAGCAACTTGCCGTTACTACTAACCCGGTAACTCAAGGTCTTATGGGTGGGCAAGTGTAAAGCGGTTGGAGGCTTTGTGGCTTTTCAGCTTTCAGGTCTTCAGTGAATTGGTCTTAACCCTCTACTCGCCTCCGGGCGCCGCTATATGGGGCATCCTTACCCTCCGACAGTCGCTGTCTCACTAACCAACTGCCGGAGACTTCCGTGTCGAGTTCTGCGTTATCTGCAGGGAGCGAATCTACTCACTCCCTGCTGATCGGTAATGCAAAACGCTTTAGTAAGTGAGTCAGCGTAAACCTTACGGTTCGATGACACGGTTAATAACTCACTTGGCCTTATATATAACAACAGTTGTGCCAAACTCGGAGTTCGCACAAAGAGAGCTATAAGCCGTTGTCAAACTTTGATTTACACTTAGAGGCTTTGGGGTGCCCGCCGAGCGGATAGGCATATCCTGCGCCGGCAAAACATCAAACATTCAACGTAAAATCGTTAATCCACTGTCGGGTAATGAGTTAAAGGGACGCAAATTCTGCGGGTCGCAGGCAAAAAGAAACGAGTGCTGTCTGTTGATTATTGCGGGGAACACAAGTTGGAGATCTTTGAATGCTTTTGGCTTGTGTTGGAACCAGACAAACAACACTCGCTTGCGATAGCTCTCCGAAACAAATGTCTCGTCAAGTATCGGCAGAGGATATATAGCACACCGACTCGCACTGCGCAAGTCGATTTTTCATCAAAAATTCGGACTCTGATTTTGACCAGTAATTCTCGCTGATTTTGTAGTAAATCACACCAAGAAGCGGCAGAGGGGAATCGGTAGGAGGACATCAAATAGTGAACCTAAGACGATTTCTACCTCTTGGCGGCGCAAAAGCAGCAAAGGGCAATGCGGTTGATTCCCGGGCGGAGTCGCTCGCGGCCCGCAAATCGGGAATCGCGCGTGGCCTGGCTGCGCCGCGACTAAAGCATTTCGACAGCAACTCTGAGAGTTTGCTCGCGCTCTCGATCGACCAACACTCACTGGGCCGGTCACGGCTCGAATTGTACCGTTTTCTGCGGGATCAGGTACCGATACTCAACTCGGTCAT
This sequence comes from Candidatus Zixiibacteriota bacterium, assembly GCA_040235515.1. Classification (GTDB taxonomy): domain Bacteria; phylum Zixibacteria; class MSB-5A5; order CAIYYT01; family CAIYYT01; genus JBECKX01. The sequence continues at coordinate 3,344 of JBECKX010000046.1, forward strand.
CTGGACCTGGGTCAGACTTTGTGCTTCCCCCTACGAATATCAGATCGTCTCGACGGTCGATGAGGCAACGGAACGACGCATCTCAGATATCATCCATGCGCTCGATTGCCGCGTATACCGCAATGGCCTGATGCAGCTCGGTGGTTTCCGTGAATTGCTGCTTCAATGCTTCGAGTCGCTCTTCACCGATGGCTCTGTCTGTGGTGAGATTCAATTGACCCCTTCAAAACGACAGGTCGACCGCTTCCTGATCGCAGACATGCGTACGATCGAAATCGAGTCGGAAGGGGAAGCGTACTCACTCTATCAACGACACGGCGAGCGACGGACCCGACTCAATCCGCGAACCATGTTCTACTATGGCCTCAATTCGCAACCGGGCGATCCGCGCGGAATCTCATTGCTCAAGGCTATTCCATTCGTTGCCAGGGTTGAACAGGCTCTGGTCAGTGATATGCATCGAGCGATGCGGTCGGCCGGTTACCAGCGTATTCATGTGAAGATCACACCGCCGGAAAAGCTGCCCGGTGAGGCCGATAGCGACTACATCAATCGAGCCAATAACTACTTCGATAACACCGTGGGGATGATGCGCGATTTTGGGCCCGATGTAAACCCGGTTACCTGGGATGATGTCAAGATCGAGTATGTCGGACCCTCCGCGCGCAGTTCAAGCAACAACGCCTGGTACTTGAATCACAAGTCGATGATCGAGGATATCTGTGCCGGGACCCATCTGGCTCCGTTCATGCTTGGTTACGCTTACGGTACCACGCATAACTGGGCCGAGTTCAAGTATGAACTGGTGCAACGTCAGGTCCTGACCGTACAGAATGCCGCCGCGTCCTTGCTGAACTGGATCGCGAACATCGAGCTGGCGCTGCAGGGGATCAACGCCGAGGTGCGCTTCAGCTTCGAGAACCGCGCCCATGTCGGACTGACCGACCGAGCCGCTGCGCAGAAGACTCAAATCGAGAACATAATCAAGCTCCTCGACAACGAACTGATCACGCGTGAACAGGCGCAGCGTGAACTGGAGCGAATCCGTTGAGCAGGCGTTCTTTAGTGACAATGAAAACAGACCCGGCCCCTGCTTCACTTCCTGTCCTGCGCGCTGTGTAGTCGCTACTCGCTGTACAGACGCGCACCCCTCGGGCAGCCTGGTCGCCAGAACTCGGCCGGCTGCCCACCATAAACCTTCCATTACTATTCAGAGAAAACTGCCCAATGCACAAGGGACCTTCAATTGTTATCAGCAGAGGCAATCGCTGGCGTCGCAGCGTGACAGATCCTGTACTCTTCTGCCGCGAATTCCTTGAATTCGATCCGCATCCGGGGCAGGAGGCTTGGCTACGTGGTTCGAACCACTCGCAAAACCTGCTTGTCACGGGCAATCGCTGGGGAAAATCTCACATTCAGGCGGCAAAGATTCTCCATCGTGCCATCTTTCGTATCAGGGATCTGAAGTTTGATCGGGCAAGACATTACAACATTCTCAACCTCTCGATAACGCAGGACCAAGCCAACATCATCTTCCGCAAATGCCTCCAACTACTTGAGGGAAAGCCGCTGCTTGAGTTGCTGATCCAGAGAGTCGTCCATACGCCGTTCCCACGACTGGAGTTCAGCAACGGTGCTTCCGTGATGGCAAGGAGTTCGCAGAACCGCGGAGAGTACATACTCGGACACGATTTCGACTACATCAACTTCGATGAAGTCGCCTTTGAATTGCATCCTGACTATGTCGTTGACGAGGTGTTGACGATGCGTCTTGCAGATCGCAAGGGGAGGCTTGACCTGGTCTCGACCCCATGCGGCAAGAACTGGTTTTATCGCAAATTCCTCGAACTGCAGTCGCACACCGATGGTTTTGTGCATTCGGGGTCGTCGCGTGATAATCCGTTTATCGCGCAGGAGTATGTTGCATCTCGCTCGGAAGCGCTCTCCCCGAAGCGGGTGCAGCAGAACATCGATGGCGAATTCGTCGATGCGGAAGACCAGGTCATCTCGGAGGAGAGTCTGCAGCGAGCATTAACGCAAACCACCGGGCTTGCCGGCAGGAAGGAGCACCACCGCTATCTGACCGGGTGGGATTTAGCGCGCAAGTCGACGCATACCGTCGGGGTAACGCTGGATGTCACCACGCGACCGTACCAGGTGGTAGCCGTCGAACGATTCAACCGGATCGATTGGCCGATGGTTTATGCCCGTATCCGTAAACGAAAGCTCAAGTACGGAGGAGACACGGTGATCGATTCCACCGGGTTGGGGGATGTGGTGATCTCAGATGTGGGGGATATCAAGCCTATCGGCTTCGTCTTCACGAAGCGTTCCAAATCGGAGTTGCTGCTGAATTTGCAGATGACATTTGAACGCGGCGAGCTGGGATTACCATATATCGAGTTCGGACTGGGGAGCGACCAGTACTGGAACTTTACCGACGAACTGCGAGAATTGCGCTGGGAAGAGAACAATCATTGTGATGGTGCGATGGCGCTTGCCCTGGCCCTATGGGGAATGCGGCCGGATGTCGAGAGTCCGACACGGCCGCATTTCAAGCTTGGTCAAGTGTAAGCTTACGGGCTTATGGGGAAAAGTACAGGAGGTCTCTCGGTGTGACCGAACGGGGGTGGGCTCGCAATCTAGCGCGCGTGTCTGCGGCGATTTACGATCCCGGCTCCGGCAAGTCCCATTCCGAGTAGCAGGAGAGTCGTCGGCTCCGGAACACTGGTCGGTGGGTTAAACTCCTCACCGATGATTTCACCACCATCCCACGGACGGTAATAGTCGTCGTGGTTGAAGTAGTTGGGATCCATAAAGCCGTTATTGAGCTGGATTGAGTGGAGCGTCGGGGTGATGCTCGAAGTCGGCAACTGGTCCGTCAGCACCGGCTCGGTGAAATGGAAGCTGGCACTCGACATGCCGTCGGCGTTCTCAAAGCTCAAAGCCAGGATGAACAGAACCGTTAGCAGCCCGATCAGCGTCAGTTTCATGCCATTCCAAATTGTGTCTACTCTATTCATAGAATACTCCTCATTCTGTCCTCGACTAATGCAACTGTCGTGCCGAGTTACAGAGGGTTCAAGAACGAGCATAAGCTGCAATTCAACAATATCTTACGCAACAACGAATTATGGCGGACTCGCAGGTGTGCAGACAGCTTCTATGCAAAACTTTTCAGTTTAGTTGCTAACCGTCGGTTGGCGGCTTGTTGTGATTTTGAGGAAAACTCGGCCCCGGTGGGTAAGTGAATGCAGTTTTCGACATGGAGGAAACAATTGTACTCGCTTACCGGACACCTTTCCGTAATTCCGAAGCTGGCGTCACTGTCGATCGACCGTGAATCGCTCCTGCTGGAGCTGAATCGCAGGATCGCTCCGAAACAGCCGCTGACAACTGAGAACATCAATCTCGGGGTACTTCATGCCGCATCGAATCAAGTGAACATCCAGGGAGGCTGTTTCGAGCAGGCGGAACTTGAGAGGCTGGCTGATCTGCTGATCGATGCGCCGGTGATGGTAGGACATCAGAAGCAGGAACTCCCGATCGGCAGGGTATTCAAGGCAGATCTCATCACACGTGACGGCGCCCCCTGGCTTCGTGCCTTCTTCTACTGGTCGCAGCTCCACCCGCGTGCCGAGGAGTTGAGAAGCGGAATCGATAGCGGAATCTATCGGGAGTGCTCGCTCGGCTTTCTCTATCACCGTCCCGAGTGCGCGATCTGCCGCGAGGATATGCGTCGCTGTCGTCACCGCGTGAATGAAGTGGTGCAGGTCGGTACCAGGAGCCTTCGCGCCTTCTACTACTACAAAGAGATTCAGAAGGTGCTGGAGATTTCGCTGGTCTACCGGGGGGCGGTGGAGGGCACTTCAGTCTCAACCCTGAAAATCGACTCCCGTGAGAGCCAATCAGCCGGTCAGGACATCTGCCGTGATAAGGGTGAATTCTCCCCAAAGCAGTTTGAGGCGTATCAGACGGATCAGGATCAACTCCACCTGCGACTGAAAGACAACCACGCGGGTCGCTGGTTGACGCTGACCCGGTTTGACCCGAAGCGCCTGAATGCAGGCTGCCGCTTCGAAATCAGTGCTCCAGCTCAATGGCCGCATTGCTGCCATCAATCTCTCCGGTTGACGGACAGGGGAAGCTGCCGCGTCCAGAGTGTTGAGGCCGATGGAGCGGTGATCCTGAGCTTCAACGGCAACTCCCTGAATGGGCTCTATCGGATCGCGGCCGAACCGAACATTGCCACCGGGGAGACTACACTCTTCTTCAAGCGCATAGCCGCTGCCGGAGACTTCGGCGGAGTTTTCAATGAGTAGTCAGGGCTCAAGCAGTGATCAATTCAAGCTCTTGCAGCGAGGTCGTTTGGTTCGATTCATAGTCACCATCGTCATCGCCACCGCCGGCATCCTGACCACCTACCACACCACGATTTATGGACTCCGTGAGGAGTTGAACAGGAAAGCCGACCGTGAACTGGTGGCAGCAATCGACAGCCACCTGGTTCGGATAGAGACGATTTTGAACGAACGGATGGCAACCAAAGCTGAACTGCAACAAACCAGAGAAGCGCTGACCGAGAAACTCAATTCAATCGAACTACAGCTACGCTCGTTACCCTGATCAGCCAGATTGGAATCGATACAACCCTCAAGAAGAGAGGAACCATGAATCTTACAGATCTGAGCGTGACTCTGCGCGAGAGTGCGCGCCTGTTGCAGGAAGGACTGTTGGGTGAACTCGACCCCTCCGACCTCGCACGAAATCTTACCGCCGCCGCCGAGCTGCTTGTCGCCGCAAAAGATGATCGCAACATAGCGGGGCGCATGCTCGAACAATTTCGCGACGAACTGCGTCGCCGGGCACGCGCCGTCGCAAAGCTATCGGGAGGCGACTCCGCACTGATCGAAAGACTGATCGATGGCGCGGAAACGAGCTTCGATGACCTGGTCAAGCTTGGCAAGCAATTGAGCGCCGACTTTGACAGGGCGTTCTCGGCGTCCCTCGCAGAAGCTGACAAGCCGCCTCATCCCGACGAGCAACTCGCGGCTTTCAAGTCGTAAACAGGAACAATCCTCAAGCCAATAAAAGGAACTACTCGAATGGGAATCAGAGAACAGAACCTCGAAACAGCAGGGGCGACTTATCTCACCTTTGCCGTCAACCAAACCACTGGCAGCGATGACCTGACCGATGCCGACATCGGCAAGGCTGTGTCGCTTGCCGGGGACTACAAAGTTACGCTTGCGTCCGATGGCGCACAACTGCTCGGCAAGTTGATCAGTCTCACGCTGACTGATGCCGACAGCGGCAAACGGCAGGCGAATGTCCAGGTTGCCGGTGTGATGACATTGCCGATCGCTTCGACCTATCCCACACTTGGAAATCGAGTCGTAGGCGCAGCAGGTGGAGCGGTCAAACAGGCACCTGCCCTGGCGGGTGATGACCCGGCGGGTGGCAACATCGCGCGCGGCACCGTGATCGCCATGAACGGAACCGCGGACTGTACGCTTATTCTTTAGTCATAGAAAGGGATACCAATGAACAAACTGATGGACACCAACCCCGAGACTACCCAGGTGCCGCCCACATTCTGGAAGGCGCTTGTCGCCGAGGATGACAAGCCGATCGCCGGCATCGACCTCACGCGCGCCCGGGCGATCGACGTCTCCCGGGACACCTACCTCGAAGCGCAGGCACGCGGGCTCAGCTTGTCGGAACTGCTCGAATCGAATGAGTATGATCCTTCTCCGCTCAACTCGCCCCTCGACGCATTCGAGCGCCAACTGGCTGCTTCCGGAGTTCAGGTAAGTGGCAAGAGCCCGCACAGCGTCGAACTCTTCTTCCGCAAAGCGCCCGCGCTGGTGCCTGAATTCGTCGCGCGGGAAATCCGCAAGGGGATGGCGATGCGCTCCATGTACAACGGGCTCACTGCTTCAAGCTCCGCTGTTGCCTCCAACCGCTACTCACCGCTCTACATCGACGTCTCAAGCAACGACACCCGTCTCTCCCTGCGCCCACTGGGTGAGGGTGCGGAAATCCCGCAGGTGGTCGTGACGGAGCAGCAAAACACGATCACGGTACCTGACTACGGTGTGGCTCTGAAGACTTCTTACAAGACACTGCGGCACAAGACTACCGCACAGTTCAAAGTGTTGCTGTGGTACATCGGGTTCAGACTGCAGGAGGACAAAGTCGCGATGCTCGCCGATGTCTTGATCAATGGTGACGGCAACGCAAACGCCGCGAGTGTGGTCACCACCGATGTCAGCGGGACACTCGACTATGATGATCTCGTAAAATTCTGGGCGGAGTTTATGCCGTTCGAGATGAATACCGTCATCTGCTCCAAGACGAAATTGCGTGAACTGCTCAACCTGGGTGAGTTCAAAGATCCGCTGGCGGGATTCAAGTTCCAGTCCACCGGCGAGATGGTGTCACCACTCGGAGCAAAACTGGTGCGCTGCGACAACGTCGCCGATGATCTGCTGATCGGGTTCGATTCCCGCTTTGCAGCTGAGGAGGTTATCGCTCAGCCGCTGATGGTTGAGTTTGACAAGATCATCGAACAGAAATTCGAGGAAGCCGTGATCTCCGAGTCTGTCGCGTTCGCCAAGGTTATTCCGGCTGCGACGCTGGTGCTCGACGACAACTTCTAGTCGCTCTGCTGAAAGAAGCAACCCGGCCTGCTCGCCCGTACTACCTGCGGGTGGGCAGGCACCACTTCGGTGAGAATCCTCCAGCAACAAATGGGGAATAGTGATTTATGCAAAACCTGATATCCACTTCCACTGCTTTCTACGGAGCGGGAAACTCCCTCGCTCGCAGGAGCTCCGTCGTTCGCAGCGGTCCGTACAGCGGCCGAAAGGTCGTGCTGCTGCAGAGTGATGCAACCACGCTGCAGTTGCGTTACGCCGATCCACCCCACGCGAATTGGTCGGCACCGATCGAGATTGCCGATGATCTGTCCGACTTCCCGGTGAGTGGTTGCTGCGACGATGAAGGCAACCTTTACTGCGTCTATACTCAGCAATCAACGTTAAACCTGATTTTCCGGAAACTGACCTTCGAACTCGGGGCCTGGAGCGTGGGCGATCCGGTCACTATCTATGACGGCGGCGACTGCTATTTTCCGGCAATCGCCCGCGACTCGTTGCAGCGTTTGCATGTCAGCTACACCTGGTTTAATTCAAGCAGTGGCAACTATCGCGTGCGTTACAAGCGCTCCACGACAGATGGCGCCGTCTGGGGAGGTGGTGCATCCGACCCCGGCACAGACCTCACCACAGGTTCCGCTGCAGCATACAGTCAACTACTCTATTCCGCCCCGACGCTTTACTGCGTCTACACCGATGCCGGCGCAAAACTCGCTCTCCGTGAACTGAGAGATGGTGCGATCTTGTGGGAAGCTGAACAGATCGCACACAGTGGCATCTTCCTGAGTGACCGGTTCAGCGCCGCCCTCAACGATACCGGCACACTGCTCGGAATAGCATTCGAATCGACCGGAAGACTCTACTACATCGAATATGATGGCCAGAGCTGGAGCGGTCAGTTTGACATCGCGAGCACTCCCGCCACTCCACCATTGCTGCAATTTTCCGGGGGCGAGCCGAGTTTGTTCTACGGCGTGGCAATTGGTACCGGGCAGGTCGCAGTCGTATGTCGACGAAAGCAGGGGACCGGGTTCCTGGCGGAAGAGAACCTCGGCGGGGATGTCTCGATCTTTCGCGATGTTGTACTCTATGACGACAATGGCACACCGCAGTTTATCTCGCGCCGTGACCAGGCTGGTGATACCGCTACTGCGGATATCGTGCACCCCTCCTCAGGTGCTCTGGTCGCAGACTCTCAGGACGCGATCTATTTCGGCTGCGACGACCCGTTCGGTTCCATCACGATACTGCTCTCTACCGCCGGCAGTGGAGGAAGCGTTGCGTGGGAGTACTTCAATGGCAGCTCCTGGAACGCTTTCGAGCCTCTCTCGGGGGCATATCATTTCGATCAACTCACGCAGGTCGTTCGACTGTGGCAGGACTCGCGGAGAGCACCCTCCGATTGGCAGCCGTGCGAAATCCACTCCGTCTCGGCGCTGTGGGTCAGGGCACGCGTTACGGCTAGCTTCTCCACACCACCCGTGGGAACGCAAACAACACCGCTGACCGACATCAAGTACCTGAGTGCATAAGGAGGATAAAGTGCCATTTACCAATATTGACAATATACGGAAGCACCTGGTTGATACCGATGTAACCCGGGCCACCTTCAACGATATCCCCCTGCAACTGAGCGGCACCAACCCCGCTGCCTTGCTGCATCAAAACCTGGTGGGAGACTCGGTGGTAGTGAAGGGCAAGGAGCTCGCCGCCCCGCATTTCGTGAAGCAGGCTCTGGGAGATGAGCCGGCGTTCCTGGGGAAATCTCAACTGATTCCCGATAGCGTTGCAGTTGCGAGTGATACCTCTCTCGGCACGATATTCACGGAAAACGTTGACTACCAGATTAACCATGGCAGCGGCGAGATCAGCAGGCTTGCCGCCGGAAAGATCTCCGCAGGCGCAACAGTCGCTATCTGGTTCTATGCTTATTCCATCTATCAGCCCTCGAGTGACTATTTCGTCAACGCCGCCGCCGGAACCATTCGGCGAGCGTCCGATTCGAAGATCGAGGATGGACAGGTAGTTTTCGTAGACTACAAGACCACAACTTCAAACTTCTCCGACGCGCAGATCGAGGCCGCCATCGTGGAGGCCAACGATCGCCTCAAACAGCTGATTGCCGCGGAGCATCATCACTCGGTTGATCAATCACTCATCAGCGCAGAGACCTGCATCGCACTGGCGATTCTGCTCAGAATTCGTGCTGCTGCGACACTGCAGGAGAACCTGACCGCTCAACCGGGCAGTACCGCACGGGAGTTGCTGGAGCTTGCCGGAGATTACGATCGCAAGGCAATCGACATCGCAGCACCGTATGCCGCGCAGCGCTCGACTTTGTTGGGGCCCGTCGGAGTAACCGCAAGGAGTAAGGAATGAACCAGACACTCGGCTATCTGCTCGGAAAGAGGATGTGGTGGATTGGTGGACTCAATGTCTGGGGCGAGCTGGCCGCCACCACGCCGAAATTCTTGATCTCCGAGAGCGACGCGGGCGGGTTCAGGATTCTCCGGGCGTCGTATTCGCTTGGCGGAATGACCCAGGATGTCCGTTTCGGTGAACTGGTTGATGTCAAGGGCAACCTGCTGCCGTCGATTATCAATCGACCTCGCGTTGTCCCAATCAGCAGGGGGGCGACATCTGCAGTGATTCAAGGCGAAGCTCAGGCTGATTCTTTCAGGATTGCAAAGGCGAATGCGACCAGCGCGCCGGTGCTGGTCGATTTGTTGATCATCGAAATGGGGGAATAACATGCTCCACACCAAACTGGTCGGGCTGATCTGTCCATCATGCGGACTGCTCTTTTTCGCGCAGTCGGATGGCATCGACTACGACTGTCCCGCCTGTAACTGCAAATGCCGCTCCTCGAATCAAACTCTGATCCACGCAGAGTTGGGTGGGAGAGCTCAATGACAAATGAGGAAAAGTTGCGGCGAAAACGCGCGAGCGATCTTGAGCAATTGCAGGAGTTGCAGGACCGCATGATCGAGGAGCTACGCTCCAAGGAAATGAACCCGAAAGTGGGGGACTTGCTCAAGACACTGGAGCTGAAATTGAAGCTGAAGCTGCCGGCGGATGAGAAAGCGAAGATATGGGAGTTGATCAACCAGCTAAGAGAGGAGGAGCTATCATCAAGCACGACCGCAGACAAGAAACGTGGCAGGAGTGCCTCGAAGCGACAAAAAAAGTCATCGTGACCGGCTTGTTGCTGTTGACGTTGTCAGCAGCGGCGGCGGCGCAACGGGCAGCGGTCGTCGTCGAGGATATCGCAAACCCCGGCATCGATACATTGCTCTTCAACTCACTGAGCTACGACCTGGACTACGCTACCCGCTGGCTGACTCCGGACTCAGTTGCCTTATACAACTCGGCCTACTTTGACACGGCATTCGAGGTCGTCGTATGGTGTGGAAATGAAGTGGCGGGGCCATATCCCTCGGCAGCCGCTGACATCGTGGCAAGCTCGACAACCGGATTCGTGAGTCTGCTGCCGGAGAATTGGGACGAGATCAACCTGGGGGTCAATTCCGCCGGTACAGAAGGGCGAACTGCGGAAAACAGCGGCTTCGTCGTCACAATCGACCGTGAGCACTGGATCACGCGGGTACTGCAGGACACGGTTTATCTCTGGCTCGGTACCTCGGTACAGATTTATGGCCTGGTTTTTCCCGACACGGCGCATGAGATTCGCCCACTGATCATCGACAAAGATAATCTGGGCGATACCGCGAAGGTGCACCTCTGCGCCGCCGATAGTGGCGACATCATTATCAATACGGGCGATGGCAACAACATCGCCAGGGGACGACGGGTATTCCTCGGCCTCTTTTCGGTCACATCCACAGCGCGCGATTCGTGCCAGTTTTTTACGATCTTCAATCGGTCAATCGCCTGGGCTGCCGGTGATACACTCAATCCCGGTGTCGCGCAAACTGCCTGCTTTAGTGGCAGAATCGAAGTCGAAGATGCATGGGGGGAGAACTCCTCCGGCTCAGACTCTCTTGAGAGTTACGGCGGCTGGCCCAATCTCTACACCGGGTTTGATTTTGACCCCAAGATTACATTCATGAGGATCGCTAATGCTGCCCTTGCCCGCAAAATGCCTGTCGACGGCCTGCAGGTCGAGGATTTTACTATTCGTACCAGAGTCGATGAAGTCCTGAATGGTGATGCCGACTCGCTCTGGGAGTCAACCAATGCGATTAAGCTCCTCAAGCGCCACTGGGTTTGTGGGGATGCCACCGGCTCCACGACAAGCAATTTCGTGAGCTGGAGCTATCGTTACATACAGCCGCCCGATAGCTTTCCCTGGGCTGCCGGCGGTGCGATGGCGGCCAACGTTGATGTCGTGGACACGCTGCTTGATTCGATCGAACAGAATCGCAGCAACACCTACAGCGGCGCATTTCTGCATTGGAGTATTCCTGCTCACTTTGCAGAGAGGATGCTCGCAGACACGCTCAACAATCACGGCTGGGTCTGGCACAACATCTGGAACAATCAGGTCGGCGAACTCAATGACGCCGAGATCATCTACTACTCGTCGGATGTCGGTTCGGTGCTGAACAGACCAGTAATCACGATCAGATGGTCACCCACCCTGCAATCGGAACAAACGCGCCGCCGTCACCCGGTGATCGGAGTCGGCGCATTGGAGGTAAATCAGTGAAGAAGATCATATTGGCGGCTTTGCTGCTGACAAATTCCTGTCTCGCGGCAATTTGGGTATCACCAGCCTATGTGGGGGATGCAGAGCAGGATTCGGTAGTGATATCGTTTTGTGTATTCGACACAACGCTCTATCCGGTGATTGCCGATGCCGACAGCATAACGGCAATTCGGCTCGGTCCTGACAACACTCTTATTGATTCACTCGACACCAGCAGCTCTCAGTTGCTCCACCCCCGCACCGGGTGGTACGAAATCCACTATCGCGCTTCTGATCCCGGCGGATCCACCGGAACATATCGCGTGTACGTGCGGGTCAATGTCGGCGGGGATTGGCGCGGTGCCGCGACTGTTTCCTACACAGTTATCGGGGATGGGGTAGACAACTACCTGGCGCAGCTTGTGACTCAATCTGCAGAGATACGGGACTCGGTGGGGGTTATCCTGCAACAATTGCCTGACGGCGGGTCGGGTGCGTACCCTTGCACACTCACCACTTTTGACCAGACTAACCAGGTTGCGGTGCCGGGCGCTGCGGTTACGCTCTACAACTCCGACGAGTCCGCGCTGATCGCCTCCGGAGTCTCCGATAACAACGGTCGTCTCATCCTCGCGCTCGATGCCGACGACTATTCGGCATACTCCCGAGCAATGAATTACAACCCGCTTCAACTACCAAAATCGATCAGCACGACATCGGGTGGGAGCAACGACACACTCTTCCTCTCCCCCTTCGCTCCCGGTGAACCGGCGGATCCCGGTCTGTGTCGCGTTTACGGCTACGTCTACAACTTGCATGGCGCACCCCTGGCTGAGGTAGTCGTCCGGGCGACACTTGAGACCAACTCTGTCGTTGCAGACGGCGCAGTTATCTCACCTTATGCGGCGAGCACGTCGACAGATACGCTGGGATATTGGTATCTTGATCTGATTCCGACTTCACACATGCAACCTGAGCCAGCCACCTACGATTTTTCGATCTACTATCCTGCGGGAACGATTTTTCGGCGGGCAGTAGCGGTACCGGACAGCAGCAACTACTGGCTGAAGTGATACGACTAGCGGGCGGCAGGCTTCCTGCGCTCGCGCACTACTTTGAGCACATACGAGGCGAACGACAAAGGGACCATAGCGACGGCAACATAAAGGAGTATCTGTTGCACCAGGGTGAATGGCGTGACATAGCTCATCACGAGTAATGTCCACGCCAGCGCCGTCAGTTTGCCGAGCATGTTTGAGGTTGGGGTGTAGGTGGTCGTTGAGACGAAGAGCACGCCGGCGATAAGGATGATGAGATCACGCCCGATGATGATCGCCGCCGCCCAGATCGGGAACTCTTTGTAGATAACCAGCGCGACCACCAGGATGGCGATACCGAGTTTGTCAGCGATCGGGTCGAGCAGCTTCCCCAGTTCAGAAATTTGATTGAGCTTGCGCGCGAGGAAACCATCCAGCACGTCGGTGATGATTCCGACGCAGAGAAGCAGGAAAGCCGCGAGATCGTGATTGTAAGCGATCATGATCGCCGGCAGCGGTAGCAGCAGCAGGCGAAAAGCGGTGAGCTGGTTCGGGATTAACTTAAGTTCGCGCCAGTCGATCTTCATAGCGCTGTTAAGAAAGCGCTAGTTCTATAATTTGGTCAAGGAAACTCTTCGATTGGTAGTGGTTCACGAGCCGCACGGCGCGGCACCGGCAGCAAAGATGAAGTTGATCAGGAACACGGCATCTGAAACCGTCGTCATACCGTCGCAGTCGGCGTCTCCATGTTCAAGCGACGCCGGTGCCTGTCCTCCACCGAAGATGTAGTTGATGAGATAGACAGCATCCCCGATGCTGTAGGCTCCGCTGTTGTCGGCATCACCACGCAGTACCTGCGGAAGGCAGCTATACTTCATGAAGAAGTAGTTATCCTCAACCTGATCGTTCCCATCGAGGGCACGGGCGCGAATCAAGTAGAGCAAGCCCTCATGCAGAAAACCGCCGGACGGCACCACGGCGTGGAAACCGTTGAACCCGTCAAAGTCGGTGCCTATCTGGGTATAGCTGAGTGACTGCTGTGCCGGGTACATCCCCAGCGCGAGATCGACGCGGTAGGGAGTATTGTTCGGAAGGTAACCTACGACCAGAGAATCACCACGGGTGAGGAGATACGAGGTACGCAGCAAACCACCGACCGGGTCGTACAGCGTGACAACGAGGCTGTCGGCGGTTGAGGCGGCGTAATCGATTTTCTTGAGGCCGAGCCAGTTTCCGAACGGCCCCGCAACCGCCAGAGCTGCGGTGCCTCCTCTACCGGCATAAACCTCCTTGAGCCAGGTCCAATCCGGTTTCTGCGGCGTGCTCAGCAGTACGCGCGATTCACGTGCTTTGAGGTAGTCACGCAACGCAACCACGAGGTTGTCATCCTGCGTTCCTAACATCTCGCGAGTCGAGAAGATCTCTGCAAGTTTCTCAACCTGTTGGTCGACGCTATAGAACTGCGAGCCATTCGCCATCACTTCGATGAATCCCCGATCGAACCAATACTTGAGCATCGAAGCAACGGCGCATGGCGCTACATAGTACTCCCCGAACTCACCATTATAATTATGATTGCCGTCAGCCGGATTTCCGTTGGCATCGCCATACGAAGCACGGTTGAGTTGCTGCAGCGAGCGTTCCTCGAAACTCGACAATGCGCGATAACCGAAGGTCACCGCCACGGGGTTCTCATCGCTGATTGTCACCTCTATCGAGTCACCCGCACAGGCAGTGCTGAAATCGGGATTCTGATTGAATTGCGGTTCCAGCGGCAGCAGGTCCAGGTATGCCGAAATCGTGTCTGAGTAGTAGATCTGTTCGGGTGTGAAGATCGAGACCCGCATCAGGTAGTTTCCCTCAGAGATTCCAAATGTGGTCATCGGCGTCGACCAGCCATTGCTGTTAGCTGCGGCGCTGACGCCGTTGCGGAGCACCGGGGTTCCATTGAAGTCTTCGCCGATCTGCCACCATTGGTTCGATTTGTAGTATTCAAACAGCGCCGAATTGAAAGTGTACTTGTCGTTCAGTTCCGCCGCCCACAGCATCTGACCCGCCACGACACGGCCGGAATCTGCCGGGAAGATAAACTTCGGTTTGGGCAGGGCACCGTCGGTGGCGTAGCCGACGCTGAAGAGATGTATCGAACCGGGGAAGTTGTAATATTCGTTATCCGCGAGATCGGAGAGCCCGTAGCCCCACTCATTCCAGTTGATGCAGAGGTATGGCGTCGTGTCGAGGGCGATACCGGGATAGAATGCCGTCATGTCGGAGGCAAAATAGAGCCCCGCGAAATATGACCCTTCGACCGCAGTCGGTTGATCAAGCTGAACCATGAACGTATAAACGTTCGGTTCCGGGATACTGACCTGAAGCGGCTCGGTTAGTGCGAGGAAGTTCCCCGGGATCGGACACACCGGTGAAGAATAGAGCGAGTCGATGCCGGTAAGAAACGCCTGAACCTGAAATGTTCCGGCAGCGTTGAGGACCAGCGTCATGCCGACATGGGTTACCACATAGGGATAGTTCTCTGCGCAGTCAACCAGCGGAAAATTGATATCCTGGTAAGCGTAGTAAATCTCATCACCCTCCATCCAGTCAAAGAGTGCTTGCACGGGGTAGTCAACGAAGACGGTGCAATCGGAGATGATATCTTTGCTGCTGAGCAGAGGCCCATCCAGGGCCCCGCTATCAGGGAGTAATGACTGCCGGGCACCCAGGCGCTCGGAGATTGATCCCGTACGTACCGGATTGGGAGGCAGATCACGCCACACCGCTCTACCTGGAACCGGTTTTGTGATCGGGGCACTCTCGGCCATCAAGCCGGAGATCAGGCAGATCAGCAAACCGGCAACTGTGATTGTGAGAGATCTCATACGCACGCTATCATTATCGGCAGAGATCAGCGCCGGGTAAATGGGGAGCAAGGGAACGAAAGTGCCGCCGGCTATCCTGCCCGGTTGGTCTGAACCGTAGTCGGTCTGAGAATGCCGGGCAGCCGGAATGGGGGATAGAGGCTTTGATCGCCGCTTTCAGAGATATTGCTCTACAATATCCGGCTGCGTCTATCTTGAATAATTCCAACGAGTTACAGACATAACCGCGAGGGGGCATGGTCGTCGGAATCACGGCGAGTAGAGTTCGCTCTGCACTCAGAGAATAATTTTCATTCAAGCTTCACAAAGTTATTGACGACTGCACAAATGTGCAGTATACTGGACGCGTCACTGAATAGAGGTCTTCACCTGAACTCATTCAAGTGAACCGTTACATCGTCCAGCCGGGAGTCAGGTATCTCGCGAATCTGATTCCCGGTATTCGTCGGTGCCGGCGGTTATCACAAGATTCGCAACGCGACCCCAGCAGTTTCAACCGACCTGACGACACGCACGAGTGACGATTAGTGAGAGCTATCATACAAGAAAATCTCGAAGTGAGGAGAGCCTGAATGGATTGGCAAAATGAGTATGACCCGGCGCAGGAGGCGGCGGTTGCCACAGCGGCCACCAGTTCCGCACTCGAATGCCGTTGTGGAGGAATTGTGCAGAGTTGGGGGGATGAGTTGCTTTGCGACGCCTGTGGACGGCGTTACTGCCCCGAATGTGGCGGTGAAGTCGTTATCGAAGGGCGTTGCGGTTATTGCGTGGCGTGTGCTGCGTCAAGTTGCGAAGGCTAGCGGTGTCTGGCTATGACCGGAAGATCGAAGAGTGTCTTGATGAACCTTGGTGGGGCCAGGTCAGAAATTTTAAGAAAGGGAGATGGAGAGAATGTTGGTTTCACACCTCGTGGACTATGGAGTACCTGCTGTGGTAGTTGAGAGTTGGCGCCGGCGAATGGGAGAGGAATTGCTCCCTCTGCAGGAGGAGGCTGTGATCAAAGGCCGTCTCCTGCAGGGAGAGAGTCTTCTGATCGAAGCTCCGACTTCTGCCGGCAAGACCTTTTGTGCAGAGATTGCCGCGGCGCAGGCGATTTTTCAGCGGCGCAAGGTGTTGATGCTGGTTCCACTCAAGGCGATTGCGGCTGAACGGTTCGCTGATTTCCGACAGAAGTATGCTGCGCTCGGAATCAGAGTGGCGCTTGCGACAGGCGACTATCGTGGCGATGATCTCAGGATCAAGCGAGGGGAGTTTGATCTTGCGATTCTAATCTATGAGAAACTCAACCAGCTAATGTTCGAGAATCGCAGCGTTTTCAAGTCGGTTGCGCTGGTTATCGTTGATGAGTTGCAGATGCTTGCGGATCGTGATCGCGGTCCGCTGCTGGAACTGGCGCTGACCAAGCTATTGCTGTTGCCAGAGCGACCTCAGCTTCTGGCGTTGACAACATCAGCCTCAAACAGCGAAGAACTGGCGGCGTGGCTCGGTTGCAGCATTCTCACGGGAGCTTCACGGCCGGTCGATTTGAGGCTGGGGGTGCTCAGCGGTTGCAGTTACAAGTCATTGAGTTTCAATCAAAAACAGCAATCAGAGGAACAATTGCTCCAACAGGAGCCGTGCGAGCCGGAGGAGCGACTGCTTCAGGTTGTCGAGGCTATCACCGCCTCCGAGGAACAGATCCTGATCTTCGTCCGCAGCAAGCGCGCGGCTGAGAACCTCGCGGAGATGCTGGCGGAACGGCGAGAATGGAGTGCGGCTGATGAGCTGATCAGGCGTCTCGACGATCAACTCCCATCTCTGCTCCGTGACAAGCTGGTGGCGACTTGCGGCGCCGGTGTGGCGTTTCATCATGCCGACCTTGCACCGGCATTGCGACAGACGGTCGAGGAATTCTTTCGCAAGGGCAGGATCAAGGTCGTCTTTGCCACCACCACGCTGGCATTCGGGGTGAATCTGCCGGCTGACAGCGTGATAGTGGACGCCTATAAATTCGAAGCGGGTGAGCAGCAGGGGGAGACTTCGGTTGTACCGCTCAACTGGCGTGAGTATGAGGCGATGTCGGGTCGGGCGGGGCGCTTCGGACAGGGTAAAGATTTTGGTCGATCGTTGCTCCTGGCTGAGAGTGATCTCGAGGCGGAAAGCTTGTGGAAGCTCTATGTCAAGGGCGAGGCGACTCCGATTCAATCGCGTTTAGAGTCACTCGACCTGCGCGATATCCTGCTTGAATTCTTCGCTGCTAATTCGGCAGTGTCGGGTGAGTCGCTTGAAGTAATACTTGAGTCGACTCTGGCGGCAAGAGAAGGAGTCGCCTGGTCGGATGCGCAGGTAAACTCTGCAGTGGAGTCGCTTGATTCGCTCAGCTTGATTCGCTCAGAGGGAGACGAAGTTGCCGCCACTGCTCTTGGAAAGGGGTGCAAGCGGCAGGGGTTGAGTGTCGCTGGTTTGAGACTTCTCAGCCACTATCTCGACAGTGATGCGCCGAGTGATCGGTTGAGCTGGTTGGTGGCTGTGGCGTCGCTTCCGGAGGCCGCGCGGATGCCACTCTATCTTACCTACCAGGAAGAGCGTGGCCGAATCTGGCGTGAAGCGCTGCTCGAGCACCTGCATAACTCCGGGGTGAATGGGAAAGACTCCGCGGGGGACTGGCTCACCGCCAGAGCTGATCGAGACTACATCCTCAGCCGCGAGGAACAACGCCAGTTGAAGTGCGGCTTGCTGCTGGAGGAGTGGTGCGCAGGCGTCGACACGCTGACACTGGAAGCTCGCTATTCCACTCATTTCGGAGCGATGCTGCAGCTTTCGGAGATGGCCAGTTGGCTGCTCAATGCCGCTGCTGAGGTGGCCCGCATTCGGAACTGTCCCGATCAAATCTGCCGGTTGCTGAGTCAGCTTGCCGCTGAGGTGGCACATGGACACAGCTACACCGATTCGATCGTGGCGCGGCTGCTACCGGCAGCGGAGGAACGCGGCTCTGCTATCGCCTTGATCGGGGCCGGACTGGAGCGCAGCGATGATTACACCGGGATCACATTCGAGCAGTTGTCCGAAATCGTTGGTTCAACTACTGCAAGGCGAATACAGCAGTCTCTTAAAGTAATACTTCAATCGAATGATAAGAAAGAATCAGGGGTCTCAAAGAAGAATGGAAAGGAGGCAAGCATGCCTTTACTCAGACTTCGCGGTTCAATGCAGGGGGATAGAGTACCGATTCGCTACAAAGAAGCAGAGATCGATCTGACGCCGAAAAGCTTCAGTTATCTCTTCAAGCTCTCAGCCTGGCGCCTGCTCAGACCGGACGGCTGGGTGAGCAAGGATGAAATCGAGCCCGGTTTCAACCAGGCGAAGAACATCTATCGAGTCAAACAGGAATTGAAGCGTTTCGCGACCGGTCTTGAGAAGCTGATCGAGAACAACAAATCGGGTTGCTACCGGATCAATCTCGACCCTGAGCAGATCCGCATCGATCACGACTCGATGGAGTCGTTTTGCGATATGGAGTTGCTGAATCTCTCCCGACGCCTGCAGCAACGCCTGGCGTCGTAGGGATCACAAGGCGACCAAATATCGGAAATTCCAAGAGTAATCTGGTTGGACTATTGTCAGAATCCGCCGATAAGAACGTTATAGGTTTGTCAGGCAACCACTTCGCTGTTTGGCAAATCGCAGGCGGCAAACCGCTTCATCGGGTCACCGGCGACAACTGCGGAACGCCTGCGGGGCTGTATTCGTTCTAGTTACTAGAACAAGTTATGAGCACCGGGTGATCTCACTTTTGGTGCAGTCAAATGGCTTCAACAACGTTATGATCTACCCGGGCAACTGGGGGTCGGCCAGAATTCAACGCGTGCCATAGGCGGAGAAATGAGCAAAAAAGAACGCAAACTTCCTATCCTGCCGATGCGGACCACAATCGTTTTCCCCAGTTGTGTGGAGACGATGCAAATCAGCCGACCACGAAGTCTCCGGATGATGAAGGAACTGGAGAAGTCGCATGACCTGATCGCCATGGTTCCCCTGCAGCCGGGCGTGGAGGATATTCGTTCGAGCGATGACCTCTGCCAAATCGGTGTGCTTGCTCGTCCGCTGGTGATCCAGCCTTCTCGTGATGAAACCTACAGCGTCACTTTCGAAGCGTCCCGCAGACTGGTTCTGAAATCGATTGTCTCCGAGCAACCGTTTTATGTTGGCATCTTCGAAGAAGTGGAAGTTGACGGCAGCGCCACCGGCCTCGAAAAGACAGTCCAGAAAGTTTACAACTATGCCGTTCGGCTGCTTAATTCCGACTCTCACTACTCGCCGGAAATTTATGAAATCCTCAAATCGAACCGCGACGAGGTGGTCCGATTTGTTGATGTCGTATCGCATCACCTGCATTTTTCATTTGAAGCCAAGCGTGAGCTGCTGATCGCTAAGACATTGAAAGAGAGGATCTTCCACCTTCTCGATTTCTTGAGCGAGGAATGTCAGCGTTTGGAGATCGAAGATGAACTGAAGATCAAGGTCGAGGATGCCATCAATCGGTCGCAGCGGGAGTTCTTCCTGCGAGCCAAGCTCAAAGAGATTCGACGCGAACTCGGCGAGGACTTCGAAGAGGATAACGCGGCTGCCTCCTACCGAAAGCGCATTGCGCTGCTCAAGGATCTGCCGGTGGAGGTCAAGGAGCAGCTGTTTCTCGAGACTGAGCGACTGAAGATTCTCTCCACGGCTTCCGCCGAGTATGGCTCGATCAAACGCTACCTCGACTGGTTGCTGGCGATTCCGTGGAACAATATTCGTTCCGACAAGAAGAACCTCGTTGATGTGGAGAATATCATCGAGAAGAATTTCTTCGGCGGTGATGACATCAAAGAGGGGATCACAGAGTATCTTGCCACCCGCCAACTCTCCGAGGAGGTCTCAGCTCCGGTCTTATGCCTGAGTGGGCCGTCGGGAACCGGCAAGGCGTCGCTGGCGAGTTCGATCGCCACCGCGCTCGACCGCGAACTGGTACGATTCTCCGTGGCGGGATTCAGCTCTGTTGCCGAGTTGCGCGGCGAACCGCATACGCTCGAAGGGGCGATGCCGGGCAAGATCATCCGCTCGTTGATCGACACCGGCTGCATGAATCCGGTGTTCCTGATCGAGGACCTTGATAAGCTGGCCAACGACGAGAGCCGCGTGGCGATCGCGCTGGCGTTTCTCGACTTGATCGATCCACGCCAGAATCGCCGCTACATCGATGATTATATCTCGCTACCGATAGACCTGTCACGAGTGATTTTCATCTTCAGCATGCACAGCACCGAGATGATCCCTGACTCGCTACTGGAGCGGATGGAGGTGATCGAGTTCTCCGGTTACGTCGATCGTGAGAAGATCGCGATCGCCGAAAAGCACCTGGTGCCGTCGCTGCTCGCCAAGCACGGCATCGAGCCGAATGAACTCAAGGTGACAGCCGGGGCGCTGCGGAATCTGATCCGAAACTACACGATGGAAGCCGGGCTCAGCCAGGTGAAGTCACGGATCGAGAGCCTGTGCCGCAAGTATTCGAAGGCGAAGGCCACGGCCTCGAAGAGCGTCAAGTGGGTGGTGACGGAGGATAACCTCGAAAAGTATTTTGGTCCGCCAATCTTCATTCCTGAGACCGCGGAGAGCCAGCCGGAGATCGGCGTGGCGGCCGGAGTTGCCTGGACCGGCGCCGGTGGGGATATCATGATGATCGAGGGTCTGAAGATGCGCGGTTCCGGCGGGGTCGTCTGTACCGGGTCGCTCGGTGACGTGATGCGCGAATCGGTTCAGGCGGCGCATAGTTTCGTCAGATCAAAGGCCGACCTGCTGCAGATTCCGTATGATGATTTCGCGAACTACGATATCCATATTCATTTCCCGCAGGGGGCAATTCCGAAAGATGGCCCTTCGGCCGGAGTGACGATTTCGCTGGTGATGGCATCCGTCATGAGTGATCGTCCGATCAGGAATGATATCGCGATGACCGGTGAAGTCTCTTTGCGTGGCAAGGTCCTGGCAGTCTCCGGGATCAAGGAGAAGGTCGCTGCGGCGCATCGCGCCGGCATCTTCAAGTTTGTCCTGCCCGCCCAGAACAAGAAGGATATCAAGCATCTGCCGAAGGATCTGCGTGACCAGATGGAGTTCATCTATATCGAGCGCACCGACGAGCTGTTCGAAGCGGCCCTGCTCGATTACCAGCCGGGGTCGGAAACGCTCCAGGATCTGATGATGATGGAACTGCGCAGGCAGGCGTCCGAGGAAGAGCAGAACGAGTCAAAGCAGAAGGTCAAGAAGTCGGCGAAGCGACGCCGGACCGGCACCGACGAAGAGCCGGCGCGGCCGAAGCGGAGCAAGAAGACTCCCGGGACGCAGAAGCGGAAGCGGAACAAGTAGGCGGTCATCCCGTGACCTGCTGTACCGCCCGGTTTGCCCGTTTGAGCTCGTAGAAGCTCTCATAAATATCTCCAGAAACTCCCCGATCTAACTCAATCCTAACTATTTGCGTCTCTTTCGGATCAATTTGATCTTGACATACGTCGGGATCAGTAGTTGATTACTAAATAGGTGGTTGGGGTACTTTTCGTACAATCCAGTTGTACTGACGAATTCTCACACACTAGTTCGAAGTAACTAAATTTCAAGAATCGTTTACGAAGTGAATCTGTAATTGCACGGACGGAAATGCGTGCGCTTACCTTATAGGAAGAGGGAGGTTCTTTGATGAAGAAAGCGCGAGTGATCCTGATCGGGCTTCTCATGCTAGTGTCGATCGCCGGCACGGCGGTGGCGCAGGATGCAGGAGCGGCAGACACCGTGAGGGCGGGACAGGTGGATACCGACGCCGGGATGTCGGTGGGGGTTCCAGTTACTGCCTTCAATGACGCCAATATCGGCGGCTATAGCCTGGGATTCCACTGGAACTCAGGCGACATTACTTACGACTCAATTTCATACGTTGGAACACGGCTTCCGAGCGGTGGCACCAAACTGTTTCTTTCTGATGTAGCCAATAACCGGGTACTCATCGGATACGTCGACTTCTCCGCTTCTTTCCCGATCACCAGTGGCGACGGCTTACTCTTCACCCTCTGGTTTACTGTCGCCGGTGGCGCACCTGACCAGTTTGTGGCAATCGATTCGGCCTTCGTGCCGCCGAGTGGCTCGTTCGAGTTCTCCCCGGCGGCTGGAGTCAAGTTTACTCCACAGTATGTTCCGGGCGAGATCAAGATTGGCGATCCGCAGCCACCGCCTGTCATCGTGCTCAGTCAAAATACTTACAACTTCGCCGGTCTCGTCGGCATGTCGAACCCGCCAACCCAGTCGTTGAACATTACCAATGGCGGTGGACAGACTCTCAGTTGGTCGACCACACAACAATCGAGTTGGCTGGGGATTAGTCCCGGAGCTGGGACAGCGCCCAGCAATGTCGTGTTGTCGGTCAATACTTCCGGTTTGATGGCCGGGATTTATACCGACAGCGTGCTTGTCTCTGCGGCCGGCGCAACAAATTCGCCGCAGCTCGTTGTAGTCAACTTGGAGATGACTATTCCTCCCCCGTTGATCGTGCTCAGCACCGATAGTCTCTACTTCCAGGGACTGCAGAATGATGCGAATCCTCCCGACCAGAGTTTCAATATCACCAACGGCGCCGTCGGCACCGTGCTGAACTGGACTGCGACCGAGACCGAAACCTGGCTCGATCTTGATGCAACCTCCGGCACGGCGCCATCCACCGTGACCGTGAGTATCGATAATACAGGTCTGACCGCCGGAGTTTACTCCACTGATATTGAAATCAGTGATCCGACCGCTTCGAACGATCCACAGTTCGTTACTGTGGTATTCGAGGTCTTTTCGGCGTTTCCGGTGATTGACCCGATTCCCGACAGCATCTACGTAATCGGTTCCGGAACTATCGACCCTGTCTCCCGAATGCTGACCATCGAAAATGATGGTGGTGGCGTATTGAGCTGGTCGTTGACCAAGAAGAAGTCATGGTTAACGGTTTCCGCCGATACCGGTTCGGCGGTGCAGGGCTCTCCGAGTACCATCACACTTTCGTTCAATCGCAATCTGGTCAATTTCGGACTTAACTTCGACACCCTCGTGATATCGGCCGGAAGCGCGATCAACTCGCCGGTGCGCGTGCCGGTAACATTCTGGAAGATGGAGAACCCTCAGATTCTCTATGCGAATCCTATGTCACTCTCGTTCGTAGAGACCGAGTGTGGCAGTTATCCCGGCGTGCAGCCGAAGAACATCTCGATCTCGACCGCCTATACGAGCCCGCAGGTTCCCTGGACAATCAGCTTCAACGAACCGTGGCTCGAAGTCAGCGCAACATCAGGCATCAACGCGGCTCTAGTATCCGTCTCGGTGGATGTCTCCGGATTGAGCGCCGGAGTCTACCTGGATACGCTGACGATTGCGACCGACGTCTCCCTTTATCCGGTCCGCAAGATACCGGTGACCTTTACGGTCAATCCGACCCCGGCGGTCAAGCAACTCAAACTCTCGGTTGACTCGCTGCTGTATCTGTTCAAGTACACGCAGCTTGGCACCTCGAACCAGACCATCACCGCTTACAACCAGGGTGGTGGCTGCCTTGACTTTACGGCGACCGCTTCCGTGCCGTGGCTGACACCTTCGCCGAACAACTCGACGACCACGCAGCAGGTTGGCATACTCGCGAACTCGGTCGGACTGCCATTGGGTCCGAATCATGCTGAGGTCGTGTTTACCGCGCCGGATGCGATCAACTCGCCGGTCACGCTGCCGGTCACAGTCTGGGTGTGGACGTTTGGTGATGCCAATGGCAACGGCTACATTTCGGTAGCGGATTGCGTTTACATCATCAACTACATATTCGGCGGTGGTCCGGCGCCGATCCCGATCTTCATTGCCGGGGACGTCAACTGCGATCGCCAGATTTCGATTGCAGATTGTGTCTACCTGCTGAACTACATCTTCGGTGGTGGCCCGGCGCCATGCCTTTACTAGGCCGGCTCTTGCCGGGTTGGCCCGGTAGGACAGGATTGCGGCTCCGGATCGGGGCCTCAATGAAATCGACACGGAGACAGGTTCTTGAGCCTGTCTCCGTTTTATTTTGGTGGGGGCGGTTTCAGCGGATTGTCTTTGATTGGTGCAGAAATAACT
>JBECKX010000077.1:0-38721 GCA_040235515.1 Candidatus Zixiibacteriota bacterium
TGTAGGGCTCTCGCGGCTCGAACAGGATTCCAATCCCTGCGAGCAGACCAAAGCCCGCGCCGATCAGTAGCACAATTACGATGGACATTATGCCCCTCCTGTTAATAGCGGCCTACCGGGAAAGTACGCCGCGGACATTGCCCCCTACGGCTGCTCACCCGTGTGGCAGTCGTAGCAACCCATCTCCTCCCAGGCGCGATCGATATCCTCGGGATGATGGAACTCTAAGCCCTCACCCGTACTGTCTCGTTCAATTGCTCCATCGGGGCCCTGAGCCTGAATCAGGTGACAGGCATTGCAGCTATGCGTGATCGTTTCGCCGGCCTCACTTTCGTGCAATCCACTGTGACAGCGCATACAGCCGACATCCGTGAAATGGCCGATATTATTGGGGTAGTTGTACCAGTAAGCTTTCATATGCGGGAACATGTTCTGATTGAACGCGGTCTGTACTCCCGCGATCGCTTTTTCGATTTTTGCCTGATTGCCCGGAATTTCGAGATACCCCCGCTCGGTGTATTCATCCTTGATACCGGAAGCAATCGCCTGCATCGCCGCCGGCTGAGTCTCATAGTCTTTGGCCATCAGCCCCACTGCAACCGACTTGATTTCCGGGATATCCGTATCAACTGTGTTTGACTGCAGCGCGCGATCCATCGCAAAATCAGGGGAATGATAGATGTGTGAAGGGCGATTGTGGCAATCGATACAGTCCATCGTGCGCACTTCCATCGAGTCGATCATCTCCGGATCAAGTGGTTCATCGCTGTTTTGATATACCGTGACAGCGCCGGTAACCTTGTCCGTTACCCGCACCCATGGAATATCCTGCCGTTTCTCGTCCCGTGGGATATACTCGATTTTGATATCGGGATTGATGTGCCAGTGGATGCCTGCGCGCTGCCCCTCCACCGGTTCCCCGGTGTCGGTGATGATCTGCATCTCGATATTCCAGGTACTGTTCTCTTCATCGTAGCGGTAATGCTTGAATCGCCGCAGACCGATACCGTAGGTTTTCTCGGGCCAATGGCACTCTTCGCAAGTTTCCCGGGCCGGACGAAGATCCTGGATCGGTGTGGGGATCGGTGTAGGATAAACTTCCGCCAACGCGGCATAGACCTGGTAGGCGCCAGATAGTTTTGAGCGGGCGTACCAGCCGGCGCCGGTGCCGACGTGGCACTCAACGCAGGCAACCCGCGCGTGCGGTGATTGCTGATACGCTGTGTATTGCGGTTCCATGATCGTGTGACAGAGCTTGCCACAGAACTCTACCGACTCCGAGTAGTGAAACGCCTCATAGCCACCCACCGCCGTGACAGCGCAGAAGCCGATTGTCCCCAGCACGAAAACGATTGTCGCATTCCGATGGCGCTTGTCATTGAGATCCACCACCGGCCACGTACCCTGCTTGAGCTCCTCACCCCTCTTGACCCGCCGCCATTGACGGTACATTCCGAGCGGAATCAGCAGCAGCCCCAGGATCAGGAACGCCGGCAGCACCATGTAGAGGAAGATCCCGAAATAGGCGGGGGTCTGCGCCATCGTGAAGTTGATGATCAGCATGATCACGATGAAGAGCCCCGACACAAGCGCCATTGCGGCGCCCACTGCACTGATGAAGTTATAAGCTAAGCGGGGAAATCTGGCTTTTTCCATTTCAATCTATCTCCTCTATACCACCCACATAAATCGAGGGTGGCTCTGACCTTGAAAAAATCTGGAAATCAGGATACGATATTTCCTGATTAGCATCAAGCCTCAAATATCGTAATTATTATCCGGGATAGAATGACTTGAGTCAAGCTCTCTGCTGATTCTCTCCGTCAAAGTCTGCACGGTGCGCTGAACCTGCGTACAACAAAGGGATTGACTACGGCGCCATTCTTGAATATTATCGGGCACCGAACCCGGTGATCGGCCGCCAGGTGTGGATTGCAGCGGAAGACGCGTAATCATTGGCACGCACCGTACAAGATTCACAGGCCAGGTCCCGCGCCGATGCGAGCGCACCGAACCCCGTCAGGACTGGAAAGTAGCAGCGGTAGGTGAGAGCTTCATGTGCCGCGGGGTAGCCTGGTCTGTTTTTTTATTCCGTACGGTGGCCCGCAGTCCGGCGATCCCTGAAGCGGCAACTTCGGAGATAACTTCAGAGATAACTTGAAAGCCCGACGAGATTTGGGCATAATCCAACCATGAGCTATTTTGTCTTCGCCCGCAAGTATCGTCCTCAGACCTTTTCCGATGTGCTTGCGCAACGACATATCACCGAGACTTTGACCAAGGCGATCGTGAATGATCGTATCTCGCAGTCATATCTTTTCTGCGGGGTGCGTGGTACGGGAAAGACTTCGGTAGCCCGTATCCTGGCCAAGCGCCTCAACTGCGCCAATCCCAGGGGCGCCGATCCCTGCAATGAATGTGATTCCTGCCAGGCAATTATGCAGGGGCGCTCGCTCGATATCCTTGAGATCGATGCCGCTTCCCATACCTCAGTGGATGATATCCGCGAACTGCGGGAAGCGATCAAGTACGCGCCGGTGGGAGGAAAACGTAAGGTCTATATCATCGATGAAGTGCACCGTCTCAGCGGCTCGGCGTTCGATGCGTTACTGAAGACCCTCGAAGAACCACCCGCGCACGCTGTCTTTATCTTCGCGACCACCGAAGTTCACAAAGTGCCGCAGACGATTCTCTCCCGTTGTCAGCGCTACGACTTCAAACGCATCCCCGAGTCCGGCTTGCGTGAAGCCCTGGCCGAGATAGCCAGGCGGGAGAATCTTACCATCGAGCCTGCTGCCCTTGCCGAACTTGCCCGACGCGGGGATGGCTCGTTACGCGATGCGCTTTCGATCCTCGACCAGGTGGCATCTTGGCAGCATGAGACAATCAC
Organism: Candidatus Zixiibacteriota bacterium; assembly: GCA_040235515.1. GTDB lineage: Bacteria > Zixibacteria > MSB-5A5 > CAIYYT01 > CAIYYT01 > JBECKX01. The sequence goes on from JBECKX010000077.1 coordinate 2,891, forward strand.
ACTGGACCTGCTGACCGATGCGCTGGGTATCCTGCCCCGAACCGAGTACCGCAATTTGCTTGAGTCGATCAAAGAGCGCGAAGTGGCCGTGGTTATTCGCAAGATCGATGAAGTGCTCAAATCGGGCATTGGCGCCGCGGAATTCGTGCGCGGATTTCAAGAGGAGCTGCGGATGCTGCTTCTCTTCAAGGCTGCCCCCGACATCGCGCCCGACTACGGAGTAACAGCGGAAGAGGCCGGCACCTATGTGACGATGGCGAAGGATTACAGCCTCAACGACTTACTGCGCATCCAGAACCTGCTCGTTGCCCTCGAACAGAAGATCAGGGATGGGTTCGATCCGCAGATCAATATCGAACTGACACTGCTCAAACTGATAGAGATGAGCAGTTCAATCAGCGTCGAAGATGCTTTGCGCAGCCTCACCGGCAAGGCAGCCCCGATAGCAGACACGCACGCGGACAGCGCTTCAAAAAAAAAAGCGTCTGAACTAGCTCCGCGCCCCCAACCTCAACAAGCCGAGGTACCACCACCGACTGAGCAAGCACCCCGGCGGTTTGCAGCCGATTCGGAACAGGAACAGGTAGAGAGCCAGGCGGAGGGGGTTGATCTCGATGAGATCTGGAAAAAACTGCTGGCCGCGCTCAAACCGACGCACCGCAATGCGCATATCAAGCTCTCGCTGGCGCAACCACGGTCGATTGAAGGCAACAAGATCAAGGTCGCGTATGATCGTTACGGCGAAGTTCATGTGCAATATTTCCGCAGCCCGGATCTCCAGCGCACACTCGAAACCGTGGCTCGCAATGCTACGGGTAAGGCATACCATTTTCAGTTTTTCGTGGATGCCAATCTGGTTCACAAAGAAGAGAGCGGTGAAAAGCGGGTTACCCTCTTCGCGGAGAGTGAGCGGACGGACCATCCGGTGGTTGAGGATGCTATGCGCGTCTTCGATGCCGAAATTGTTGAGCGACACGACATCGAATGACGTTTAACTGTAGTTGAAGTTAACTGATTTGTTATAGGAGAGGAGAGTCCGAGTATGGCTAAAGGCTTCGGCGATATGATGAAGCAGGTGCAGAAGATGCAGGCCAGGATGCAGGAACTGCAGGAACAGCTCGATCGCGAGCTGGTCGAGGGCACCGCAGGTGGCGGCATGGTCAAAGCGGTCGTGACCGGCAAGGGGGACTTGAAGGAAGTTAAGATCGATCCCGAGGTAGTCAAGGATGGCGACATCGAAATGCTCGAGGACCTGATCGTCTCGGCTATCACTCAGGCGCAGGAGAACGCGCAGCAAAAGCAGCAGGAGACGATGGCGGAATTGACCGGTGGTTTGAATATCCCGGGTCTGGGCAATCTCGGTCTGTAGGCCGGGGGTATCCATTTGGCAAAGCAGGTCGCATCTTCAGATACGCTTGAAAAGCTGGTAAACCGGCTTTCGCGCATGCCCGGCATCGGGCGCAAGTCGGCGCAGCGGCTGGCGTTCTATATCCTCAAGCTCCCGAGCGAGGACTCCAGCGAATTGGCGCAGTTGATCAAGGATGTCAAAACCAAGGTCCGCGAGTGCTCGATCTGCTGCAACCTGACCGACGCAGACCCCTGCAGGATTTGCACCGACATGAAGCGAGATAAGTCGAAGATATGCGTTGTCGAAGAAGCGAGCGATCTGATCGCGCTGGACAAAGGCGAGGGATACCACGGGGTTTACCATGTGCTCGGCGGTGTGCTCTCACCGCTCGACGGCATTGGCCCCGACGATCTCAAGATCAAGGAGCTGCTTGCGCGCGTGAAAGGTGAAGTGAGTGAAGTTATTCTCGCTACCAGTCCCGATACCGAAGGAGAAGCGACCGCAGTCTACATTGCAAAGCTGCTCAAACCGTTCGGGATCAGGATTACACGGATCGCACGCGGACTCCCGGTCGGAACCGACCTGCAGTTTGCCGACAGCCAGACCCTTGCCAAGGCACTCGAAGGACGCGTTGATTTTTGATTGTTGCGCGACTGTCTCAGCCCGCCGCGGCGGCCCTGTTATCTTTGCTTATCACCACCGCAACGATCATCCTTTCCTGCGAGTCAGATCGCATCACTCGCGACACCACCCGCCCGCACGAAGTCACCGATTTGAGCCTCGACAGCATTCGTGCTAACTCACTCTTCTTTTCCTGGACCGCTACCGGGGATGATAACACGCGGGGGAGAGCATCATTCTATGACCTCCGCTACTCCCACGATCAGGCTACCTTACGGAACTGGGGCAACGCCACAGTAACGCAGGGGGAGCCGGTACCGTCCGAGCCGGGAACGCATGAGGTGATGGAGTTGCTTATCGCTCCGGTGGACTCGACCTACTACTTCGGCATCAAGGTATCGGATGACTCGCGGAATACGTCGCCGCTTTCCAACATCGTCACGTATCAGCCGTAGCCTGGTCCGCGCGAGCTCTCGCAGATTATAAACTCCTTGACAGATTCGCACTTCGACCGCTAATTACAGGCACACGAGCAACAACCCCCTATTTATTTTGCGAGGCACATCATGAATACTACTTGCCTGCGTGGCGGGAGTCTGCTCACCTTTGCCCTGCTTATTCTGGTGTTATCCTCATCGCTGCTGGCACAAGGTGGACTTTCGGGCGAAGCCGTCTGGACCTTCGATCCTACCTGGAGAGTTGGCCACATTGCGGTCGATGATCTGACCGGCGATGGTGTCCCCGATATTCTCGCTGCTGAAAACAACCCCGACTATTATGGGGAAATCCACAAAGTCTATGGTATCAACGGCGAAAATGGTGACACACTGTGGGAATACAGTGTTGACGACGCGGTTCGTTCGTTTGCCGTCGGTGATATCGACGGTGACAGCATCCTGGATGTCGTTGCCGGTGCATCTTACAACTCGGCGACAACACCCGATGGGCGTGTGCATGCAATCAGCGGCGCCGACGGTTCGCAGATCTGGGTTTTCAATGTCGGCGCAACGGTCTCCGCGGTCACCGTGGGTGATCTCAACAATGATAATCAACTGGATGTCGCCGCCGGAAGCTTCGACGACTTCATCTATGCCATCGATGGCGCCACAGGCTTGCTGCTCTGGAGTAAGGATATCGGCAGCCTCTGGATCAACGATCTTGCGGCAGTGGATGTCGACGCCGATGGTGACGATGATGTTGCCTACGCCCATGAGTATCTCGCCGGCTTCGACCAGTATTGCGGTGTACTCAACGGCAGCGATGGCAGCAAGATCTGGGAAGAGACAGTCTCCTATATCAACCTCACCGTTCACGCCGCCAACATCGACAGCGACTCGATCCCGGAAGTGATCTTCGGAACGGTGTTCGGTGATGACCACGCGGAAATCATGGTGCGCACCGGGAACACGGGCGAAATCGAGTGGAGTTTTAACCTCGGCTCGCTCGATCATACCAACGGTGAAATCAACCTGCATACCTTCGATGTGGACGAGGATAATGACCTCGACCTCCTGGTCGGCAACAATCTCGGAGTACGGGTAATCTATGCCTTCGATGGGACCAACAACACGCCAATGTGGGCATCAGATACGCTTGACGGCTTTCCGGTCGACATCGCGGTCGGCGACGTGACCGATGACAAAGAACTGAATATCGTGGCTGCAACTTTCGATCGAGTCTCGGTACTCAACAGCGATGGCAGCATCCTCGAGTGGTACTACTCGGTCGCCGGAACGTTCGCCGGTGTGGAGGTTGCCGACTTCGACGGTGATGATGTCCTCGACATCGCTGCCTGCGGTTCGGCGGAGGGAACGTTCTCGCCACCCAATCCCGGCAAGGGTGTCTGGGTATTGCGAACCGCAGCATCACCCCTCCTATGGGAGCATGACTTCGGCCAGTACGGCAATGCCATTGCGATAGGCGATCTCAACGACGATGGCTACGATGAAGTAGCCGCCGTTTGTTCGGTCGATGACAAGGTCTGGGTGATCGACGGTCAGAGCGGGCTGTTGCTCTGGAGCTGGACCGGCACCGCAAATCTATACGCGGTCACGATGGGAGATTTCGACGGTGATGCCGATCTCGATGTTGCGGTTGCCGGAGATGATGATCGCGTAACCGCTCTCTATGGCAGCGACGGTTCGTTCATGTGGGAGTACCCGAATCCGGGGGATCAGATCTACCGCAAATGCCTGCAATCGGCCGACCTGAACGCCGACGGTGCGTGGGAAGTCATCGCGGGCAGTGATGATAGCTTTGTCTACGCGATCGACGGCCCCAGCGGCCTGACGCTCTGGTCGATGAATGTCGGCGGTGCGGTGGGAGAGGTTGAAATCGCTCAAATGAACGCAATTGGCGCACCGGATGTCGTCGTTGCGGTGGGCGGGAGCACTGCCGGACAGCGAGTCGCAGTACTGGACGGTTCTACCGGAAGTGAATTGTGGGACTTTGATGCACCGCAGGCGGTGGAGCATGTCGAAGTGTTTCATGCCAACCTTGATAGTGTCCCTGATGTCGCGCTGGCGGTTACCCCGATCAATCCGCGCCAGATAATTGCGGTTGATGGCGTCAGCCATACCCAACTCTGGAGTGCACCGGTCGAGGCGGCATCGAATACGCATAGCATGTCGCACGGAGACCTCAACGGCGATGGCATCGACGAGGTGATTGTGCCCGGCAACTCGACCAACAAGAATGTCTACGCACTGAATGGGGTCGATGGCTCAGAACTGTGGCACTACTCGACCGGTGGAGAGGTCAACAGCGTGCTGGCATTTGATGTCGACAACGACTTCGAGATGGAGGTCATCGCCGGCTCCGATGATCAGAATATTTACGTGCTTGAACCACTGACCGGTGACACCTCCTGGGTTTACAGTTGCGCGGATGACGTGATGCACGTCGGGGTCGGGGATATCAGCAACGATGGTTTGCCGAATATCGCCTGCGTAACGTTCGGTTCCAACGGCCTGGTCTATGCCTTCAATACCCTGGCCAGTGGCCCGCTCTATACCTGTGGTGATGCCGATGGCAACGAATCGGTCTCGATTGCCGATGCCGTCTATATCATTCAATTCATCTTCGGTGGAGGACCCGCACCCGATCCACCTGAAGCGGCCGATTGCGACTGCAGCGGTACCGTTTCGATCGGGGATGCCGTCTACCTGATCAATTTCATCTTTGGTGGAGGACCTGCGCCCTGTGCCGGCTGTCTGTAGCCGCCGAAGCTTGAAGCAAGAACTTCTAATCTGATGGTGCTCTGTGCACCGATGTAGGAGGGGAGCCACCGATCTGCCGGCTCCCCTCAACTATTGATATAGTGATATTGCAGCCGATACCGCAGCTAATACTACAGCTAATACTGCAGCCGTTCGCGGATCTCGTAGTGTTGCGATTTCGTATCGAAGCGTGCGAGGACTTCCCTCGCTTTGGCGGGGACGTACGCGGTCTCATAGTCGACGCCGGCGAAAGATTTGACATCTTCGATTGAATCGAACCACATGATCGTGATGAATTCCACTTCGCCGTTCAACGGTCTCCTGAAGAGTTGAATCCCGCGGTAGCCCGCTACCCCCTTCGCTGCAATTCCGGGAAAAATCTCCGACTTCAGCAGGCTTTCATACTTGTCAGCGTTGGCCGGCAATGTCCAGCCATGCCACACTCTTCCGATCATTCTGACACCTCCGGAAATAGAGCAGATTCGGCTCGCGCCGGCTCAAGTATACGCAACCACCCCGTACGGCACAAGACCGCCGCAGCGCGGAGCCAGTTCGTTAACCCGCGTAGTGTCTGCTTCGCCATCCTTTCCGCGCAAGGATTTGGTTGACAGAACCGCATTTCGCCCTATAATGATAGATACATGGATAAAATGGGTCGCTGAATATTTACTGCCTCTCTACCGTGCTAGCGGCTTTTCAAGATCATCTACAAATGCTCATATGGAGTAGCGATGCCAGCCCTCGACCATTATCGCGTTTGCCTCTTGAAGTGCCTCATTTGGGCAACTCTTCTCTGCGGCGTGTCGGACGCAGTTGTAGGTGCCGAACCTGCTACACAAAACTCGGCTGAACGGTCGTACGGAGATACAGCCCGCCATTGCAGCCTCAAGCCTCCACTAGATATCTTGCTCTCGCTGGATGGGGAACCGGGTCCTGAGGGCGACACGGTTCAGATAACTCTCTCCGTGACTCCCGCGTTTGATCTCTCCACGGTGCGTTTATGGATGACCGCCACAGGAGGTCTGACCATTATCGACCCGGCTGAGATGACGTACGATAGCCTTGCGGCGGGAGTCGAACAAACCCTTGAAGCACGCGTAGTATTCTCCTCGGTCGGACGCGCCACTCTCCGGGGTGCGCTTGGTTATCTGTCTGACGGGGACACCACCGAAAGCTCCGGCTCGCAAACCTTGTATTTCATCGTAGAATCAACCACCACCAGCTGGTCGGACGGTAGCTTCTACGGCGCGGCTGTCGATAGTCTTCAGTTTCTGCTGGACACGAGTGCCATTGACTCAACAATGTATCTGGAAGGACTCAGGGAGCTCAGAACAATTGATGCGGAAACCTCATTCGAGAGCGGTGCTGATCCGCGCGGTTCCGACCAATCCTCACCAGCAGACTTTATCGCAGTCTCCGGTACAGTCCTCTGGACTGACCGAAACGGAGGCACTCATCCGGTGAGATTCGCGCCGGTGGAGGTGATTGATGAGGATCTTGTGGCTGATGATCTCCTCGCGACCGTGACAACCAATGAGAATGGCTTCTTTTCTGCAACGGTTGAGTCTCAGGTTGGCGACAATCTTGATCTTTACATTCGTATCCTGGCGCGCTCCGATGGGTTTTATGTCGCCCCGCCGGGAGAACGAAACAACCCGGTTTCCACCAACGATGTTACCTATGCCGCCCGCAGCGCGGTCAAACCTGATGTCACAGCCAACACTGTATTTAACGTGACGATCGGCAATACACGGGCTGCAGGTAATGCGTTTTCCATCGCCGATGCCATTGTGATGGCCAGTCTGTATGTCGAGGATTTGGCCGGCGCCATGCCATCGCTCATTCCCGTTGAATTCCCAGGTTCCGGAGATGCCTCGTTCTTTTCCCAAACCCCGGACAACCACTTGTACATCCTGCTGGGTGATCGTTACGACTGGGATGTGCTGCATCACGAGTATGGACACTATCTGGCATCCAACTACGGAGTCTCAAATAGTCCCGGTGGTGCGCATACCTTCACTGCCAATCTTGGGGAGGCTCTCGGAAAGGACAACGGTATTCGACTAGCCTGGGGTGAAGGGTGGCCGACCTATTTTGCCCTCTCACTTCAAAATGAGGCCGCTGAACCAGCTGGTGTTCCGGGAGTCGGGAATTCGACCTATGAAGATACGGAAGACGCCAGCATCACGTATGACCTCGAATCAGATATGGGGGGCAAATCCACAGGCGAGGACAACGAGTTGGCCGTTCAGAGGATTCTCTGGGATCTCTACGATGCAAATGACGATAGCGGCGATGAGGTAACTCTGGGGGACGCCGTGATCTGGAACGATATCGTTGCCGTGGGCGCAGTCAACCTGTCGGACGCCTGGGGTTCGTTCATATCGGCAGAAAACTATCAGACCAAGACAACCTATGGCAAGATCTTCGCCTACCACAAAGTTGCCCCTGAGCCAACCCAGCCTGCTGACAAGCTGCAGGTAGCACCGGGGGATGCTCCACCCACCTTCAAATGGAAAGCAAACGGCGCGGGACCCAGCAACAGACTCAATAAATTCCGCGTTCGTTTCATGAATGATGATCTTAACCTGGTGCTTTTCGATTCTCCGGAGCTGAGCACACCTGAGTACACTCCGACTCAACAGGAGTTTGAAAGCCTCTTTGCCGATCGATCAACCGTCATGTGGTTCGTGGAAGGGTGGAACACCAGTTCGCCTCGGACCGGCGACTACATCAGCCCCGCCCGCTCGATTAAGTATGGTGTCGATGTCGCATTCATCATCGATGACACCGGGAGCATGGAAGAGGAGATCGTTGGGGTGCGTCAAGGTCTTCTCAATCACCTGACAACTTACGGGGATGACTCCACGCATATATTCCAGCTCACGACCTTTAAAGATTTCGTCTCAGAACGTAATCCGACAAATCTTACAGCAGTTCAGGCGCAGGTGGCGGCGCTTGTCGCGGATGGCGGATTTGATTGCCCGGAGGCCTCTGTAGATGCCATCTTCCAGGTGCAGGATGGCATCAAGGATAATTCCGGACGAGTGTTCTTTGCGACAGACGCCGACCCTCATCCCGGCTCGGACTTGAACGGTGCGATCGCTGCGTTACGCTCGCGCGGTATCAGGGTGGATGTGATGCTCTCCGGCAGTTGTGACGAGAGCATGTCACCGAGCCTCTTGCGAGTATCAGATAACTCTCCGAGCTTCGAGCCAGCCATCAGCGCAAGACCGCTCCTGTCGGGTGTTGTCGAATCGAGTCAGCTTGACCTAACTCCCTTACCACTCGGCAATGATGATTTTATCGAAGTGGCATTGCCGTTTGCCTTCCCATTTCGGGGGGAATTGTACACTTCCCTGTTTGTCTCCGCCAATGGCCATATCACATTCGAAGAAGGAGATGTAGCCGCAGTTGCGGATGCGGAAGATTTCCAGACCGGACCACCGAGGATTGCCGGACTCTGGACGGCGCTCAATCCGTCGCTCGGTGGGCAGGTTTCCGCCGGTGCGGTGGGTGATGAGTTTCATGTCGTATATGACAACATCCCGATTTTCTTCGCTTCATTCAGGGCAACATTCACGATAATCCTGAGAGACGACGGCTCATTCTCGATTGTCTACACCAATATCAACCCTCCCCCGATCGAGATGCTCTGTGGCGCCACTCCAGGCTACCTGCAAGATTCAATTACGACAGAGATCGATCTCTCCTCCACCCCGGAACCGATAGTCGGCCCTCAGTATGGAACAGCCTTTGAGTTCTTCGAGGATGAGGACTTCGACCTCAACGGTTTGCAGCTCGATTTTGCCCCGGTGACTTATATCCCGGTGCCACTACCGGTTCAGTACAGCGCCTACGAGGCCTTCTCACGACTGGCCAGGGAGACCGGAGGAATCTTCGCATTTGTCCCCGAGGTAAACGATGGGACACCGGAGTCGGCGCAGCGCTATGAAAACACGGTTTTCAATATCGTACAGGGCGGGTTAACAAACTCAGTCGCGCTGGCACAACCATCCTTCGGCCCGCAAGGCAGTACCGTAACCGTGCGCCTTACCGGAGTATCGACCAATTTCCGTTCAGGAACCCAGGTTAGCTTCACAGGTGGTGGAATAACGGTGACGGAAGTTCACGTTATCAGTCCCGGTGAACTCGATGTGACAATACAGATCGACCCGGGAGCAGCACTCGGATTCCGCGATGTCATCGCCGAGACTGACCTTGCCGGCGAACTGGAAACTGCGACCGGGGTCGGCGTGTTCCAGGTCATAGCCCCGCTGGTTGATCCTACAATACTCTCTGTTGCTCCCGGTACGGGCAAGAGTGGTGAGCAATTGAAAGTGAGGGTCTATGGAATGAACACCAGCTTTGACGCCTCTTCGCTCGTGGACTTTGGCAGTGGAATAACGGTGGATAGCGTGGGGGCAGTGGCGGCTACCATTCTCGACACCTACATCAGCATTGATTCCACTGCGGCAGCAGGTCCGCGCGACGTTACGGTCCAGACCGGGGTTGAGATCGCCGATGAGCCATTCCCCGGCCCATTCTTTGTCACCACGGCGTCGACGGATGAATCGCAGTTGATTTCGATTTCCCCTCAGTCGGCTTCCCCCGGAATCAGTTTCACTCTCTTCGTAACCGGCTCAAACACGAATTTCGTGGCTGGTGTTACGCAGGTCAGTTTCAGTGACTCGACGATGGAGGTTGGCGAGGTGGGGGTCACCGATCCGGAACACCTCTCGGTCGATCTCCATCTGAATCCGGAATCGACACCCGGCTATGTGGACCTGCACGTCGTTACCGGGTCGGAGTCACTGGCGTTGCTCGATGCATTCCTGATTCTCGATCTCCCATGCGGCGACGCCGATGGAAGTGGGGAGGTAATCATCGCGGATGCCGTCTACATAATTAACTACCTCTTCGCCTATGGAAACACACCACTGGATAAGTATGCGGGTGACTTCGATTGCGACGGTCTCTGCACGATCACCGATGCGGTCTACCTCGTGAACTTCATTTTTGCCGGCGGTCCAATCCCCTGTGCCGCCTGCCCTTAGCAGCTTTGCCGGAGCTGGTCACTCTCAACAGTTTGTCTATCAATAGCATCGACGGATTGTGACCCAACGGACAGTTGCACCGGCATCCTCACAAACTCATCCCCCACCAACAATCTTCCCCCACAACGATTTGATAGCTTTGATCTTAGCCTTCACCCGGAATTTTCGCGCAAAAGCCTTTGTCGTTATGCCACAACATCATAGAATCATTTTCGACGGAAATACGGAAATATCAGCCTCATCGGGCTGTATATGGTAGTATAAGCGTCAAGAAGAGACAGCGTAGTTAGAATCTTCTACCTGTTCCATTGCGGGGAACGCCAGGCAGAAAGGAAATTTGACTTGTTTAGCGGAGTGTTGATTCAGGGCGCCCTCTGGGACCTCATCTCTAGAATGTCGCTCGTGGCATGGATCATCTTGCTGGTCCTGGTCGTCATGAGCTTCGGAACCTGGGCTATAGTCATCAATAAATGGCGTCTTTTCAAGGCTGCCGAGGCCGACTCGCGCCGCTTTTTTTCGACTTTTCGCCGCAGAACCAACCTGCGCGAGGCTCACAGCAAATGCCTCAACTACCGTGCAACCCCTCTCGCCGGCGTGTTCGAAGAGGGATTCCGGGAATGGGAGGCGTTCGTAAGCCTCAAGACCGAGGGACGAATGAGTCAGGCTGGCACAGTCAAGCTCGGACCCGATGAGTTGGAAGCCATCGACCGCATCCTGGAAAAGGAAGCCAACGAACAGCTCAAGCGCTTCGAGAGGAACGTCGCGTTTCTGGCGACAGCCGCCACTTCCGCGCCCTTCATCGGATTGCTCGGAACCTGCTACGGTATCATGGTAGCGTTCATGAACATCGGTATTCAGGAGTCGGCATCGCTTGTCGTTGTGGCGCCCGGTATTGCCGAGGCATTGATCGCGACAATTGTCGGACTGGCGGTGGCGATTCCGTCGGTAATGTCGTACAACTGGGCTTCCACCAAACTGCGCTTCATGAATGATGACCTTCGCAATTTTTCCCAGGAGTTCTTAGCGGCGGTAACGAGGGAGCAGACCAATGGCACGTAGCTGGCGCAAACGTGAGTACGGCAGTATGCACGAGATCAATGTCGCCAACCTGGTGGATGTCGTGCTGGTGATCCTGATCGTGTTTATGATCAGCGCACCATTGATGCAATCTGGTATCGATGTCGACCTGCCGGAGACAACTTTCGCTGCTGATATCGTCTCTGACGGCGTGGTGGTGACTATTGACGATCACAGCGTGATCTATGTCGATGATCGCACCGCCAACGATCGGTTCGAGGAGGCTGTCAAGGAGGCATATGCCCGTTCTGAGTCAAAGAAAGTTTTCCTGCGCGCAGATCGCACCGTTTCGCACGGGAGAGTTGTAGAAGTAATGGGGATGATCAAGGCTGCCGGCATACCGGAGGTTGGGCTGGTAACCAAGTTTCCGGAAAATGGGACTAAAAGAAGCAGCCGGCGTTGAAGCGTTTCCGTATTTGCTGCCGGATAAACTGATATGAGCAATCGTAAAGACGAACGACTGAAGAAGGACCTGCTGATCTCGGTGCTGGGACACCTGGCGTTGGTATCCTTGCTGGTCATCATCAACCCTGCGGCGGGGATGTTTGGCAAGATGCCAGAACGTCTGGTGATTGGAAGCGTTGATCTGACCGGTGGCGGAACTCCCAAAGCGCCGGCGAAGACGGAGTCAGATGTTCCGAAGGAGGAAGCCAAGGCTCTCGTGCCACCTCCGGCGAACAACGACGCGATTCCCGACGAGTCTGTCGAGGAACACTTCGAACCTGAAATGTCGGAGAAACTGGCGGATATCATTCCTGAAAAGCCAATAGAGAAGAAACCGGAGAAGCCGAAGGAATCGCCTAAGAAGGAAAAGAAACCTGACAAGCCGAAAGAGGAGACTACTAAGAAGGTCACCAAGCGCCCTGAAAAGAAACCGGCTGAGGAGCCAAAGCAGACGGCACCGAAGACGGTGCAACAGGATGGCAAGACCGGAGTCGATGTTGATGCCTCAGTCGCCTCAGGTGAAGGCAACGGCGGTACCGGCAGCTATGACCTGCCATACAATATCGGGATGCTGACCAACCGCATCGAGCGCGCCTGGCGCAACCCGGTCAGTTCGGCGGAAACGATCAGTTGCACGATCTACTTCCAGGTGGGCTCCGACGGCCGCCTGATCGGAGAACCGGTAATCGAACGCTCTTCCGGCATCTCCATTTTCGACCAACAGGCACTGATGGCGATCAAACGTGCGGGTGCCTTCCCGCCCTTCCCATCAGGCTTTGACTATGAGTTTATTGGACTACACCTGGACTTTGAGTATGTACCATAACCGATTTCTTTTCGCTGCGCCAAAAGCGGCGATCCTGACCATCGCACTGCTCTTCCTGTTGGCTCTGGGTGGCAATCTCTTTGCCGCCGGTGGCCTTGAACTCCAATTGAAGATCCAGACCGGCCAATGGAAACCGTACAAGATTGCGGTTGGCGACTTCAAGGTTGTGGGGGATTATTCCGTGCGAGCCGACTCGCTGGCCAGGGCGGTGCGGCAGGTGGTGTTCGATGATCTCGACTTCCACATCTTTTTCGAAGTCGTTGAGCGTGACACCTTCTATCTCCGCGTCTACGAAGTCAACGAGCTGACTCCGGCGGTCTGGCATCGGATGGGTGCGAATTATCTCGTCGACGGTAATGTTGAACTTGACGGCGAAGATATCAAGGTCTACTACAACATCACCGATCTCAATGAGCTGCCGATTCGCAAGATTGATCTGGCGACCGAGAAGCTGAAGACGAAATCTTACAACTTCCGGCGCATCTCGCACATGATAGGTGACGCCGTGGTGGAACGAATTGCCGCGGAGCAAGCATTCTTCACGACCCGAATTGCCTACATCTCGTCGCGAACCGGCCACAAAGAACTCTGGATGTGCGACTACGACGGCTACAATCCGCGCCGACTGACGAATGACCGGAGCCTGAATCTCTCGCCCGACTGGGATCGCGAGGATGATAAACTCATCTATACCAGCTATAAGAACGGCAAGCCGGAGATCTGGCAGGTGGATATCAGTTCCGGGGAATCGAAACCGATCGCGCAGTTTCCCGGTTCGAGCAACGCCGCGCGAATCTCTCCCAACAATCGGGAGATCGTGGTTTCGCTGACGAAGGATGGCAATTCCGAGCTGTATGTTCTCGATCGTCAGGGCCGAGTGAAGCGCCAGCTGACGAATCTGGCCTCGATCGAAGCCGGTGCTGCCTGGTCGCCGACCGGCAACGAGATAGCCTTCGCTTCTGACCGCTCCGGACAACCGCAGATTTACATCATGGACTCGGAAGGTTTCAATGTGTCGCGGTTGACCTACCAGCGCAAATACAACGATTCGCCCGACTTCTGCCCGCGCGGAACGGCGATAGCGTATGTTTCACGCGGTGAGGATGGCCAGTTCCAGATCTGCACGATCGACCATACCGGCGACCACTTCCAAATCTTGAATCAAACCGGATCGAACGAAAACCCACGCTGGTCACCCGATGGCTGGCACCTGGTGTTTGCCAAGCGCAACGGAGATGACTGGGATCTATACATAATGGACATGTTTAAACAGAACCTGCGTCAGATTACCCATGACGGAAAGTCATCAAATCCGGCTTGGCAACCTTTCCAGGATCGGAATCTGGAGGCCAGATAGTCGGTCAACCATGCGACCCGGGTCGCCTGAACCGAAAGTTGACCCAAGACTCTATTGGAAGATGTTGACAAACGTGTTTAACTGTACCATTATTACTGCCGCACGGGGGCGGGCGAATGCGTGCAGTGACGGCTTTATTGTGCGTGCTAAACAAAGAAATTCGACGGTGACGATAGTGTCCAGGAGGAGAAACGGATGAAAAGATTCACTTGGTTGTTGCTGTTAGTAGCGGCACTGATGATGGTAGTTGTCGGCTGCGGCAAGAAGCCGCCGGTTGAGGAACCCACTCAGCCAACAGTCACTGACAACACAAGAAACACTAACACGAACGACGGCAATATGGGGCAGGACGAGACGCCTGTGGAGCCGGTCGATCATATCGACTTCCAGACGATCTACTTCGACTTCGACAAGTATAACCTCAAGTCGGACGCCAAACAGAGCCTGCAGTACAACTACAACCTGATGAAGGAGAACGGTGACCTCAGGGTTTTGATCGAGGGCCACTGCGACGAACGCGGAACTGTCGAGTACAACCTTGCACTCGGTGAGCGCCGCGCACGTGCAGCGATGGACTACCTGGTCAACCTCGGCATCAGCCCGTCACGCCTCTCCGTAATCAGCTACGGCAAGGAACGTCCGGCGATGATGGGCCACACTGAAGCGGCCTGGTCAAAGAACCGCCGCTGTGAGTTCGTAGTAACGGGCGGAATGTAAACTAACTGAAAGTTTTATGCGAAGGGCGGCCACAAGCCGCCCTTTCGATTGTATGATTGGTAGAATGAAGCGCATAAGTAGATATCATATCCCTGTTCTGCTCGCTGTATCGTTGTCGGTAATATCACTGGTAGGGTGTGCGTCGCGCGGTGAAATCGAGACGATGCAACGTCAGCTCGATTACCTCGAGCGCTCGTCGTCGCAGACGCAGAATCAACTGATGTCGATCGATAGCCTTTTCCGCGAGACGGTTAACAAGAACGTCACCTATCAAGCCGATCTCAAAGTAGCGCTTCAGGAAGTGCTCGACCAGATGGATATCATCAACAGCCGCCTGACCGATATGGAACGGAGGATGAATGATCTCTCCGAGCGTCGCGGGATGACATCGCAACCGATCATCAGCAACCAACCTGCTACGATGGCCAATACGCCGGGTAACAAAGCCAGCCAGCCCGCAACCAGCGAAAGTCAGGGCTCTGGTAAACCGGTGGACTCAGGCAAACAGCCGGCCACAGGGTCAGCCGGTACCGTGGATGAGCCCGGCCAACAAATGACGCAGGTGCCACAGAGCAGCCTGCCACAGATCGACAAGCAAAAGATGTTCGACAATGCTTTCGATGACTTGCGCTCCGGCAACTATGAACTCGCCAAAATGGGTTTCGAAGAATACATCAAGCAGTTCCCCGATACGCCCATCACCGACGATGCACAGTATTGGCTGGCGGAGTGCTACTACGGCAACGGTGAATACGCAAAAGCGATTCCTTACTTCGAAGCAGTCGACAAAAACTACTCCGAGAGCGACAAGCTCCCGCAGGCACTCTACAAACTGGGACGCTCCTACGAGCAGACCGATCAGGCAGCGCGCGCAATTCAGGTCTACGAGCGCCTTATCAAGGATTTCCCCAATACCTTCGAAGGAGAACGCGCTGTCGAACGTATAGCGGAATTGCGTGATGAGTCTCGTTAAGGTCGAGACCAAGCGTCTCCGGAAACAAATTCCCACCAGGGCATTCTACGATACGATCGGGGATTCGCTTTCTGTCGGAATCAAACAGAAGGGTCAGTTCAAGGCGAGTCTTGATGCCACCGATTTTTCCTTTGAATTGGCGCGCGACGGCCGTGTGCTAGATATCGAGATCTGGAAGCCACGCAAAGAGTGGCAATTGGAACGCGCGCTGCACCCACCCGATCATGTCGAACCCGGCACCGTGCTGGTCAAAGATCCGGCGCAAGCTGCGGAAGATCCCAGGTTCCTCACCAATGCCGAGCGCGATCTGCTCTACATCCAGTTCTCCAATGAGCGTATTTCCCATTCGATCTCACCCGGGACCGCCGTCATTTACGGTCTGAACGATTCGAATGAATTGGTCGGGCTCTGGATCATCGGGATCGAAAACGACATCAACTTCGAGAAGGAACAAGTCTGGCGTTCGGAGGTTGAAGCGCGCTGAACCGTGCCCCCTTTCAAACTCAGCTTGAACTACCGATAAGTTTTAACCACTTCCGCCCCCTGCTGCCGGGTGTCTTCGGAGGCGGCACGCAACTCTGTCGCACCGCCCCGCGATTCGTATCATTCCGGATTCAGACAGTTGACAAACACCTGTCGATTCTCTTACCGTTAGTCTGCCGGAGGTTGATTCGGATGATTGGCGGACGCATCGGACCGCGACGGACTGACAATCTCCACCATGGCGACTGTCGAGAGCCACGTATCGTATTCATTTTCACCATTTGACACCCGATAGAATCCATTAACCGCCGCTACCGCCTCGGAATCCTCCAATGCTTGCGTAACGGGACTCTCTATCACATCCCTCTTGTCGAAGCTGATGATCAGGTTGTCGTCGATGTAGCAGTAGTAGCAGTCATAGGCATCGATCACGTCGACACCGTTGAATGACAGCGTGAATTGATAGTCCGAGAGCGCGTAACCAGCTTCGAATGAAAGCCCGATGATTGCGCGGATACTCTCCGAGGCACCTCTTGATTGCAGGTTGATCATGTAGGGACTAATCTGCATTGTTTCTTCGATCGGATCATCCGCAGGATCGGTTACGCGATTGGCGCTTGACTGAAGCGAAACGAACTCCTCACCCCCCGCAGGATCGGTCGCACTGCTGGAGCAACCGATCAGAACCAGCGCAACAATTGCAGCAGAGATGAACAACAATGCGGGCGATCTTCTCGCAAGATGGACACGTAGAGATTTCATAAATCCCTCCCTAAGGAATCTGTTAGAATGTCAGGTGCCCGGTAGATCTGATCACTGAACTGGACTGCTTGGATTGATCAGTTGCTACCTAATGAGAGAGCAACCGCCGTGCCGTTCGTACTCTATTCATCTAATCCGCTGACAAACAGGCGTCTCGTGGTATGAGCTGTCGACCGCTGAAATCGCAAATACCGGGATAATATGTACGTTTTGGTACAATTTTCTGGCCGCCCTGTTCCGAGCGGTACGCCCCAAGTCGCAGTTGCGCAGTTTCGGAGACAATTGTATCCTTAATCGAGTGTGCTCAGCAAGGAGGGCGACTATGCCGAAGTCACGAAAACCACTCTGGTTTGAAGATGAGTCATTTTGGCGCGACACCTACCCGTTTATGTTCTCCGACTCTCGAATCGAGGCCGCGAAGGAAGAAACCGAACAAGTGCTGGGGCTGGCAAAACCAAAGGGTAAAGACCTGCTTGACCTTTGCTGCGGACCGGGGCGATTCGCAATCGAGCTGGCAAAGCGCAAGTTCCGCGTCACCGCCGTCGATCGCACGAAGTTCTTGCTCGACAAGGCCAAAGCCAGAGCGAGGCGCAACAAGCAGAAGATCGAATGGGTCGGTTGTGACATGCGGGAGTTTGTTCGACCAGACGCTTTCGATCTGGTCATCAACCTCTACACTTCATTCGGATATTTCGAGGACCCGAATGAAGACCTGCAGATCTTGAGGAATATCCACACGTCATTGCGCGCCGGCGGTATTTGCGTGTTCGATCTGATCGGCAAGGAACGACTGGCGAAGATCTTCCTGCCGAGCGCTACAACCGAGCTTCCGAACGGCAGCAAGTTGATCCAACTCCATCAAATCATCGATGATTGGACTCGCATTCAAAATGAGTGGATAGTGATCAAGAACGAACGCGCCACAAGCTACCACTTTCCATTACGGGTCTACTCCGGCCTCGAGTTTCGAGACCGCCTCGAGCAGGCAGGATTCAGCAAAATCAAGCTGTATGGCAGTTTCGCGGGTGCACCGTACGACGAGAAAGCGCAACGATTGGTGGTGGTTGCGCGCAAGTAGCGGGTAAACCCACTACTCGCGCCTGAGCGGGGAGTCAGCCTTTCTGAAGTAGCTGTACAGATGATCGAATATCGGCAGGCGGTTGAGGGGGCTGTAAGCGTCATGGTATTCCATCAGCACTCGACCCAACCGGTCGATGAGTGGGATGTAGCCGAACGGATTGAACATGCCGCCGGAGGCGTAACGACGCTGTACAAGCTTGAACCCATGTTTCGAGAGCGTCGCATCGACCAGCTCTTTACTCATGAAATTCAGATGCAGGGGGGGATCATCCATATGCCAGCGCCTCCCGAGGCTATCCAGCAACCTGCGCTTGAGGCACTCGCGCGTCGGGACCATGATCGCCAGGATTCCGTCACGCTCGACTAAGCCGGCTGCGCGGGTCAGGAAGGTCACAGGATCCGGCAGGTGTTCGATCACCGCATAGCAGGTGAGTAGATCGAACTGCATCTCAAATTCGGCCTTCTCAAGATACTCCTGGTGTATCTCCAGTCCCCTGGCGCGTGCGATTTCCGCCGAGTTCTTCGAGAGTTCGACGCCGACCCGGCGCACCTCGACCGGCCAATGCATCAAAAAGTCACCGGTACGGCAACCTACATCAAGCACACTGCTGACGCGCTTGCCCGCCAGACGTTGCAGCCGCCTGACCTCGCGCGCCCAGTAGCGGTTGGGTGTGAATTCGGGTCGATAAATCGCGGCGTTGTCGGAAGACTGCTCGTCGTAGAGCGTCGCCAGATCAACCTGATGCTGGTTCAGATCGTAGAATGCCGATCCGCAACTGCGACATTCATAGAGAGTATATGACTCTCCGGTATGAGTACTCTCTACCTCGGTTCGGGAGTCAGTCTGCGCAGAGCCACAACAGATGCATGGTAGCCTGGATGCAGCCTCGCTTTTTCGGGTAGCACACATGACACCGATAATATTCCGTTCTTGTCGCAAGTACAACAGCTCTCTCTCCGCGCGCTTCACAGATTACCGATTCATCCGCGTCTGAAGTTTACTCTATCCAATACTCAAACTGGATTGTATAATTGACCGGTAGCGTCGCTAATAGTTTCAGTAGTTTCAGTAGTTTCACCAGTATGGCCCACAGATTGTCGAGGATGAAGTGATGGGAGAGCAGAGTAAGTTCGGTGCCGTTGTGATGGGGGGCGCCTTCGTAGTCGGTATGCTTTTATTGGGCCTGATGTTGACCGGCTCGGTCAGAACATTCAAGGAGTATGATCGTACTGTCAGCGTGAAAGGTCTCTCGGAACGCGAGTATCCGGCGGATGTCGTGATCTGGCCGATCCAATTCGTGGAAGCTGACAATGATCTGGGTCGGTTGTACGGCTCGATCGAAAGCAGCAACGAACGGATTCGAGCGTTCCTGGAGCAGCGCGGAATCTCCGCTGAAGAGATTACCGTCTCGCAACCGTCAATCACCGACAAGTCGGCGCAGATGTACGGCGGAAACTCAGCACCGGAATTCCGTTATTCCGCGACCCAAACCGTGACGGTCTATTCGACGCAGATTGACCTGGTACGCAAGGTGATGAATCAACTGCCGGAGCTTGGCAAGAACGGTATCGCCTTTACCGGCGATGACTACATGGCGCGCACCGAGTATCTCTTTACGCGGCTGAACGACGTGAAGCCGGAAATGATCGAAGAGGCAACCAAGAACGCACGCGAGGTTGCACTCAAGTTCGCCGAGGATTCAGAGAGCAAGCTCGGGAAAATCAAGACGGCGTACCAGGGACTCTTTACGATCGACTCGCGCGACAACAGCACGCCTTACATAAAGAAAGTACGCGTAGTTTCAACGGTTGAGTACTATCTCTCAGACTAACGGGACAACCCTATGAGCAACTCGAGTTGGATTGCCGAGGTCAGAGCGCAATATCAGGCCTATAAGAAGGCGTGTGAGCGAGCAGCTGCACAGGTGGGCGACGAACAGTTCTTTGAGTCGATCAACGGGACACACACCAGTATCGGTATGTTGATGAAGCACCTGGGCGGCAATCACTATTCGCGCTGGCGAGACTTCCTGACCGCTGATGGTGAGAAGAATGACCGTGACCGCGAATCAGAGTTTGTTACGGTCGGCGAAACTCGCGCTTCGGTTCTGGAGAAGTGGGAGCGAGGCTGGAAGACAGCGTTCGATGCGCTCGATTCTCTCACGCAAGAGGATATCGAACGCGAGGTAACGATCAGGGGGGAGCCGACTCCGGTACGGCGCGCTATCCTGCGCAACCTCAACCATGTCTCCTATCACGCCGGCCAGATAGTCATGATTGCACGCGGCATTCTTGGCGAACAATGGGAATTCCTGAGCATACCGCCCGGCAAGAGCTCCGACTACAATGACTCAATGCGCGCGAAGTTCGGTGACTGGAAAGGTTAGGCCTCCAGGGCCGCCCTGATCTTCTTCCAGCGGCAGACCAATTCGTGCGCAGCGACACCCCAGTCCTGATACTTGAACTCAAATCCATGCTCAAGTAACCTGCCCGGTACCACGCGTCGACTCTTCAGGATCAGTTCGCTATCGGAACGGATCAGGAAAGCAGCTATCTCAACCATCCATTTTGTGGCCGGAAGCCCGATGTTTGTTCCCCAGGCGCGACGCAACTCTGCCATAAATTCCCGTTGAGTCACCGGGTTCGGTGAAGCGATATTTATCGCCCCCTCAAGCTTATCAGCCTCGATCAAGAATTCGATCGCTCTGACAAAGTCCTCTTCATGAATCCAGGAAATGTATTGTCTCCCCCCGGCTATCGTGCCACCCAAACCAAGGCGCGTGAGCTTGAGCAGTTGATCGAAAATCCCACCACGGTCGGGGCTCATGATCATTGCCGAGCGTAACGCGATCCTGCGGGTGTTCGGGGTCTCTGCGTCTTCCTGCGCCTGCTCCCAGGCCGTCGCAATTTTGACGCTATTACCCCAGTACTCCGGCACCTCCGGCTCGAACTCACCGATCGTCCCGCCGACTTCATCGTGGGCGGCGCCGTGCGTGTGCGCATAGATCGTCGCGGTGCTCGCTTGCAGCCACAGCCTGGGAGGTCGCTCGGCACGCGCGATCGCTTTCCCGACGACCCGGGTGGAGTCTACACGCGAATCGAGCATCTCCTTCAAGTTCTTCTCGGTATAGCGGCAGTTGACGTTTCGACCCGCGAGGTTTATGACAACGTCAGCTCCATCGAGGTGTTTCGCCCACGCGCCCAGGGTCTTGCCATCCCACTCTATTTGACTGGCGAGTTTTTCGTGACGCCCAATGACAACGACATCATACTCCTTTCGCCGGAATGCTCGCGTGAGAACATTGCCGACCTGCCCACTTCCACCAGGAATCACAATCTTCATGGCATCACTCCAGTGAACGATCGCCCGGACCGAAATATACGCGAAATGCAATTCGCCCCGCAACAATTGTGACGAAACCGAGCACGCTGCGCCACGGTTCAAAGACATTGTGATTGCCTTCTGTCTTGTAGTGACCAACTTATGAGACATGCACCTGACGCGCGTCAAAATCTCCGACTTCCGCAATATCGGAGTAATCGAGTTCGAACCGCATGAATCGGTTAATCTGATCGGCGGCCGTAACGGTTCAGGGAAGACCTCGATCCTTGAGGCGATCTTCTATGCCTGCACGGCCAAGAGTTTTCGCGGGGCGTCGGATGATCTGCTGCTCCGTAATGGCGCCGAGATCGCCCGCATTGAGGTTGCTGGAAAAGTCAACGCCGCCGAGACCGAAGTCGAGCTGGCCTGGGGGAAAGGTCAAAAGCGGCAGATCAAAGTGGACGGTGTGAAACTGACCCGCGTCGCCGATCTGTTTGACTATTTCCATGCCGTAAGCTATGTGCCGGAAGACACCGAGCTGGTCTACGGTCCTCCCTCGACGCGCAGGCATCTGCTTGACCTTTATATCTCGCAAGCTGACAAGCGTTACCTGGGGGACCTGATACAGTACAACAAGATACTGGCCCAGCGCAACGCGCTACTCAAAGATTTCGAGATCGGCGAGGATGAGGATTCGCAGCTGGATTTGCTGGAAGTCTGGGACCTGCAACTGGCGGAAGTCGGAGCGCGGATCAATGCTCGCCGCCTGAGGATGGTGACCGAGACGCGGGAGAATCTTGCACTCTTCTACCGTTCGATCGAAGGGGGCACAAGTGAGTTGACCTGGCAGCTCGACACCTCGATCAAGGAAGAGGCCGGCTCGGCAGAGGCATTTGCTGCGCGGCTCAAGGAGGTGCGCAAACGGGACCTCTACTTCGGTTCGACCTCCGCCGGTCCACATCGCGACGATCTGTTGATTGTGCTCAACAGCAATCCAACGAGAGGTTACGCCTCGCAGGGAGAGGCGAAATCAGCGGCACTCGCCATCAAGTTTGCGATCTACAACTACCTCAGTGATGCGCTCGATGACACACCGATCCTGTTGCTCGATGAACTGGCAAGTGACCTCGACGCCAATAGATTAGCGGCTCTCATGCAAACTCTGCCGCAACTGGGACAGGTTTTTCTCACCTCCGCGCGCCCGGAAGATCTGCGCGAGACCGCATCAATACAGGCCGAGATCAATGTTGCGGGTGGAATGCTGATCACCTGACGACACAAGATTCAACAATGTCGACTTAAAACGTTCTGTTTTATAACACACTGTACCGCAATGGGTTGCGTGGGCAAAAAAGCGAAAAAAACGGGGTGTTTCGGTTGGCGGATACGTATAAAATTTAGTATATATAGTGTTCAATTGGCAATGCTGGGAGCGTGTGAGAATGAGTGAATCGAGGATCAGAAGAGCGGAGAAAATCGGGGATGTACTCTCGCGCACGCTGAAACATCTCGGACTCACTCAGCGGCTCAATGAGGCGGATGTCGTCCGTCTCTTCCCCGAAATTGTGGGAGCCAAGATCGCCGAGAAGGCCCACGCTGTCAGTATTAACAAGGGAATCCTGCGTGTCAAAGTCTCTTCTGCCGTCTGGCGTCAGGAGTTGAACTTCACCCGCGTTGAAATGATTGAAAAACTGAATGCTGCCCTCGGCGCGAATGTCGTCCGGGAGATTCACTTCAGTTGAAACCACGGCTTCGCCTGAATGCATCGAAGCTGCAACATCGAAGTTTCTGCATCGAGTTAGTATAAACCCGTTGAGATAGATTAGAGGATGAAATGTCGGACGTCGATTCAGTGGATGTGAAGGACAAAGTGAAGGAAGAAAAGAAAGGTAGTGGCGGCTACGATGCCAAAACAATCCAGGTACTCAAGGGCCTGGAAGCGGTCCGCAAGCGTCCCGCCATGTATATTGGCGACACCGGCACCCGCGGACTCCACCATCTCGTCTATGAGGTCGTAGACAACTCGGTGGACGAAGCCCTCGCCGGCTTCTGCGATACGATCAAGGTAACGATCACCAAAGAGAATACGATCATCGTAGAGGACAATGGCCGCGGTATTCCGGTCGATATGCACCCCACGCAGAAGCGTCCGGCGCTTGAAGTGGTCATGACGGTACTCCACGCCGGCGGCAAGTTCAGCCACGATACCTACAAAGTCTCAGGCGGACTCCACGGCGTCGGCGTCAGTGTGGTCAACGCGCTTTCGGAGTGGTGTAAAGTCGAGGTCGTCCGCGATGGCGACAAATACTTCCAGGAATATGCGCGTGGCAACCCGGTCGCCGATATGAAGGTGATCGGCAAAGCCAAGCGCGCCGGCACCAAGACTCATTTCAAACCGGATAAGGAGATCTTCTCCAAGGTCGAATTTTCGTTCGATGTCTTGGCCGGCAGAATGCGGGAGCTTGCCTTCCTTAACAAGGGCCTTCGCATCGATGTCAAGGATGAGCGCAGCGAGAAGCAGGAGTCGTTCCATTACAAGGGCGGCATCATGGCCTTCATCGACTATCTGAACGAGAACAAGAATGCCGCGCATAAGAAGAAATTCTATGTCGAAAAGGAACGCGACAACGTGCAGGTCGAAGTTGCCCTGCAGTACAACGACACCTACAACGAGAATATCTTCTCGTTCGTGAACAATATCAACACGATCGAGGGTGGCTCGCACCTGATCGGCTTCAAGACCGCTCTGACACGAACCATCAATAACTACATGTCGAAGAATTCACTCTTCAAGAGCGGTAAGGATGCGATCACTTCTCTCAGCGGCGAAGATACCCGCGAGGGGTTGACTGCGGTTGTGAGCGTCAAAGTCCCTGATCCGCAGTTTGAGGGTCAGACCAAGACGAAGCTGGGCAACTCTGAAGTGAAGGGCATTGTCGAATCGGTGATGGGTGAAGCATTCTCCGAGTGGCTGGAAGAAAACCCGACCGATGCCCGCAAGATCGCCGATAAAGGCCTGGGCGCGGCCTTTACCAGAACCGCTGCCCGCAAGGCCAAGGAGTTGGCGCGCCGCAAAACAGCACTCGATTCGGGACGTCTTCCGGGCAAACTGGCGGATTGTTCTTCACGCGACCCGGAACATTCCGAGATATTCATCGTCGAGGGTGACTCGGCGGGTGGTTCGGCCAAACAGGGCCGCGATCGCCGCTTCCAGGCGATTCTGCCGATTCGCGGTAAGATCATCAACGTCGAAAAGGCCCGCCTCGACAAGGTGCTCTCCAATGAGGAAGTAAAATCGATTATTACGGCGCTTGGCACCGGTATCGGACGCGATGAGTTCGATATCAGCAAGCTGCGCTATCATAAAGTGATCATCATGACTGATGCCGACATCGACGGCTCACACATCAAGACCCTGCTGCTTACATTCTTCTTCCGCCACATGCGGGAGTTGGTGGAGCAGGGCTATGTCTATATCGCGCAGCCGCCGCTTTACCGGATCAAGCAGGGTCGCAAGGAGACTTATGCCTACTCCGACGATGAGCGTGATCGGTTGCTCGATCAATCGGGACGCAAGGGTGTGAGCATCCAGCGTTACAGAGGTCTCGGTGAAATGAATCCGGAACAGTTGTGGACAACCACGATGGATACCGACACCCGTACGATGTTGAAGGTCACGCTTGAGGATGCTGCCAACGCCGATCATGTTTTCACGATGCTGATGGGCGATGCGGTCGAGTCCCGCCGCCAGTTCATCGAGGAAAACGCCAAGTACGTGAAGAATCTGGACGTGTAGGGAGCCTGGTCTCCTACCGCACTACGGTGGGGATGGACACACCCCCGCCCCAAACCTGCGGCTTCGCCTCAAGTTTGGGACGCCCCTCTCAAGAGGGGTTGGGCTACGTTGACTCGATTCGATCGTACGATCACCGTAGGGGCGCAGCATGCTGCGCCCACCAGGATTCGCGAACGCGAATCGCAACGGCCAACGGGCCGTCATTCCCGCGCAGGCGGGAATCCAGAATTGTAGGGGCGCGCTGCGCGTGCTCATTGTAGGGCCGAATTCATTCGGCCGGAACCCTCACCCCCGGCCCCTCTCCCTTGCAAGGGCGAGGGGAGCAAAGAGCTCGGGGACAAGAGGGTGCGAAACAGAATTAACCGGTTGTGGCAGGTCTTGTCGCGAGGAGGCTTGCCGAGTCGCGATGTGACCTGCCACGGCTGATACAAAATACCCGCTCCGATTCCCCTCTCCCACTAGTGGGAGAGGGCTCAGGGGTGAGGGCGAAATAGGACGTAGGTCAAGCCCTCTTGGGGCTTGACAATCAAGCGTGACGGCGTGTGGGAATACCATACACACCCCGTCTTTCATCCTCCGCCAAAGCGGAGAATGAAATCCACCCCTCTCAAGAGGGGAATTAGGTACGCGCAAACAACGCGACCATAGATGAGCCGCGGTGCACGAGGACGTACACCGCGCACATTCACGAGAGCTTGGGCGAGATAATCGCCTCACATATACAGAGCGCATGTTAGAACCATCAAGGAACCATAAATGTCTATAAGCAGAGAAAACTTAGTTACGGTTTACCTCGAGGAGGAGATGAAATCCTCCTACCTCGATTACTCGATGTCGGTCATCACTTCGCGAGCATTGCCTGATGTCCGTGATGGCCTCAAGCCTTCCAACCGGCGCATCCTGATCGCCATGAACGACCTCAACCTCTCACCCGATCGGCCGCATCGTAAGTGCGCCAAGATCGCCGGCGATACCTCCGGTAACTACCACCCGCACGGTGAACAGGTCGTCTACCCCACGCTTGTGCGCATGGCACAGGACTTCAACATGCGCTATCCGCTCGTGGATGGTCAGGGCAACTTCGGCTCGATCGATGGCGACGAGGCTGCCGCCATGCGTTACACGGAAGCGCGCCTGACTCCGATCGCCATGGAGATGCTGGCTGATCTCGATCGCGATACGGTCGACTTCATGCCCAACTATGACGAGACCCTCAGAGAACCGCGGGTACTGCCGAGCAAGTTCCCCAACCTGCTCTGCAACGGTTCCTCCGGTATTGCGGTTGGAATGTCCACCAATATGCCGCCTCACAACCTGACTGAGGTGGTCAACGCGCTGGTGGCACTGATCGACGAACCGGAGATGGAAGACAAGAAGCTACTCAAGTATGTTTCCGGCCCCGACTTCCCGACCGGAGGCATCATCTATGGTCGTGCCGGAATCCGCGAGGCCTACCTCACCGGACGTGGTCGCCTGAATGTGCGCGCCAAAGCCAACATCGAACGGCTGAAGAACGGCAAAGAGAATATCGTCATCTCCGAGATCCCCTACCAGGTTAACAAGGCTAACCTGATCGAGAAGATCGCCGACCTGGTGCGCAACAAGAACATCGAGGATGTCGCCGACCTGCGCGATGAGTCAGATCGTGACGGCATGCGCATCGTGGTAGAACTGAAGCGCGATGCCCAGGCGCAGATCGTGATGAATCAGCTCTACAAGCATACGATGATGCAGTCGACATTCGGTGTGATCATGCTGTCGCTCGTTGATGGCGCCCCAAAGGTGATGCCGCTCAAGCGCGTTCTGCAGGAGTTTGTCGATCATCGCCATGAAGTCGTGGTTCGCCGAGCGCAATTCGATCTCAACAAAGCTGAAGCCCGTGCGCATATCCTTGAAGGCTTGCGTATCGCACTCGACAATATCGATGCCATCATCAAGCTGATTCGCGCTTCGCAGACTGTGCAGGAAGCTAAGGAGGGCTTGATGAGCAATTTCAAGCTGACCGATATTCAGGCGCAGGCAATCCTCGATATGCGCCTGCAGAGGCTCACCGGGCTCGAACGCGAGAAGATAGAAGAGGAATACCGCGAACTGCTCAAGCAGATCGAGTACCTCAAGAATGTGCTCTCCAGCCGCGATATGCGCATGGAAATCATCAAGGAAGAACTGGTTGATCTCCGTACCCGCTTCGGCGATGCTCGCCGCACCGAGATCGTCGACGAAGAAGAAGAAATGACCGTAGAAGATCTGATCGCCGAGGAAGATATGGTGATCACGATCAGCCATATGGGCTACATCAAACGCCTGTCAACCTCCGCCTACCGTCGCCAGAATCGTGGTGGTAAAGGCGTGATCGGCGCAAGCATGAAGGATGAGGATTTCGTGGAGCACCTCTTCATCGGCTCCACGCACGACTACATCCTTTTCTTCAGCGATAAGGGTAAGTGCTACTGGGTGAAGGTGCACGAGATCCCTGTCGGCGGAAAGCTGGCAAAGGGTAAGCCAATCGTCAACATGGTACAACTTGAGGATGGTGAACGGATCATGGCATTCGTGCCGGTCCGCAACTTCGAAGAGAATCACTATGTCGTAATGGCTACCCGCAATGGCCAGGTCAAGAAAACCGAGCTGACGCAGTTCAGCAATCCGCGCCGCGATGGCATCAAGGCGATCAATATCCCTGACGATGATCAACTGATCGAGGTCGACATCTCCGATGGCACCAACGATATCATCCTCGCCACTCACAACGGTCAGGCTATTCGCTTTAATGAAGAGAATGTGCGGCCGATGGGGCGTACCGCCTACGGTGTGCGCGGCATGAACCTGGTGGACAATGATTACCTGGTGGCGATGGTGGTCGTAAAGCGTGAGACATCGCTGCTTACTGTAACCGAGAACGGCTACGGCAAGCGCACTCCGATCGCCGAATACCGAATCACCAATCGCGGCGGCAAGGGTGTCATCAACATGAAGACCACTGCACGCAATGGCAAGGTGATCGCGGTCAAGGAAGTGGTTGATCAGGATGGATTGATGATTATCACCGAGAAGGGTATCATCATCCGTCAGGGAGCCGACAATATCAGCGTGATCGGACGTGCCACCCAGGGTGTTAAATTGATCAACCTTGGCACCGGCGATAAGGTCAAAGATGTCGCCCGCATCATCCATGAGGAGGATGAGAACGGCAACGGCAATGGCGACAATGGTGGCGAGCAGGGAGAACTGCTGAACTAGGCGTTGAAGTGACTTGCCACGGTTGGTAGTCCGTCATTCCTGCACGCAACGGCGCACAGGCGCAGGCAGGAATCGAGGGTTGTGGGAAGACAGACAATTCTCACAGTTTCGGTGCCCCACCGCTCTGCGGTGGGTGAGGAACACACCCCCGCCCCAAGCCTGCCGCTGCGCGTCAAACTTGGGACGACCCCTCTCAAGAGGGGTTGGGCAACGTAGGCTCGATTCGATCGTAGGATCACCGTAGGGGCGCAGCATGCTGCGCCCACCAGGATTCGCGAACGCGAATCGCAACGGCCAACGGGCCGTCATTCCCGCACAGGCGGGAATCCAGAGTTGTAGGGGCGAGAGGTTCTCGCCCACGTGTAACCGAAGGGCGAATACCATTCGTCCCTACGCGAAAGATCGCGGAAGGTCAGACATTCTTGTCTGACACCGCACCGAAGGTGCGGAGCATGTAGGTCAAGTTCACTGGGAACTTGACTCGTCGGGTTCCAGGGAATCCGACCTACTGAGGGCAACACACCCCGGCTACGTTGAGTTCGACTTCATCGGAAGATCACCGTAGGGGCGCAGCATGCTGCGCCCACCAAGATTAGCGAACGCGAATCGCAACGGCCAACGGGCCGTCATTCCCGCGCAGGCGGGAATCCATCGGTGCCCCACCGCTCTGCGGTGGGTGAGGAACACACCCCCGCCCCAAACCTGCCGCTGCGCGTCTAGACAGGGACGACCCCTCTCAAGAGGGGTTGGGCAACGTAGACCCAACTTATGAGTAAAGCAACCTAATGGCGAATTGGCTCAAAACAGGCCTACTCCACATTCCTATGACAAAGCCTCAACAACATATCTGGACAGCCGCATGGGAGGATTACCGGAAGCGACGAACCACCTTTTGGGTTTACTTTTTAGTCTCCCCTTTTCTCGTCGGAGTGATCGGGCACCTTCTCTTCAGGCTAACTGAAAATGAATACGTCCCACTCATCCTCGCATTTCCATGGTTTGTAGCCTGGATAGTAGTTGGTCATCGTGTGACGACGTTCAGATGCCCAGCATGCAAGCACACTTTTTTTGTGCGTCGGCTCGTCTACTGGCCATTCTCCACGAAGTGTATGTGGTGTGGTCTGCCGAAGTGGGATGAGGTCAGGCTCGATCCTGCGCCTCCGATTGAAGAGCTGCCTGCTGCAGAGGAGTAGGTCAAGTTCCCATGGAACTTGACTTGTCGGGTTGCAAGTAAACCCGACCTACAAACCTACCAAACCCTCATACAACGTCATCATCTGCTTTGTCACATACTCTCTACTGAAACGTTGCACATACTCAAACCCGGTATCTGCCATCTCCACGCGACGCTGCTCATCATTTATCAACCTCTCTATCGCACTGCGTAACGCCGCCACATCATAGGGATCGACATAGATAGAACCTGGTCCCCCCGCTTCCGGAAACACGCCACCCTTCGTGGTGATCACCGGCAGCCTGCTCCAGAGCGCTTCAATGATCGGGATACCGAAGCCCTCAAAGATGGAGGGATAAATCAGCGCCAGCGCCTGCCGGTAGATTGCAGGAAAATCGGCGAAAGCAACATCGGAGAGTATGCGCACTCGACTCTCCAGCTTGTGGTCGATAATATAATCCTCGACTCTTCGACGGTAGCTCCCGCCGTTACCAAGGACGATCAGGTTGAGATCTGTAAACGATTCGATGGCCTTGACGGCAGAGAGCAGGTTCTTGCGCTCTTCGATAGAACCGACATAGAGCAGATATGAATCGGGGAGATTGTGCTTTCGCTTCACTTCCGCCAATCTGGCAACAGCCGGTGCGGAAACAAACTGTTCGTCGCAACTCTGGTAGATGACACGAATCTTTTCAGGATCGACACCCTCGAACTCGACAATATCCTGCCTGGTCTGCTCACTCACCGCGACGATGACGTCCGCGATCCGGCAGGCAGCAGCGACTTTACGATCGTAACCGATGCGATCGATTCTGGGATAGAGCTGCGGGTAACGCTTGAAAATCATATCATGTATCGTTACGACCGTCTTGATCCCGGTCGTTTCGATCCCGAACGGCAGTTCATTGCTCAAGCCGTGAAAGATATCGAGCTGGTCCTTTTTCAGTTGGCGATTGATTAACCGACTGCGCCAGAGAGGACCAAGCGCTCGTCCGAGCAGAGAATCAGGTGTGACGATGGAGAGGTTCTCACGGGACTCAGCGAAGCGAACGCGGGGCGAAGAAACATACTTCGGGGTATAGAGCCGATACTGATTACCGGGATAGAACTCACTCAACGAGCCCAGTAACGTTCGGCTGTAGTTACCGAGCCCGGTGTTGTTGAACACCGCCCGCTTGCCATCAAAACCAATCCGCATGTCGCCAAGGATAGTGGAGCAGAAAGAGTGAAGCAAGCCAATTACGTTGTGCTGACTACCCGACCCCGGCGTGTTATCAAGCCGGCTGTGTCCCTTCCCTTGCAAAGCAAACGAATGGCACATAGATTCCGAGCATGGCTGCTGCGAAAACCAGGATCGCTGTCATAGGTACTGTGAATGTGGACACAGTAACGCGCCCCAATGGCTCGATCACGAACAGCTATGGAGGGATGCTCTACAACCTGATTCCCCTCTCACAGATCACTCATCAATTGCTGGGGGATGCGGTAGAGATCTGGCCGGTTGTCCGAATCGGCTCGGACCATGCGGAGGCGATTCTGGAGAAACTGAAGGAGTTGCCCGGCATTATGCCGGGTGCGATCAAAGTGGTTGATCGCCCCAACAACCACTGCCATCTGACCTATCACGACGATTCGCACAAATCAGAAGTATTGAGAGGTTGGGTGGGGGCAGTGACTAAAACCCAGGTGAGCAGAGTGCTTGATTTCGACACGATTCTGGTCAACTTTATCTCCGGCGGGGATATCTCGAGTAAGACTCTGCAGTGGCTACGTGAGAAAAGCACCGCCACGATCTTTATCGACTTCCACTCCCATTCGCTGGGACGGCGTCGTGATGGAAGTCGTTTCCTGCGAAGACCGCGGGACTGGAGGGAAGTCGTTCGTTGCGCTGATTATCTCCAGATGAATGAAATCGAGTTCGAAGTACTGGCCGGTGAACCTGTCAGCCGGGATAGTCTTCGCAGGTTTGCAGCGGCAATTTCTCTGGATACGAACCAGGAATTGGTCGTGACACGCGGTGGCAATCCGGGATTGCGAATTCGGCGGCGGCGGGTGGAAGATGGCAGAATCTCGATCGACGAGATTGTCACCCCGGCAGCGAAACGAATCAAGGACCCGACAGGCTGCGGCGATATCTTCTCAGCCGTTTTCATCGCATTGAGAGCGGCCGGTGAAGCGGTTCATGCGGCGTTCCGATGCGCTTCCGCAGTGGCGACCAAACGTGCGGAGTCCACGCGGAGCCTCGAAAATATTGATTTCAGGCGCTTTTTTCACGAGGATACTTATTCGCGAAGGGCACAAAATCGCTCAGGCTGAGGATTGCTGCGATGAAACATCGCGAATCAAGAATCGTAAACTTTACTTGAGAATGACTATAAGTAAATGTGGGAACTGGAGCTGACGGGAAGGTGTTAGAAGCACGCATGAGAAGGTTCCCCACAGGCCATACGGGCCCGGTACGGATAGTAAGGCAAAACCTCAAATCAAAGAACAGCTTATGAAGTCGCTAAATCAAGCTTACAGCCAGAGGCGAGAGACGCTAGGAATCGTGATTACTGCAATCCTGCTTTCTGCTCTGCTCTCCCCCAGCCTTTTCGCCCAGGATGACTACATCGTCAAGGTCGATAATTTCCGCACAGATGAACTCTATTGTAAAGGCTTCCGCGTACTCGAGCCGACATCGATCAAGATTCGCGCGATCGGCGCTGCGAACGACAACGGTGACGAGGAGATGGCCGGGTATGCCTGGATCATGCGCACCGGGAGTCTGCGCCCGGTCTGGGTGATGGAGGAACGCAATACCGATCCGTATGAAAACGACGACATGTTGCGCATCTACGACAGCCAGTTCGAACTGGAGCCGGGCGAATATGAAGCCTATTTCTACGCCGGCGAACCGGGTGGATTCGGGAGCTTCGATTTCAAGTTCAGCCTGGAGACGCTTGAAGAGATCCTCGATGAACTGGCAAGGGAGCTGGATGCCTCGGAGCGCGATCGCGAAGAGGCCGAGGAAGAGCTTGAAAAATTACGTGAAGAGTTGCGGAACAACGATCACAATGTCCAGATCTACTCGGGCAGGCACGATGACGAATTGATCGACCAGTACAGCCTGAGAATTTCGGGTGATTCCAAGCTGATTACCGGCGCAAGCTGCAATTACTACTCCGATCAGGTCGTGGCGGAGTTGCTGCGTCCCGACCACAACGAGTATACTTCGATCGGGTTCACGCTCACCGAACCACTCGACGTCCAGTTGGCGGCGCTGGGTGAGGTTGCAGACTGGTCTGAGACTTTTGCGGACTACGGTTGGTTGATCAACGCATCGACGCGTGAGCGTGTCTGGTCGATGGCCGATGCGCGACTGCGCTGGGCCGGTGGCGCCAAGAAGAACAAGTTTGTCGAGGAGACATTGCACCTCGACAAGGGTGATTACCTCCTCTACTATGTAACCGATGACTCGCATGCCTACGATGACTGGAATGCCGCACCGCCATACAAGCCGGAGGCATACGGTATCCGAATCAATGCCCTCAACCGTGATGATCTTAAGTATGTCAAGCCGTTCCGCGATACCTACTCGCGCGAACCGCTGATCGCAATCGTGGGGGCACGCGATGATTTTCTTGAAGTTGAACCATTCGAGGTCACCAAGCCCGCCGATGTTCGCATCTATGCCATCGGCGAGTACACCGGTGATTTCGGCCATGACGAACCGTGGGCGGACTATGCCTGGATCGAGCGCCTCGATGAACCCGATATCGTCTGGTCGATGTCAGGTCGTGATTCCGAACCGGCCGGTGGCGCCAAGAAGAACCGACTGGTGGATCAGGTGGTCCATCTCCCCCAGGGCCAGTACCTGCTCGGGTACGTTACCGATGATTCGCACGCCTACGGCGATTGGAACGCCTCCCCGCCCTATGACCAGAAAAACTACGGTGTAACAATCTTCCCGCCCGACAAGAACTTCGATCGCTCAGTCGTGAGGAAGCTCACCTCGGTCGAGGAGAGTGACGATATCCTCGCGCAGTTGACCAGAATCGGTGATGACGCCGACGTGAGTCGTGATTTCGAATTGAAGGAGCCCACACGGGTGCGGGTGATCGCGCTCGGTGAAGGCACCGGTGGCAAGATGTATGATTACGGCTGGATCGAAAATCGCAGCAACGGTGACATCGTCTGGGAGATGACCTATCGCAAGAGCGACGCTGCAGGCGGCGCCGATAAGAATCGCATGGTCGATACCAAGATCATGCTCGATAAGGGTCGCTACACAGTGCGCTACGTGAGCGATGGTTCTCATTCATTCGGACGCTGGAATGCATCTCCGCCGAAATTCGCTCAACGTTGGGGAATCACGGTTACACTGGCACGGTAAACGGCGCTCGCACCTGGGGGCGCACTCCATAACTCCTTGCGTTACAATGTATTAGAATACAGCCACCGCTGTCCCTGTTCGAAATCTCAACCTCGAGAAACTCCCCCAATCCCTAATACAGAAACAGTCACTGCCGATACTATTAGAGTTGGCGATTTAGATCGCCTCGCTAGTGTGGGAAATCCCCCAAAAAGGGCCCGCTGAGTCCAGAGTCGGGCTCGCGACTTACCAGAGGCAGGAGTGGATGGCACAACTACAGGCGACAGAGAATCCGCGAAAGAGCGCAGTTGCGCACAATGATGTCACCCCATTCGGAATCGTAAAGAAAATCCGATATATGGTGAACTCCACCCCGGAGTTTATTGAGATCCTTCATGGGGTGAACCAGATGTTCGCGCTCGTGGAGGATGTCGAAGAGAACAAAACCCTGCAGCAATCGTGTCAGATTGATGTCATGCCGTTGCCGCATTCTGAATCGAAGTTCATCGTCAGTTTCCTGATCCCCTCCGATCTTCTGGGCGTGGGGAGCAGTCGCAGGCAGCGCAAGATTGATTTCGCGGAATTCTATGACCCCAAGGACAAGCCACAGATTGTCAAGAAGCCCCCGAAGATGTTTTTCTCTTATGATATTGATTCACTCTTCGACCTGAACCTGGCGTTCTACAACTTCCAGGCTACACTCGCGCCCTCGGTACCGACACCGCAATGGTCCCGCGTACGGCGCTCGATCGAAATCATCGCCAGACCCCGACAGTCTCCGGAAGACCGCCTCAAGTTCGTCTTCATCGCACAGATCACTACATCGGTTCAAGCGTAGTCAGCAACCGACGCTGGAGACGCTAATCCTCCGGGCCATCCTCGCCGCTCTCGTTCGGTCTGGCAAATCCGATATTCTTCTGATCCATCATCCCCTGCAGCTTTATCTCGCCATGCTTCTCTTCGTATTTCTTCAGGTTGTCCTGCAGCGTCCGTGAGAGTGCCTTGGCGTTCTGGGGAGTCATGACAATGCGGGCGTGTACCCGTGCCTTGGGTGTGCCGGGCAGGAAGCGGGCGAAATCGAGTATGATCTCGGATGGGGAATGTCCAACCATTACAAGGTTGGAATAGATACCCTGCGCCTCGGTTTCCTTCAATTCCAACTGTATCTGTTGCTGCGGTTTCTGCATCGATCCTCCTTGTAATCGCTGTGGCAGTGTAATATAATACCCCCCTTAGTCAAGGGAAGTTTGCTGGCAGAGCCTGCCCGGCAAGGTGTGAACCCAAAGCTGTGACTGTCCAATGATAACAGCCGAAAGAATCAAAGAGATTTTCGAGAGAGTCGATTCCGGTCGCGTCCTCGTTTATGGGGATCTGATGCTGGACCAATACTACTGGGGCAAGGTCGAACGAATCTCGCCGGAGGCGCCGGTCCCGGTTGTGGAAGTCTTGTCCGAATCGCTTCACCTCGGTGGGGCGGCCAATGTCGCACGCAATATCGCCGCACTCGGTTGCCAGGTGGAGATCGCCGGACCGGTCGGAGATGACGAAAACGCCACCAGGCTTCAGCATCTGCTCGAGCGGGAGGGCATCTCCAGCCAGAAACTGGTCACTGATCAGAAGCGACCGACAACAGTCAAGACTCGCATCATCGCGCACGACCAGCAGGTTGTACGTGCCGACCGCGAGTCGCGCGACGAGATCGATGGCTTCACCGAAAACGAATTTCTACGCTTTATCGAGTCACGCATCTCGGCGATCGATTGCCTGCTGATCTCCGATTACGGCAAGGGCGCCATTACCAAGCCGCTGCTCGACAAGCTGGTCTACCTGTCCAGGGCCAACGATGTGTTCGTCGCGGTCGACCCCAAAGAAACACATTTCCGCAACTATCGCCAGGTCTCGGTCATCACTCCGAATGAGCATGAGGCTGCGTTCGCTGCGGGCCGACGAATTCGCAGTGAGGAGGACCTCCGTGAAGTGGG
>JBECKX010000114.1:0-6377 GCA_040235515.1 Candidatus Zixiibacteriota bacterium
GGCGAGGTCAAGCCTCGCCCCTACGAAATGCCGTCAAGTTCCGAGTGAACTCGACCTACCGTGGATTCCCGCCTGCGCGGGAATGACAGTGACGCTTGCGCCCCACCTTGGGGGGGCGATTGCAAATCGCCCCTGCGAGATTTTGCTGTCAAGTTCCGAGGGAACGTGACCTACCGTGGACTCCCACCTGCGCGGGAAAGACGGTGACGCTTGCGCCCTACCCTGGGCGCGAATGCCAATCGCCCCTGCGAGAATGTCAAGCCCCGAGAGGGCTTGACCTACTTCTCACTCCCGCGAGTGGGAGTGGGATCGGCCTGAGCGCGCTGTTGAGTGGGCGCAGCATGCTGCGCCCCTACTAGTTTTGTCAAGTATCCCTGGCGTTCCTACCTCACCGGGCCGGCGGAGACGATTTCTTTCGGGCAGCCGTCGGAGAACTTCTTGAAGTTCTCAATGTAAAGCGCTGCCAACTGGTCATACTTGCGGTTGTAGGCCTCCCTGTCGGGCCAGCTGTTTTCCGGGCGCAAGACATGATCGGGTACCTCAGGACAGGTAGTCGGCACCATAAAGCCGAACACCGGATCCTGGTAGTACTCGACATCGTCGAGCTTGCCATCGAGGGCAGCGTCAAGTAGCGCGCGTGTGTAACGAATGCTGATGCGCTTGCCGACTCCATACGGGCCACCGGTCCAGCCGGTGTTGACCAGCCAGCACTTGACATCGTGGCGGATGATCTTGCGCTTGAGCAGGTCGGCATAGAAATATGGATGGTGCACCATAAAGGGGGCGCCAAAGCAGGCCGAGAAGGTGATCTCCGGTTCGAGGCCGAGATCAAGCTCGGTGCCGGATACCTTCGCCGTGTAACCGGAGATGAAATGGTACAGCGCTTGATCCGGCGTCAGCCTGGCGATCGGCGGCATCACACCACTCGCGTCGCAGGTGAGCATGATGATATTCTTCGGATGGCCCGCCTTCTTCTCCGGCAATGCGTTATCGATGAACTCAAGGGGATAGGATGCACGAGTGTTCTCGGTACGGGTGTCATCATCAAGGTCAAGCTTGCGAGTGACCGGATCGTAAATCACGTTTTCAAGGATCGTTCCGAAGCGACGCGTGCAGGCGTAGATTTCCGGTTCAGCGGATGCCGAAAGGTTGATCACCTTGGCGTAGCAGCCGCCCTCAAAGTTGAAGACGCCTTCATTGC
Organism: Candidatus Zixiibacteriota bacterium; assembly: GCA_040235515.1. GTDB lineage: Bacteria > Zixibacteria > MSB-5A5 > CAIYYT01 > CAIYYT01 > JBECKX01. The sequence goes on from JBECKX010000114.1 coordinate 1,202, forward strand.
TCCAGCCATGTTCATCATCACCAATCAGGCTGCGGCGCGGATCGGCTGAGAGGGTTGTCTTGCCAGTGCCGGACAGACCGAAGAAGAGTGCGACATCCCCGCTCTTTCCGACGTTGGCTGAGCAGTGCATTGTCATGATGCCGTTGAGCGGAAGCAGGTAGTTCATCACGGTGAAGGCGGACTTCTTGATTTCGCCGCCGTAGCCGGAACCACCGATCAGCACCATTCTCTTTTCGAAGCTGAGCAGGATGAAGGTCGGGGTAAGGGTACCGTCGATTGACGGCACGCCCTGGAATGACGGAATCGACATGATCGTAAACTCCGGCACGTGACGCTTCATCTCCTCCAGGTGGTCGAGCTTGATGAACATATTGCGCGCAAACAACGAATGCCAGGCGAGTTCCGTGATCACACGAATCGGCATACGATAATTCGGGTCGGCGCCGACGTAGCAATCCTGTACGAAGAGGTCGCGTTCCTGCAGATACGCCTGCATGCGGGTCATCACGTTGCTGAACTTCTCGGCGCTGAAGGGGCGATTGTATTGCCCCCACCAGATATTGCCCGAGGTAGAATCTTCCATTACCACGAATTTGTCATTGGCTGCGCGGGCGGTGTGTTTACCTGTGTCGACCGCCAGCGGTCCATGGTAGGCGATGCTGCCCTCGCGGCGGTGGAGCGCTTCTTCATAGAGCGCCGAGGTAGGCAGGTTCCAGTAGACACAATTGAGGTTGCTGAGTCCGTGATTCTTGAGCCCGAAGTCACTGGCGCGCTCTTTAGCGATAGCCTGCGCGGGGGACTTGATGTTCCAGAAATTCCCTATCATTGCCAATCCCTCACCAGTTTGCGGTCACCAATGTAAATCTCGTTCGGCGAAGTTGGATCAAGCACCCACTTGATGCGCTCGATACCCTCCTGAATTTCCTTGATCGTGCCGCAGAAACTGAGCCGGAGATAGCCCTCCATTCCGAATTCCGATCCCGGCACCGTCACGACCTGCACCTTCTTGAGCAACTGGTGCGCCAGCGCAACGGAATCGCTGGTGTAGGCACTGAAATCAGGCAGAGCGTAGAATGTGCCGGCGGGTGGGGTGATATGGATGCCATTGAACGCTCTCAACTCCTGAACCATGACATCGCGGTTGTTCTGCAGCATCAGGCGAAGCCCCTCGATGCCGGATTGCACCCCGGTGAGCGCCCCTACCGCGGCGACCTGCGAAAGCAGCGGCGGACAGGAGGTCGTTTGCGCCTGGACATTGATCATCGTCTGGATTACCTGCTTGTTGGCGACTGTCCAGCCGATGCGATAACCGGTCATGGCGTAGAGTTTGGAAATGCCGTTGATGACGATCAGCTTGGAACTCTCGATGTCATTCTTGATGAACTTGTAGGGTGAGACCTGCGATTTGCCATCAAACATCAGTTTGTGATAGATGTCATCCATAATCAGATAGATATCTTTGGCTTCGCAATACTCGACCAGCTGCGCGATCAGGTCGGCGGGCCAGACGGCACCGGAAGGATTGTTCGGGCTGTTGACGATGATCGCTTTGGTGTAGGAACTGATTACTTCTTCGATTTCCTCGAAGGTTGGGACAAAGCGTCCATCCTCGGGTCGAACGATTACGGGTCGGCCATATGCCATTTTCACCATTTCGGGATAACTAACCCAATACGGCGCAAAGATGACAACCTCGTCCTGCTGGTTCAGAATGGTTGTCAGGAGGACCGAGAGAGATTGTTTGGCTCCGGCGGAGGCGATAACGTGGTCGGCGCCGACGACGCGACCGTAGTTCTCCTCCATATAGCGGATAATCGCCTTCTTCAGCGGCTTGATACCATCTGTGGGCGTATAGCGAACTTCGTAGGAAGTCAGCTGCGCAGAACAGCTAAGTAGTGCCTCGAACGGAATCTTGCTTTTCGGTTCCCCTGCGCCGAGATGAATGACTTCCTCGCCCCGCTCGCGCAGGATCGCGGCTTCCTCATTCAGCCGGAGGGTTGCCGATTCATGAACTTCCCGGGCTAGTAAGCTGATGCTCATAATAGAAATCGCCTCGCTGCAGCATTGGCTGCTTCAAGTGCAAGTTAAAGTTCTACTTCAAACGTGAAAAGGTCGCATTGCCGTCTACCCCGGCTTCGAAATGCGACCCTGATTTCGTCCTAAATATTACCGTCACTGCCCTTATTGTCAATGTTAAACAAATGTTTTTGTGAAAATTTTCACGACATAGAGGTCGCGAACGGTTTGAAAACAGAAGCGGCAGGCGCACCTGAACCGGTTGGTGTGCCTGCCGCTTGACAGCCGTAGCTTGATATTCAGTACCTGAGCCGTTCTTTACGGGTCCTACGGATGCTCCGCCTTGGTGAGTGACGGGATCAGGACTACGGGCACCGTGAAGCGGGTGTTCTTCTCGTCCCCGGTCTCGAAGGTAAACGATTTGGTGAAGGCGTCATCTTTCACACTATCCTTGATCCGCACCTTGATGGCGGTGCTGGCACCCGGATCGAGTTTGCCCGACGGGAAGTCGATATCGAGATAGTTGTAAGGAGCACTTACCATCTGCAGATTCAACGGCTGAGTAGATACGTTCTTGACGTTGACCACCATTTCCTGGTTGCGCTCGGAGGAATTGTAGTTCAGGTCCCAGGGCGCGAGCTGGACCGGGCCAACCGAATCAGGGTTTTCGTTGATGGTGGCTGAGAAGCGGAGACGCAGAGTGCCATAGGTCGCATCGTTGGTAGTCACTGCAGCGCTTTTGTTCATGGTACCGCGATAATTCTTTTTGGAGGTGAAGATCAGCTCGACGCGGGTGGAATCACCGGGGCCGACGAGATCCTTCTCGAGCGGAGCCTGGGTGCAGCCGCAACCGGGCTTGACGTTGAGGATTTTCAGATCGTCACTACCGACGTTGTAGAGGGTGAAGGAGTGGCCGACTTTGCTGATCTGCGGGATATACCCGAAATCGAAATTGGTCTCGACGACATTGAGTTTCGCGTTGGAGACCTGGGCCCCGTCTGCTGCGGAGGCGGCGTCATCCGCGAACAGGGTCACCGAAAACGCCAGCATCGTCGCCAGAATCGCAATCAGCGCCAGCTTACCAGCTTTTAACATTGACATTCCTCCTGATGTAAAAATACCAAAGAAGCGGTTTACTTGAGATATAGGACTGCGGCACATTGCCGTCAGTCTCAGTTCAAATTACTCGGTTCGAATTAATTGGTTAAACCTGATCGGTTCAACTTAATCGGTTCAACATAATTAGCTTTTGATTCTGCAAACAGGTAGACTACTGCCACCCAATAACATTGATCAGTATTATCTACAAAGGTCGCCGACGAGCGTTCCCAAAAAATACGTTAGGAATCGGCTAATTTGCACCAACGAATCAGCTGAAATCGACCCCTCGAATAACGGCAATTATCACGACCAGGATCGCGGCCGGCGCCAGGTAGCGGATGAATACGCGCCAGCACTTGAAATAGATCGTGGGATGCCCTGCTGCATCGTAGAGCCCCAGCTCCTCCAGGGCGATTTTCTTCGAAATCATCCATCCCGCAAAGATCGTCGTCAGAAGCCCCCCTATCGGCAGAAGCCAGTTGGAGGCCAGATGGTCCAGCGTCGAGAGAACGCCCTGTTTGCCCTCGAAGATTTCAAAACTTGACAGCCCAGAAACCGCGCCGAGTGAGAGCGCGCAGAATACGGTGCTGATGAATGTGATCAAACCACCGGTGAGCACAGCTTTGTGCCGTTTCCAGCCATGGTTGTCGATCAGGTAGGCAGCGAGAACTTCGAGTAGTGAGATGGTAGAAGTCAGGGCGGCGAATCCTACCAGCAGGTAGAACAAAGGACCAACAACGGTACCGAAAGGCATCTGGGTATAGAAGAGCTTGGGAAGAGTTATGAAGAGCATCCCGACCGTTGAAGCACCGATATCATCCTGCAGACCCGGGGTCGAGAAGATGATGGTGTACATCACGATGCAGGCGAGCATGGCAATCAGGGTATCGAGGAAGACAACCATAAAGGAGACGCGCGGTACCGAGTCACCCTTGCGAAGGTAGGAGCCGTAGGTGATCATGGCGCCCATTCCGAGGGAAAGCGTGAAGAAGGCATGACCGAGCGCTTCCAGAATTCCGGAGGCGGGAAGATCCTTAAAGTTCGGTGTAAAAAGGAATCGGAAGGTCTGGCCGATGCCCGGCATGGTGAAGACGGTGATAACCAGGATAATCATGATGACAAAGAGTGTGGGCATCAGGATTCGAGTAAATCGTTCGATTCCGCCACCAATTCCCATCCAGACAATCGCTACTGTGAATATCGAGAATGCGGCGGAGAGGCCGAGTTGGAGTGGAGCGTTAGAGAGAAATGCCCCGAATGCGCCGTCGGCAGGCAGCGAATAACCGGAGACGCTCCAATTGAGACAATCGGCGAATGAACTGATGGTCCAGCCTGCGATGACGGTATAATAGCCAAGGATTACAAAACCGGTGAGGGTGCCCAAAATTCCCACGAGAGACCAGCCTTTACCGCCAAGCATTCTATAGGCGGGCACCGCGCTTTCCTGCGTCTTGCGCCCGATCATGATTTCGGCCATCATGATGGGGAGCCCAACTATCACCACGCACACCAGGTAGACCAGCACAAATGCCCCACCATTGTTGTGCCATGTGATGTAAGGAAATTTCCACAGGTTGCCGAGACCGACAGCACTCCCTGCCGCCGCCAGGACGAATCCGAATCGCGAACTCCAATGATCTCTTTGGTTCAAAGCTTCCTACCTCTGCCAATGTTTACAGTTAGAGATTTCGCACAGAGCTTTCCGGCGTCACCGCTGGCGCCGTATTGAACGATTTGCATGCTTGTCTGAATGTCCCGTAAGTATAGAGGACTATAAGGGAGTCGCAAGCCGAAAATTCGCTCTGCACCGGGAAGGGTTGGACCAGTTTATTGCCCTGAAATTAAAGGCATCCTGCAATAAGGGTAATGGGACATCGGAGGGCGGAGGGAGAGAAAATGATTGACAGTTGGAGTCGACTTATATGATCTTCGAGCCGAGCGGTTGAGCAACTTGAGTTACAACGAAAAGATAGACCGGATATCAAAATTCACAGGAGGTTTTATGAATCGAGTTTCTAACTAGCTCAAACTGGTTTTGCCGGTGATTGCTGTGCTGCTG
>JBECKX010000134.1:0-43417 GCA_040235515.1 Candidatus Zixiibacteriota bacterium
CGGCGTCACCGATCGAGATCGCGCCTGAACCGTCGGCATCACCGAGGCAAAGCGGATTCGGAGCTGCGCCACCACCAAAGATGTAGTTGATGATGAACACGGCGTCACCGATCGAGAAGGCACCGGAACCGTCGGCATCACCGCAGTTACAGGCCGAGCAGAAGTCGAAGTCGTCTGCCAGGTTATTGGTACAGACGAAGTCCTTCGCGGTCTCAAGAGTAGCGAGAACGTCGGAAGCATTGATGCCACCATCATCTTCAGCAGCGAGGATGACGATCAGCTTCAGCGTATCGTTCGCGCCAACTGAGGCGGCACGATGGGTGATGACGAGTGCGGAGAGGTCCTCGTCGGTGGAGTCAGAAGCCTGGAATACACCATTGGCAAGCTGACCGCCTGAGTTGTTCAACCAGTTCCAGAGGGTATCGTTTTCGAAACCGCTCTCAGGATAGATGTAGGTCGGGTTGTCGAAGACCTTACCAGCCAGAGCGCCGGCACCGTCGCTGTAAGCGGCGATCGCGGCCCAGCGGGTATCCTGAGTGTAGCTACCACGCTGTACGAGAGCGAAGTCGCCAGCACTGACGCTGGAGTTGTTGTCGGAACCGGTATCTGACGGGACATCCCAGTCAGCATAGTAACCAACGTTCAGGTTGTTAACGGTACCTGAGAAGTTGTCACCGGCGTAGATGTCGAAACGGAGAACGAAGAACTCAGCGTTGTTGTCGCCCGGAAGCTTGTTGGCCCAATAAGTACAATTGAACTCAAGCGTGGTGTCGCGGTTGACACCCTTACCGGAGGCGACACGATAGTTAGCAAACGTGGTTGAGTCGTAAGCAGTGCTGCAGTCCTTGGCCCACAGGAATCCGAACGGATTGCTGACGGTCGGCAGATTGGTGTTGCCACCGCCACCGAAGGTCGAGTAGGTAAGGTTGGCAGCTGAGTTACCCAGAACCAGGAAGCCGTCGAACAGGTAGTCTGCTGAGTCGGCGAAGTAGGTGAATGAGCTACCGCCAACAGAGTTAGCAACCTCTGAGGCCTGGTTGACAGCGAGACGGACAAGACCGGTACGAATCAGCTGATCTTCCGGCAAGCAGAAGGTGCTGAAGTTGTACAGATCGACCGGGATCTGCAGGGTAGTCGGGGCTGCGAGGCTACCATCATCATACGGCAGTTCGATCACAGCCTGATAGAGACCTTCCGTAGCCGGACCGGTACAGGTGAAGGTCAGGGTATTGGAGTTGGTGAAGCCAACCGGAACGTTGAGAGTTCCACCGCTGGTGATGTTCAACCAGCCCGAACCTGACATGTAGTTCACGTTGACGTTCGGGTTGACGGCAGTGTTACCACTGTTGGTCACCACGACATTCTGAGTAGCCGTAGAGACGGTCGGCTGGGTGTTGAACGGATAGCTGAACTCAGACGGATTGGCGGAGAGGCTCACGAAGGTCTGCATGTTGTAGCAGGCGAGCGCGAGGTTCTTCACCGGGCTGCTGGTCGCGGCACCGTTGGTATTAACGCTGACGCCAGCGTCCTTATCCTCGAGGTAGGCGATGCGCAGAGAGTCTGTCGCATAGCGAACCGAACCCAGGCTGATTTCGTTGAAACATGCGCCAGCGACGCAGTTGTTCGAAGTGGTCTGGGTTACGTTGAGTTCGTTACCCCAGGTCAAACCGCCGGTCGATGAGGCGCGAACGCTGATTTCCAGGTTCGTCCAGGCATCGTCAGAGCAGTCAAGCGTAGCTGTGGTGCCATCGATACCAGAGTATGATCTGTTGTAGACGGCATACAGGTTGTTGGTGCTTGAGCACTCGGTGAGGTTGACCTTGGATGAGTTTCTGTAAGCAACACCGCCGATACCGCTGCTGCAACCGCCCTGGTTGCTGGCGTCGGAGATAACGGTCACGCCGGCCGGGTTACAGTCGGTCCAGTGGTAGATCTTGCTCGGGAAGATGAGGATGTAACCACCATCACCGAACACACCACCGGAAGTACCGGTATCTGACCAGGTTGACACGAAGGCGACATGGAGACAGCCGTCGGTCGTGTAGAGACCGGTGGTCTCCCAGGCGCGCTCGAAGAAAGCGTCACCATCGGTTTGAAGGATGGTGTTGGTGCTGTCATCCGAGAACGAATAGACAAGCTGCTGGGTTGACCAGGTGTTACCATTGTCGTTCGACTCGATGTAGACGACATCGTCGTTGGCGAACAGGGTGTCGGTATAGACACGCGGCTTGCCGTAGATGATGGCGACATCATCCGAATTCGGGTCCTGAACGGCGCAACCGGAGATCAACGAAACGGAGTCGATCACGATAGCGTCAGTCACACCCGGGTTCGGTGAGTTGGTGGTCGAGCGGTAGTAAACCATGGTCTGGTAACCGGAGGCGTCACCGGTGTTCGGTGATTCATGGGCTACGATATGAGCAACATAGCCACCGCCGGTGTTGTCCATGGCCATCGACGGCCAAATATACGGGCCTTCGGAAGGACCCGAGACATAACCGAGGTTGTTGGTGGAAGGATAGGTGGCGGCAGTGTAGGAAGCTACGCCGCAACCAAGGTCTTCACCAGCCTGGGTACCGCCGGCAGACACCACGTGCCAGGCACCGAAACCGGTGCCGCCCGGAGTGGCGTTCTCAGACGGGAAACCGCCGCCGGTCGCCGAAGCGTTACCGGTGGTCGGGAATCCGCCGCTGCCAGGAGGATATGAATAAGCGCCTACGAAACGTGACGCGGCCGGCTGCAGGTCCATGTAGAGACCATGAACGGTCTCGGTACCCGAGCAGTCACCGATGTCGATCGTCGTCGGCAGGGTGTTATTGGCACTCAGGTCGTACTGGCTGGTCTTACCAATGTTGGTAACCGAACCAATGACGTTGAATCCAACCGAAGAGTTGTGATAGGTCTGCGACGGCTTCGGTGTGGTAGGATCCACTTGAGAGTAAGGATCGTTCGGACCACCGACAGCAGCGCCGAGAGCTCTGGCTTCCAGGGCCATTGTACCCGTGACGACTCTACCATGATTTGTGGCGGCTGTGGCACCAAATACCTGGGCGCCGACCATGGCTGTCACGAAAAGCGCAATAATAACTAGAACCGAGAATTTTCTCGTCATTCTGTCTGCTCCTTTCAGAGTGAAAAAACGTTGCAGTAAATCCAAACCGTGTCGTTAGGTATAAATCGGGGTTATACTTTGCTGTCTGCCTATCACCTCCTCGCAACAGCGATTCATATAAGCGATGTTGAAGCTGTTAGTGTGTTGTTGTTGTTCTGGCTGCTTAAACAAGTCATTTACTGTAATACTTGCTAACCTAACTCTAATAGCGTTCCGCTGTTGTTGTTAGCTGCTCCACTCTGCAACAACAGAGTCTCGAATGCTACCACGTCAATTGGTGAGGTAGAAGGCAACTGACAAGGACATTCAAAAAGCTAGAGTAAAACGGATAGTAATTCTGCGAAAAATATAGCGATAATCGCTTGGGGTCGCAAGTCTTATCTTCAAAAAACGATAGTGATTTTCGCCCACTTCACCCCGCCGGGAGCTGACGCCGGGGCGCGGAAAATCCACGCCGGGGGCATGGTCCGGGGAAGGGGTTCAGTCGGGAAATCAAACTCGGACTAAGTCGCTCGAAATTGCCGGGAATCGGTCGCAAAATGGTGAGAGTTTGATGCTACGCACAGACTTCGGAGAGAAACAGGCTTGAGAGTCGGGGTTTGAGCGAATGTTCTAGATGCGAGCCGAATCGCCTCGATTTTGCCCATTCCGGCGACCCCGGGCCGGCAGCCGGGCGACGCGACAGGCTGAAGAATCCCCGACCTGACGGAACTTATTGCCATCCTCTACCTTGTTGGTCGACATTTGCGGGCTGCTGAGATCAGCGGTCAGCAGACCTGATGGCCGGGAGAGTGCTCCCGGAGCGGTCCTAATGCTACCTAAGTGGTACTCTAACAGAAAATTAACCGTTGCGGCGGTGGATTTTCTTTACCTGTACAAGCGAATCGCTTATTCTCCTGCAGGAATCAGACTTGAGGGCAGGATGGAGGAAAATGGCAAAAGAGAGCATACTGGTCATTGAAGATGAAGATGACATTCAGGAGCTACTGAAGTTCAATCTGAGCAAAGAGGGGTACCGCGTCAGCACGGCGCTGACGGGCGAGGATGGACTCAAGGGAGCCAAAGATGCTCAACCTGACCTGATTTTGCTCGATCTGATGCTTCCCGGCGTCGATGGTCTGGAAGTTTGCAAGATGCTCAAGCATGATTCGAAGACCCAGCATATTCCGATCGTGATGTTGACCGCCAAGGGGGAGGAGTCCGACGTGGTATCGGGGCTTGAACTGGGTGCGGACGATTACATCACGAAGCCGTTCAGCCCCAAGATTTTGATAGCGAGAATCCGCAGCATTTTACGTCGGCGCTCCCGCGAGCATACTCGGGCAGACAGCACGGTACAGATTCATGATTTGGTGATTCATCCGGGACGCCACGAGGTATCGCTTGACGGAAAGCAGATCGACCTTACCTTGACGGAGTTTCAGATACTGCAGTTTCTGGCGCGGCATCCCGGCTGGGTATTCACACGCTATCAGATCGTGAATGAGATCCGGGGGGATGAGACGATTGTGACCGACCGTTCGGTGGACGTGCAGATCGTAGGATTGCGCAAGAAGCTGGGCCACGCCGGCAAGTATATTGAAACGGTGCGTGGAGTCGGTTACAAATTCAAGGAGTGAGATTGCGCCGTAAGCGTCTTCTCTGGCAGATATACCCATCCTACCTGTTTATCACTGCCATTACTCTGGTTGCTGTTAGCTGGTACGCCTTCAATTCCCTGACTTCATATTTCCAGGAACAACTTGACGCAAGCCTGCAGGCGGAAGCGAATCTGGTTGCGCAGCTGATCCAGTTGCATCTCGGTGAGGATGAGCGCGACGAATTGCTGCAGCAGTTGCGGGCTGCGGGGGAGTCGAGCGGAGCACAGATAGATGTTATCGCGCCGGGCGGGCACGTGATCGCCGATTCGCGCCCGACGCTGGTGTCTAACGAGAATCAGTTGAGTTACCCGGAGATCGCGCGCGCACTGCGCGGGGAGGTGGGGAGTAACAGCTTCAAACTCGCCAACGATGGTGGATTGGTGCAGGTTGTCGCGGTGCCGGTGCTGCGGGATGGTGAAGTGGTGGCCGCCGTGAGGGTGGCACGCCCCGCCAGAGCTCTTGCCGCAGCGAGGGAGCATTTGTTCCTCTGGCTGGCGCTGATTGCGCTGGTGATGATTGTGCTCGCGGTGGTAGTGAGTTCGGTGATCGCCAAGCGGATTGCCCGCCCGCTGAGGGAGTTGAAGCACTCCGCCGAGGCGATCGCGCAGGGTAACCTGGAGAGCAGAGTTCCGCTGCATGAATACGAGGAGGTTTCGGGGCTGGCCAATTCGATGAACCGGATGGCGCAGCAGTTGACCGAGCGGTTTCGAACGGTGCAGCAGCAACGGCTCGAGCAGGAGACAATCGTCTCCAGCATGGTGGAGGGGGTTGTGGCGATCGACAGGCACCACAAGGTCCTGAGCATGAACAAAGCCGCCGCGCACATGCTGAACCTGAAGCCGGCCGAGATTCTTGGCCGGGAGATCATCGAAGTGATTCGTAACACCGACCTGCAGCGGTTCATCACGCAGGCACTGGAAGCCGGCGAGCCACTGGAGGGGGATGTGACACTGGTGGTCGATCAGGAGGAGTTGTTCGTGCAGGTGCATGGCACGCAGTTGCGCAATCCGGATGGGGAGATGTTCGGAGCTTTGATCGTGCTGAATGATATCACGAGGTTGAGAAAGCTGGAGAATGTGCGGCGCGACTTTGTGGCAAACGTCTCGCACGAGTTGAAAACACCGATTACGTCTATCAAGGGGTTCGTCGAGACGTTGATCGATACGGCGGATCTCGATTCGGAGGAGGCGAAGCGTTTCCTGCAGATCATCAGCCGCCAGGCCAATCGCCTGCACGCTATCATCGAGGACTTGCTGAAGCTGTCGCGCATCGAGCAGGGAATCGACCGCGGTGAGATTGAACTGGAGGTGCGCAAGATCAAGCCGGTCTTGAGTGCGGCGATTCATGCGTGCGAACCGCACGTGAGCGCGCGGAATATGAAAGTACAGCTACTCTGCGACGCCGAGCTTCGGGCCAGAATCAACGCGCCGCTGCTTGAGCAGGCGATCGTCAATCTGGTCGACAATGCCGCCAAATATGGAACCGAGGGACAGGTTATTACGATTGCGGCGGAAGTGAGTGATGATCTGGCGATCATTTCGGTGGCGGACCAGGGACCCGGAATCGAGAAGGAGCACCTGCCGAGGTTATTCGAAAGATTTTACCGGGTCGATCGGGCTCGCAGCTCCTCGCAGGGTGGCACCGGATTAGGTTTGGCGATTGTTAAGCATATTACGATTTCACACGGTGGCGCGATTTCTGTTGAGAGCGAGTTAGGGAAGGGGACTCGGTTTTTGCTCAAACTCGCACGGCGATAGGTGTAACGTGTTGCGGAAAAGGTGGTTGTGGAGATTAACAGAAGACTAACAAAATCACTCAAATCAAATTCCGCGCTAACACAATCCTAACATAGCAATTGCTTTATTGGGCTGACCGAGGGGAAGTTTGTTCTTTTACAATTTATTGGAGGGAGAATGGTAAGGGCACTGAGGGGAATTTCATGTCCACTACTGGTTCTCATCTTCCTCATCTTCAACGCGAAGGTAAGCACTGCGTCTGCCGCCAACTGGTGGGAAAGTGTGTCGTTGAAGGGAGACTTTCGTTTCAGGCACGAAATGATCGACGAGGAAGGTAAGGACGCTCGCCACAGAGAGCGCATTCGCGCGCGGATGGCGGTTGAGGGGGATGTTGCTCCGGGAATCGGAGTTACAATTCAGCTCGCAACGGGTTCAAGCGATCCGATTTCTACAAATCAGACGCTTGGCGATGCGGGCAGCACCAAGTCAATCGGGCTTGATCTGGCTTATGCAAAAGTATCGCATGAGAAGTTGCCGGGGGTCAGTTTGATGGCCGGCAAGATGAAGAACCCGCTCTACAAGCCGGGCGGTACCGAATTGATCTGGGATGGCGATTGGAATCCGGAAGGGGGAGCCGTTGAGGTGAAGCGCGGCGTCGACAACTTCACATTTGAAGGCAATGCCGGTGCGTTCTGGATCGAGGAGCGATCTTCGACCGACGATTCCTGGCTGGCGGCGATCCAGGGGTTGGCCTCGGCGAAGCTGGGAGAAGGCAAGTCGGTGGTGACCGTTGGTGGCAGCTATTTCGACTTTGTCAATGCGCATTTCTTTGATCCGTTCTCGGATCCGACGGATCCGATGGGCAACTCAGTAGTAGAAGCTGAGGATGATGGAGAGACTTTCATTTACTACGCCAACAAATTCCAGTTGGTGGAGTTGTTCGCAGAGGCATCGCATAAGTTCGAGGATGTCCCTGTGACGCTATTGTTCGACTTCGTAACCAACACTTCCGCCGACAGTTTGAACACCGGCTGGCTTGTGGGGATTGGCGCGGGAAAGCTGAAGAACCCGGGAAGCTGGCAATTGAGCTACTCCTATCGTGAGCTGGAGAAGGATGCTGTCGTGGGAGCGTTCGTAGACTCCGACTTCGGCGGCGGTGGAACTGATTCGAAGGGGCATGAGTTTGGCGGCGGGATTCAGTTGGCCCGGAATACTGCGCTGCAGCTCTCCTATTTTCTCAACAAGTTGGGATTGCAGGGTGACGGCGTCGACTATTCTCGTCTGATGATCGATGTGCAGTTCAAGTTCTGAGGAACGAGGAATATACAGGTGAAGCTGAGGAATCAGCGAGCGCAATGATAAGAACACAGAAATCGAACAAAAGTTTAACAGTAGTGACTAAACTATCAAGTTTGGGAGAGAGTGAGAGATGAAGAGAATTTTGACGGCAATAGTGATCGCAGCGATGACCGCGGGGACGGTCGTTGCGGGATCGAACATCACGATGAAGGGTTCCGACACCCTGGTTCGTCTGGGACAGCGCTGGGCGGAAGTCTACATGAAGCAGCACCCTGACATGGTGATTCAGGTTTCGGGTGGTGGTTCCGGTACCGGAATCGCGGCGTTGCTGAACGGCACGACCGATATCTGCAACGCTTCGCGTGACATGAAGGAGAAGGAATACAAGCTTGCCGAGCGCAACAACATGGATGTAAAGCGTTTCTCGGTGGCTCTGGATGGAATCGCGGTGTTCCTGAACGAGAACAACCCCGTTACAGACTTGACGATCGCGCAGTTGAAGGATATCTACACCGGTAAGACCACGAACTGGAAAGACGTGGGCGGCAGCGATGCGATGATCATCCTTTATGGTCGTGAAAACAACTCGGGCACCTACGCCTACTTCCGCGAGCATGTGCTTGAGGGAGAGGATTACTCCGAGAAGACTCAGACTTTGCCGGGAACCGCATCTGTCGTAAATGCCGTTACCAAGGATGTTAACGGAATCGGCTACGGCGGCATCGCGTGGGCGACTGGTGTGAAGCACGCGGGAGTTAAGGTCAACGATACGACGATGGCGGTCCATCCCACGATGGAAGCCGTTTCCAACGGCAGCTACCCGATCGCGCGCGAACTTTATTTCTTCACCAATGGTGCGCCGAGTGGTGATCTGAAGGCGTTCATCAACTGGTGCCTCACCGAAGAGGGACAGAAGGTTGCAGAGGAAACTGATTATGTTCCGCTGCCGCGCGAAATGGCAGAAAAGCAGATGATTAAGTAGCGCGCAGCTGAGTATCTTGCGTACTACATTAGTTCGACGATGCATTTGGGACCTCCCGCAAACTGCGGTTTGCGGGAGCGCGCTCATGATTGGGCGTTATAGAGGGAACCGGCGGAACGAGATATGCGATGACGGCAGAGAAATTTGATTTCAAGCCAAAATCGAAACTCAAGGAGTGGCTGGGCGAGAAAGTAATCATGCTCTGCGCGCTCTCCGCATTGGTTTCGATCGCTCTGATCTTCATATTCATATTCAAGGAATCATCGCCGATCCTGACGGATGAGTTCATCAAGGATGAGGTCACGGTCAGTGAGATGGTTTTTCCGCAGCAGTGGAAGGCGGACGAGCCGCCGCGCTGGTCATGGCAGCCGACCTCCTCCACCCCGAAGTATTCCCTGTTTCCATTGTTCGTTGGCACGCTCAAAGCTGCGTTGGTCGCCATGCTGTTCGCGACTCCGCTGGGAGTTGGGGCGGCGATCTACTCCAGCGAGTTCGCGTCGAAACGAATGCGAGAAGTGATCAAGCCGGTGATTGAGCTATTGGCAGGAATACCCTCGGTAGTGCTGGGTTTCTTCGCGTTGATCGTCCTGGCCAGCATACTGCAGGATCTCTTTGGGTTGACTTATCGGCTCAATGCGCTCAATGCCGGGATTGCGCTGGGAATCGCCATTATACCAATCATATTTACGGTGGCCGAGGATGCGATGAGTTCCGTACCCGGCTCACTGCGTGATGCCGCCCGCGCGCTGGGTGCCAACCCGTGGCAGGTCTCGTTTACGATGGTGTTGCCAGCGGCGATGCCCGGGATTGCGGCGGGAATGGTCCTCGGGTTCGGTCGTGCGGTTGGCGAGACGATGATTGTCCTGATGGCCTCAGGGAATGCAGCGATCGCTTCGTGGAGCTTTGTTGATTCCATCCGCACATTCTCTGCGACGATTGCCGCGGAGCTGGCGGAGGTTGTGTTTGGCAGCGCCCACTACAGTGTCTTGTTCTTCATCGGAACGATCCTGTTCATATTTACATTCTTCATCAACCTCGGTGGTGATGTCGTGCTTTCGCGGCTGCGCACCAGGCTACAGGGTAAGTTGCAGTGAGTCAGGTAGCTCCGCTGGCGCAAAAGCCGCTTCAGGAAGATGTCAAGGCGCACTTCCGGCCGAAGACTCAGGGGTACGTACCGCGCGGGCTGACTCTGGCCGCCGTGGTGTTGATCATCGCGATTCTGGCGATCCTGCTGGGCAATATCGTCGTCGGTGGGGTTGGTACGATCAGCTGGGAGTTCTTAACCAGTCCGCCGGAGCAGGGGTTGGAGGCCGGCGGTATCTATCCGGCGATTATCGGTACGGTATTCCTGGTGATCCTGATGGTGATCTGTGGAGTACCGATCGGGGTGCTGACCGCGATTTATCTGCAGGAGTATACACGCCCCGGTTCTAAGGTCATGCGGATGATCCGCATTGCGATTAACAACCTGGCGGGTGTCCCATCGATCGTATTCGGCCTGTTCGGACTCGGATTCTTCATCGGGTTCGTCGGTCGCGGAATCGATGGTGCGTTTTTCGAGTCGAATCAGCCTGTCTGGGGTCAGCCGGCGATAATCTGGGCGGCGCTGACGCTGGCGTTGCTGACGCTGCCGGTTGTGATTATCTCGACGGAGGAGGCGCTGCGAGCGATTCCTCGCGAGGTCAAGGATGCCAGTTACGCCCTGGGGGCGACCAAGCTACAGACGATCAGACGGGTGATTATCCCGCAGGCGATGCCGGGTATTTTCACCGGTTCGATTCTGGCGATCAGTCGCGGGGCGGGTGAGGTCGCACCGATCATGTTTACCGGCGCGGCGTACTACCTGCCGTACTTGCCGAGCAAGCTGAACGACCAGTTCATGGAACTGGGGTATCATGTTTTTGTCATGGCGACCCAGTCGCCCGACGTTGACAAAACATTGCCGATTTTGTATGGAACAGTACTCGTTCTACTGTTGCTGACCTTTATGTTGAACTTCACAGCAATCATGATTAGATCCAGGATACGATCGAGGCGCAAAGGTGAATGAGATAGACGTAGATAGTGGAATCGAACTAAAGACTATGGTAAGGGAAACCGTGGGAGAGATGCCGTCCAAGCCACTTGAGAAATCAAGGATCAAGATGGAAGTTCGCGACCTCGACTTTTTCTACGGATCGAACCAGGCGCTGTACAAGGTGTCGATCGATATCGAGGAGAAGAAGGTATCGGCGTTCATCGGGCCATCGGGTTGCGGGAAATCGACATTCCTGCGAACGCTGAACCGAATGAACGAGACGATTCCGGGGACGCGAATGAGCGGTTCGGTCAAGCTTGACGGCACCGACATCTACAACGGCTGGAAGGATGTCTCGCAGGTGCGGACGCGGGTGGGGATGGTATTCCAGAAATCGAACCCGTTTCCGAAGTCGATCTTCGAGAATGTCGCCTACGGTCTGCGCGTCAACGGGATCAGGGACAAGCAAGTGATAGAGTTCGCGGTGGAGGATACGCTCAAGAAGGCGTTTCTCTGGGAAGAGGTCAAAGACAAGCTTCAACATTCTGCGTTCATGCTATCCGGCGGACAGCAGCAGCGGCTTTGTATCGCAAGAGCGCTGGCGGTGCGTCCGGAGGTATTATTGATGGATGAGCCGGCATCGGCTCTCGATCCGATTTCCACTTCCAAGATCGAAGATCTTATTGCCGAGCTGAAAAAAAACTATACAATCGTGATTGTCACGCACAACATGCAGCAGGCGGCACGTGTGTCTGACCTCACGGCGTTCTTTTACGAGGGGAACTTAGTCGAATTCGGGCCGACGAAGAAGATTTTCACTAAGCCCGACAAGAAACAGACCGAGGATTATATTACTGGTCGCTTTGGTTGATACCTGCGACGAGTTGATTCTCGACCATGGTTAACTGAATTGTACTATAGATGTCAATTCTGCGGTCAGCTATGTGTTCGTCGACTTTGGCTGGTTTTTTTGAGGCAGGGGTAAGGTAAATGCAGGACAATTTCCCACGTCATCTGGGGCGGGAGATCGACAAGCTCAAGCGGAAGCTTCTCGCATTGAGTGCCTTTGTCGAGGAATCGGTGCAGCGGGCCGTGAAGGCGATTGCCACCCGGGACGACAAGCTGGCGCGTCGGGTGATCGATACCGATTTTGAGATCGACGAGATGGAAGTCGATGTCGAAGAGGACTGCCTCAAGATTCTTGCCCTCCACCAACCGGTAGCCGTCGACCTGCGCTACATCATTGCGGTCCTGAAGATCAACAACGACTTAGAGCGCATCGGTGATCTGGCGGTGAACATTGCAGAGCGCGCGATATTCCTCTCGCGGATGGTGAAGAGCGAAAACCCATACGACTTCGCCAATATGTCGGCCAAGGTGCAGACGATGCTGCAGAAGGCGCTCGATTCGCTGGTAAACAGTGACTCGGAGCTTGCGCGCCAGGTATTGACGTCGGACGATGAGATCGACGAGATCAACCGGCAGATGTATCAGGATGTAATCGATGGCATCAAGAAGGCGCCGAACACGGTGGACTACCTGATTCAGATGCTGGCGGTGTCGCGTAACCTCGAACGAATCGCCGATCATACGAGCAATATTGCCGAGGATGTGATCTACATGGTGGATGGCGAGATCATTCGGCACAGCGGCAGATCGTACTAGCCGCCAATCATCTCTCTAATCAAATCTCCAACAGTCTTAGCTCCATAGTTAGCATCGTCCGCTGTGAATTGCAGTTGGGAGGGCGTCGTACCGGTTCGACCGCCGGGATACGGTTGTGAAGTAGTTTCTGAGTTTTAAGAGCAGAAAAGATGTACTTAATTATCAACGCTGGCCGTTAACAGCTTGACTCCGCCTTTTCCTTCCCTATATTCGCCATCGACGAAATTCAGGCGTTCGTTAACTATCCTTGTTGATGTCAGAAGGTAAGGCGATTCGATCTTCCATTGAGGGCCGTTATGGGCCCGGTGACAATGTCGTCCTCAAAATTGCGGCGATTATTGCGCTCGTCTATTGCTTCATTCTCTCGATCACATTGCTCGGCGTCGGGTTCAAGCTGTTTGGCAAGGGGCTGACCGAGGCGCTCTTTACCGCCACGGCAAACCCACTTGTCGGACTCGCGATCGGATTGCTCGGCACGGTGCTGGTACAATCCTCCTCCACGACAACATCGCTGATCGTAGGAATGGTGGGGGCAGGGACGCTTTCCTTCGGTGCGGCGGTACCAATGGTGATGGGTGCCAATATCGGCACTTCGGTCACCAACACGCTGGTATCGCTGGCGCACATCTCTCGCGGAGATGAGTTCAGGCGGGCATTTGCCGGTTCGACCGTCCATGATTTTTTCAACCTTTGTTCCGTGATAGTCCTGCTGCCGCTGCAGATCGAGTTTGACATAGTCGGGCGCTCCTCGCACCTGGTGGAGGCGTTCTTTGAGGGCTTTGGCGGATTGAAATTCAGTTCGCCGCTGAAGGTTGTCACTAAGCCGGTCGCAGAAATGATTTCGCAGGGCGTAGGCGACAACGGATACCTGACCGTTGCAGTGGCGGTAGTATTGATGATGCTGTCGCTGCGTTACCTGGTCAAGACGATGAAGTCGCTGGTGCTTTCCCGCATCGAACAGTTTTTCCAGCGCTACGTATTCAGAACACCGGCCCTGGGATTTGTTCTTGGGATTTTCGTCACGGTGCTGGTGCAATCGTCATCGATTACGACTTCCATCGTTGTGCCGCTGCTGGGCGCGGGCGTGCTGACACTGCAGCAGATTTTTCCCTACACCCTGGGCGCCAACATCGGCACGACAATCACGGCGTTCCTGGCATCATTCGCGACAGGCTCGGTGGAAGCGGTCGCGATAGCATTTGCGCACCTGATATTTAACTGCTACGGAATAATTATATTTTGGCCGTTAAAACAAATACCGATAACACTAGCGGAACGACTGAGTGCACTAACGATGAAATCGAAGTTGATTCCGGCAGCCTATCTTCTGATCGTATTCGTATTGATTCCGGCAATGATCATTTGGTTGGGCACCTGAGGAAGGTAAAGCGAAAGGTCCGGCGATGTTCAGCAAACTGAAGCAATTGTTTCTATCGGAGAGCCTGCTTGACGAGGCTTTCAACACCACGCTCAAGATGCTTGAGTTCGACGATAAGATGTATCGAGCGTCGCGCACGAGTTTGCGCGAAACCGATGCGGCGCTCCCCGATATTGATGTCAGGAAGACAGACGTCCAGGTAAACAAGTACGAACGCGAAGTCAGGCGGATGGTCCTGACACATCTGAGCGTCTCCGGCACTCAGCACCTGGTGGCCGGGCTGGTCCTGGTTTCGATAGTGGTTGATGTGGAACGCATCGGCGACTACACCAAGAATATCTCCGACCTGGCCGGGTTGCACTCGTCCAAGCTCCAGGGGGGCAAGTATGAGGAGAACCTGCTCGAGGTCGAGCGATTCGTCAGTGACAACTTCGAGAAGACGATTGCGGTGCTCAAGTCACACGACAAAGAGCTTGCGCACCAGGTGATGTCGGTGGAGCAGAAGGTCGGCAAGGCTTCCGACTGGATTGTCAACGAGATGATCACTGTGCGCGACAGTTCGATCACTGCGGGGGATGCGGTATCGGTTGCGCTGTATGCGCGCTACCTCAAGCGGATCAACGCCCACCTGACCAATATCGCCAGCGCGGTCGTAAACCCATTCCCGAGGATCGGGTTTCAGGCGAAGGATGCTCATCGTAAATCGGGTGGTGACTCGAAAGAGTAGTTGGATTCGGCGGCGTTCCCTGCAAGCTTTCATTGGATAATTGACAGCTAATTTCGTATTCTCATCGATATGAGAAAACACCTTCGAGTTGGTTCGCCGGCATTTGCGCTGCTGACATTTGCACTGCTGATGTTTGCGGTCACACCTGCGTCGGCGAATGATTTTCGCTATCTGTTCAATGCCGGCGTCTCGTATCCGCTGGCGCCGGGTGCTTTCAACGACAACTGGCAGATCGGTTTCAACTTAGGGCTGGGGCTAGAGCGGAGAATCGACGGTCCCTGGTACTGGCAGATATCTTTCGACTACAACAATTTCGGAATCGAAGAAGAGCAATATACAAAGTGGGCGGGTTACTACGAACCGGGGCTTTCAGTGGATGGTGGCACTACCTCGATCATCGTGGTAGGTGCCAACCTTAAGCGGATGATGACGCGGGCACGCTCGGGCGAGGCGCCGTACCTGATCGGTGGCGTCGGGCTCTACCGCTTCCAGTTGGCCGATGGTTATTTTGCTACGCGCGACACTTCGATCAACATCGTCAGCTATTCAGAAAACAGCGTCGGCGCCAATATCGGAGCGGGCGTAGACGTGCGCATAGGGGCCAGGACCAGTTTTTACCTGGAGGCTCGCTACTTTATCGGCTTCACCAGTGATGAGGCCACCCAGCACGTGCCGTTTCGAGTCGGCATCATCTTTAAGTGATCTCCCTCCACCTGCAACCCAACGTCTGAAGGAAGATAGCATCTCATGAAGATAGCACTGGTCTACAGCCGCAGTACGAATGTCATTAACCTCTTCGGTACTCCGAACAAGGAGAAGATCGGACTCAAGACGATCAAACGAATCGCGGACTCGCTCAAAGCGGGAAAACACCAGGTGGAGGTGATCGAGGCGGGCAAGGATGTCGTTGAGCAGCTTGAGCATTTCATGCCCCGCGTCGTGAAGGGCGAGCGGCCGGGCCTGGTATTCAACGTGTCATACGGCATTCAGGGACAGGCGCGCTATACGCATGTTCCGTCGATTCTGGAGATGGTGGGGATACCATATATCGGTTCGGGTCCGCTGGCTCACTCGCTGGCGCTGGACAAGGTAGTGGCGAAGATGATTTTCAGGCAGCAGGGTTTGCCGACGCCAGACTTCGCAGTGCTTGATGCTCCCGGGTTTGAGCTGCCAGACTTGAAGTTCCCGCTGATTGTGAAGCCGAAGAATGAGGCGGTATCCTTCGGGCTGCGCGTCGTCAAAAACGAGAGGGAACTGCGCGAAGGGGCTGATGTGATTTTCCAGAAATATGAACAGCCGGTGTTGGTAGAGCAGTTTATTCAGGGGCGCGAGGTCAACGTGGGGATTCTCGGAAATGACCCGCCGGAGGCGTTGCCGCCGGCCGAGTTGTTGTTCGGCAAGGGGGGGCCGAAGATCTACACGTACGAGGACAAGACCCGCAGATCGGGTCGGGAGATCGAAATTGAGTGTCCAGCGCGGCTCCCGGCGAAGCTGGCCGAGCAGGCGGTTGACCTGGCGAAGAAGGCGTTCAAGGCCTTGGGCTGTTACGACTGTTGCCGAGTTGATATGCGCATTGACCGGCAGAATCGGCTTTACATCCTGGAGGTGAACAGCCTCCCCTCGCTCGGTGAGCATGGGTCATATACGGCAGCGGCACAGGCTGCCGGGTTGGATTATGCCGCATTGGTGAATCGACTGGTAGATGTGGCCGCAGCGAGGTATTTCGGGACGCCCGCACCCCCGCAGATCGGCGCGGCGGAAACCGAGCCGGAGGGACGAGTATTTTCCTACCTGATCGAAAGGCGCGACAAGCTTGAGAAGCGGGTGGAGGAGTGGACGCGGATGCATCGCCGCACGGGAGATCCGACCGGACTACGGGAGGCGGTCCTTCGCGCCCGAGAGATTTTCCAGGATGAGTTGAAACTCAAGCCCATACCGGACTTGAGTGATGATCGCTGTGCGTGGGCGTTCGAGACCGCGGCAGGAGCAAGCGGTGGCACACTGCTGGTAGGCAACCTTGATGTTCCGTACGAGCGCACGGTGCCGCATCACATGTTCCGCCGTGATCCGGAGTCATTCTATGGCGAGGGGGTTGGTTTGACCGCCGGCCCGCTGGCGATGACGGAGTTTGCGCTGAGGGCGTTGCGTGCCGTGCGACAGCTTAACAAGGTGCCGCTGGGATTGATGCTCTACTCCGACGAGGGTCAGGATTGCCGCTACTCGGCTGAGCTGTTACGGGCGGCGATGTCGCGTGCGCGGCAGGTGCTGGTGTTGCGTCCGGGTAACCCTGAGGCACATATCATCAATCAACGTCGTGGTTGGCGCAGTTACGAACTGGTGGTGGAGGGGAGCGCGGGCCGGGTCGGCTCGGTACAGAAGCGCGCCGATGTGCTGCAATGGAGCATGGAACGCCTGCAGCGCGCCTTTGCCCTGACTTCGCGCAGCAAACGGATCGCGGTGGCGGCGCGCGATATCCACAGCGAATCTTATCCTCGCCATCTCCCGCACAAATTCAGTTGCACGCTGCTGCTGAACTACGGAGATGTAAGCAAGGCGGAGGAGGTCGAGGCGGCCATCAGAAAAATCTTCGGCAAGAAGGAGTATCGCTGGGAGCTGAAACTGATTTCGGACCGGCATCCGATGAAGAAGCGGCAACGCAACGAGCGGATCAGCAGAGCGTATTTGAAGCTGGCCGAGGAGTTGGAGATGCCGCTACAGGTGGAGTCATCGCTCTATCCGTCGGCGGCGGGCCTTGCCCCAGCCGGGCCTGCGGTAATGTGCGGGATCGGTCCGGTTGCGCATCACGCATTCACGCCGGAAGAGTCGCTGTCGCGCATCAGTCTGATGCAGCGCACGCTGTTGCTGGCACGATTCCTGCAAACTCAGGCGAATATCCCGGTAAAGCAGAAATAGACCATGACACGACACGAGATAAAGGCGAAGAGCTCGAGGTCCGTTGACACAGAGTCACGGGAACTGAGCGGCTATGGCCGCTATTTGCCGCAGCGTTCGAGCAGTTCGCCGCGCGGGATGGTTAGCAGTCAACACGCGCTGGCATCGCGAGCTGGAGCGGAGATGCTCGAACGGGGCGGAAATGCAGTTGATGCGGCGGTCGCAACGGCGTTCGCGCTGAGTGTCTGTGAGCCGGCTGCATCGGGACTGGGTGGGCAGACGATGATGATCATCCACCTCGCGGAAGAGGAGCGGACATTCGTGCTGGATGGATCATCGTTTGCGCCGCATCGTGCCATCCCCGGTTCGGTGCATGCGAACGATCGTCGCCGCGGTTACAAGGCAGCGACTGTTCCCACCACTCCACGCACGCTGGCGTACGCGCTTGAGCGTTACGGTAATCTTACGCTGGCTGAGGTGATGCGTCCTGCCATCAAGCTGGCGGAGGATGGTTATCCGGTCAGCGAGTTGCAGCGAGCTCTGACTCGCAGAGAGCGGCAGGCGCTCAGGTCGCACACCGCGGGAGAGTTCTTTCTCAAGGATGGACGAAAAACTTATCGAGTGGGGGAGACGTTCAGGCAGCCGGTACTTGCGAGGACGCTGCGCAGGCTTGTCGATGATGGCGTCGACGACTTTTACACCGGCGAAATCGCGCACCTGATCAGCCGTGATATGGAACGTCACGGCGGGTTGATCAGGCTCGATGATCTCGCGCAGGTGCGTGATCCGGTGGAACGAAAGCCGATCAGGGGGAGATTCAAGAGCTGGCAGATAAGAACGATGCCACCTCCGGGGGCGGGGTTGGTTTTGATGGAGATGCTCAACGTCGCCGCGGAATTCAAGACGGCGCAGAGAAACCCCAATAGTCCCGAAGGCGCTGTATTGCTGGCGAAGATCATGCAACGAGCCTACCGAGACCGGCGTGACCGGCCTTACGATCCGGAGATTTATCCGCAGGTGCCTGACAAGTTGATGGCGAGCCGGCACTATGCTGCGCAGGTCGCCAACGAGATTCGCGGCGGTGGCGAGACGACTCATCTGTCGGTAATGGATGCCGAAGGCAACGTGGTGGGGTTGACGCAATCGATCGAGCGGGTCTACGGCTCCTGCTGCGCTTCGGAGCAACTCGGATTTCTTTACAACAACTACATGATGGCGTTCGAATTCAAGGATATCGAACACCCGTACTATCTGCGTCCGCGCGCGATACCGTGGGCCAGCGTGGCGCCGACGATTATCTTCAAGGATAAACAGCCGTGGCTGGTGATCGGGTCGCCGGGCAGCCAGCGGATTACATCATCGATCTTTCAGGTATTGCTGCGAATCAGGCAGGGAACGCCGCTCGATGCGGTCGATGCTCCACGATTCCATTGCGGTAGCGAGTCGAAGGTATCGCTGGAGGCTGACAGGATCTCCGATTCGATCATCGAGGCATTCGCGGACGCGGGTTATGAGATTGACCGGCGTGATCCATATTCGTTTTACCTCGGCTGCGTTTCGCTCGTGATCAGGGAGGGAAAGGACTTCACCGGAGTTGCAGATCCGCGCAGGGACGGCGCCGCGATAGGGCCGTCGTGATGAACCTGCCGTTTCTTATCTCGCTGCCGCATGCGGGGTTGGAGGTACCGGCTGTGGTAAAGGACCTGTGCAGATTGAGCGAGGCTGATATCATCAAGGATGGTGATGAAGGGGCGGCAGAGATTTATGCGATCGAGTCAAGTGTGCGCGCATTTGTATCGACCGAGGTTGCACGCGCGATAGTTGACCAGAATCGGGCGTCGGATGATTTTCGGCCAGATGGTGTGATCAAGACCGAGACCTGCTGGCAGGTGCCGGTGTATTCGCGTCTGTTGACCGATTCGGAACGCGAGGCGCTCCTGCGGGAATATTACTTTCCTTATCATCGACGACTCAGTGAGCTGGCAGCGGAGGTTGTGCTCGGTATCGACTGCCATACGATGGCGACGATCGGGCCACCGATTGGGCCGCTGGCGGGGGAGGAGCGACCGCATATATGCGTCAGCGACGGCGACGGGACCCTGCCCGCCGAGTGGATGAACCTGCTGCTGGAGTGCCTGTCGAAATCGTTTGAGGAAGAGGTCAGGCATAATTTCCCGTTCAAAGGTGGTTACATCATTCGTGAACATTCAAAAGAAGTGCCGTGGGTTCAAATCGAGATGTCACGGGTCGAGTGGGTCAGCAACCAGGAGAAGCGTCAGCGATTGTTGCAGGGGCTGGAGTGGTTCGCGCGGAAGCTTTCGGCATAGTTATAATGCAACAGTGAGCGTGCCGGTTGCGTAGAATCGCCTAACGGTATCGAGCAGACCTGCAAGGAAAATCGGAAGGACCCTTAATGCGTGCACTGGCAATTTCGCTGCTACTGACTTCGACAATGATAATCTCACACAATGCAACCGCGATGAACGACTACATCAAATGCTCAACTGACAGGCAGAGCGCCGTCACCGAATTCTTAAAACAATTCAAGACAGCGTGCGAAACGAAGAATATTGACTCACTGCTGGCGCTGTATGGCAGCACCGATTCGGAAAACGTGGCGGATGCGCGCCAGAGATACAGTGACTACTTCTCGCTTCAGGATGTTGCGCTTGGGGTTGATTTCGGGGAGGCGTTCTGCCGGAGTACGGCTGGGGGTGACTCAATCAGGGTACCGATGCGGTTACGCCTCGATTATTCGCTCAACGGAGTTTCGCAATACAGTTCGGAGTGGTCGTGGCTCAAGCTCGTTGATCGTGGTGAGGGAATGGCGCTTATCGGCGAAGAACAAGCGAGGTTCATGCAGACGGAGTATACCGACTTGCGGGTTGAGCTTCATCCCGAAACCGGGACGATGGCGGGGAAGGGAACGCTGCGATTGAGTGTGGTTGAGACAGGTCCGACTTCGATTGTACTCGCACTCAACCGGGGACTTGCGGTCTCTGCTGTCGCTGTAAACGGAAGCTCGATTTCAGATTTCCAACGCAAGGGCGCGATACTGGAGCTACCGGTGGCTGGTGGGTTGAAGGCGGCTGATTCGATTGAGATCGCCGTTGAATTCGCCGGCTCACTCTTTAACGAGAGCGAGATCTACGGTTACTCGCAAGTCAGCATCGCGCCGGAGGGATCATTCGCCAGTTGGGTGACGCATTGGTATCCGCGCAACATCAGCGGCTCGAGCAAGTCGCGCGGTCAGATCGAGATGGTGATTCCGGACAACCTTGAACTGGCCTGTACCGGGAAAGAGATGACAAAGCGACAGATGGAGGGGAAAACAATCTATCAGTTTGCGGTGGAGAATCGCCAGGACTTCACCTTCGCCGCCGCGCAGTATCTGCATGAGTCGCGGAAGATCAACGGCGTGACTGTGGGCGTCTACTTCCTCGAGGGTGGGCAGGAGAAGGTTGACCTTTACATCGAACGTTGCAGCGAGATTCTGAAGTTCCTCGCGGAGTATTACGGCGGGTACCCATACGACAGTTACTACCTGGTTGAGATTCCCTCGACGGTGACCGGGTCGCTGGGAGGTTCGAGCGAACAGGGGATGAACCTCTATCCAACCGGAGTATTGCCCGAAGAGCGTGTAAACCTGCCGCTGATCTCGCATGAGCTTTCGCATAGCTGGTGGGGCAACCTGGTGGGGAGCAGGAGTGGTGCCGTGATCAGTGAGGGGCTGGCGCAGTTGTCGGCGGTGCTTTGCGTCGAACATTTCGAGGGTGAGGCCGAGATGCGCCGTTTCCTGCGTTACGGCAATCCCGATTATTCGCAATCGGCGGAACAATACTTCAAACGTTTCACGGGACCGGAGCCGGTGATGCAGGATTTGCCGATCGGTGAAGTTCAACTGGCGCAGGCGTCGGTTTTGCACGAACTGGCGGATGTCAAAGGCCACTTCGTCTATGAGATGCTTCGCCGCCAGATTGGAGCAGACAACTTCCGCGACGCTTTGCGGAACATCGTGAGTGAATATGCCGACAAATCGGTGAGCCTCGACGATCTGCAGGAGGCATTCGAGCTGCAGAGCGGGAAGAAGCTGGGTCTGTTTTTCGATCAATGGTTCCATCGTACCGGAGCACCATCGTTCAAACTGGAGTATGGTCTCAGGAAAAACGAGTTCGGGTCTTCGGTACGCGGGCGGATCATCCAGGAGAACCAGCCCTACAGCGTGACAGCTGCGGTATTGGTGTCAGGACCTGAATTTCGGCGCATTGAGTCGGTTGAGGTCAGGGGAAGGGAGACCCCATTCGAGTTTCACTACGAGCATACGGTTGATTCGGTTGAGTTTGACCCGAACTACGAGGTATTTCGGCACACGCCGGAGTTCGACCATATTTACCTGCTGGCGTATGGAACCAAGCAGCGGGTTGACAAGAAGTATGAGGACGCGATCAAATCGCTCTCCGATTTTCTGCTTTATCGCCCCGAAAGCCTTGAAGGAAACTACCAGCTGGCCCGGGCTTACCAGGAGCATGATGATCTGGAGCTGTCGACGCATTATTTCGCAGAAGTTATCCGGCTGTATGAGGAAGGTGCCGCCTACCAGTGGCCGGTGGCGTTTGCGCACCTGAATCTGGGTAAGAACTACCTGAAGCAGCAGGAGATAGAGCGGGCTCGCGTGGAATTGGAGAAGGCACTTGGCTATCCGAGCGAGAAGAACGCGGTAGAGGGTGCCCAGGAGCTGCTCGATTCGCTGGAGCAGGCGCGGTAGGATCCATTCCCGTAAAGCATTATTCCGGCTGAACAGATTCGATTGCGATAGATAGAGAACTCCCATTTTCCCCCTTGATTTCTGCGCGAAACGCTTTATACTATCGGTTCTCTTTTTTGGGAGGGAATGGATGCAAAATGCGCTGAAGATCATATCGGGAACGGCTCATCTGCCGCTGGCGCAACGGATTGCGCAGTATTGCGGCGTAGGACTAACACAGTGTGACGTAAGCCGCTTTTCCGACGGAGAAGTCCGCGTTCAGATCAACCAGAACATTCGCGGCTCAGACCTCTTCATTATCCAGCCGACGAACCCGCCGGCGGAGAACCTGGTCGAGCTGTTGATTATGATCGATGCGGCCCGCAGAGCTTCAGCCAAACGTATTACCGCCGTGATTCCGTATTACGGCTACGCCCGCCAGGATCGTAAAGATCAGCCGCGCGTTTCGATTACCGCCAAGCTGGTGGCGAACCTGATCACGCAGGCGGGAGCCGATCGGATCATCACGATGGATCTGCATGCTTCCCAGTTGCAGGGGTTTTTCGATATTCCGCACGACCACCTGTATGGGAGCAAGATTTTCCTCGATTATATTCGGGGAAAGCAGATACCGAACCTGGTGTCGGTGTCGGCGGATGTTGGTTCGATCAAGATTGCGCGCGCGTTCGCCAAGGAGTTGAATATTCCGCTGGCGATTATCGACAAACGGCGCATTGAGGCGAATAAGTCGGAGGTGCTGAATATCATCGGAGATGTGCAGGACAAGAATGTGTTGATCCGCGATGATATCGTTGACACCGCCGGAACGGTTGTTCAGGGTGCCGAAGCGCTGAAGAAGCATGGCGCCAAGGAGATCTACGTTTGCATTACGCACGGTGTCCTGTCAGGGAAGGCGCTGGAACGAATCGAGAATTCGCCCATTACAGAGGTAGTGATAACGGATACGATAAAGCGTGATATGAGCCAATTGCCGGCCAAGTTCCACGAGGTATCGACTGCTGATATTTTCGGAGAGGCGATCCGTCGAATCTGGCATGAGGAATCTGTCTCGAAATTATTTGATTGAGTTTAGATAAGGAGTAGCCATGAAAGAGCTAGTGTTAGATGCGGCGAAGAGAACCGGCACTGGCAAAAGTGAAACGCGCAAAATGCGCGCGAAAGACCAGGTTCCGGGCATCGTCTACGGGTTGAAGAAAGCCCCGGAGATGGTTACGGTGGGGAGTCGTGAATTGATCAAGATGATCCACTCTGCCGGAAGCGAGAATATCCTGCTCGATCTGAAGGTCGGTAGCGCCAAAGAAAAGGTGCTGCTCAAGGATATTCAGGTCCATCCGGTGACTGAGCGGATGCTGCATCTCGATTTCCAGCGAATCGATATGAGCAAGCCGATCCAGGTGCAGGTACCGTTACACTTCGAGGGCAAGGCCGCCGGTGTGAAGGAAGGTGGCGTGATGGAAGTATTGCGTCGCGATATACTGGTAAGCTGTTTGCCCGCCGATATTCCGTCCCACATCTCGATCAGCGTAGAGGCGCTGAACATCGGCGACTCGCTTCACGTTTCCGATATCACAGCTGAGAAGGTGGAGATTCTGACCGAACCGGAGCGCACGATCGTTGTGGTTGCGCCGCCGACCGTTGTCAAGGTTGCCGCTACGGCTGAAGAGGGTGCTGAGGGTGCCGAGGCTGAAGGCGCTGAGGCGGCTGAGGGTGAGGAACCGTCAGAACCTGAAGTTATCACCGAGAAGAAGAAGGACGAAGAGTAAGCCGACTTTTCCGAATTCTGAGTATAGTCTGAGCAGGAAGCTCCCTCAAACGAGGGAGCTTCTTTTTGAATAAGGGGGAATATCTGACTCGTGCATTTGTAGTCATTGCACAAATGGTACGGGCAAGGCGTCTGATAGATGCCCCGCACAACGAATATCTCCCTCACGTTCACCGCCGGCTTGCACGTTAGTACCATTCGATTCACAACAGACAAACGAAACGGAGGGAAGTACGATGAAAAGGCTAATGCATATTCTGGCTGCTTTGGCGGTGGTGGTTGCATCGGCAAAGGCATTGGGAGCGGACACGCTCTTTGTTGAACCAGCGATCAAATCTGTCACGATCTTCGGCGATCAGGCAAAGATCAGGCGCGAAATCGATTGCAGGCTGGGCAGTGGAATCGTGCCGGTGCTAATGAGCGGCCTGCCAATGGGGATGACTGCTGGAAGCGCCAGAGCAGGATTGGTGAATGGCGAAGCAACGGTTGTTCGCCTGGTAGAAAGAACGAGGACTGAATCGGTAAGCGTAAATGATCGTGTAGCCGCGCTCGAAACCCAGATCGACTCTATCAAGTACTATCACTACGACCGCATTAACGATTTGATCGGAGTCCTGGAGCAGCAGAGACAACTACTGCTAATGGCTTCAAGTAGCGGAAACTCGGAAATGGAACGGCGGACGCGCGAGGGGAGTTTCGATGTTGCCAGCTGGAAGTCGGCCTACTCATTTCTTGGAGCATCGCTTACCCAACTCTCTGATTCACTCCGTGTTCTGAAAAACACGGCGGCCGCGTTCGAAGCCAAGCTCAGTTCCCTGGAGAGTCGGAAGTCGGAACTGAATTCTCTGGAAGGAAAAACTTCGAAAGTTGTGACGGTAGATATTGAATCACCGCGGGCCGGCAACGTGACGCTGTATCTGGAGTATATGATTGGCGGCGCGGCCTGGAGGCCAATCTACGACTTTCGACTACTCAGCTACGACACCCTGGAGCTTCGCTACTACGGGGAGGTGTCGCAACGGACAGGCGAGGATTGGAGGAACGTCGAGCTAACGCTCTCGACCTCGAGACCACGGTTCGCTAGCTCACCCGGCGATTTCGCGCCCCGCTATGTGGTGGCTGCTGCGGAACGTGATTTGCTTGCAGAGGGGAGATCAAATAGCATACGTCAGATCGTGACTGCAGGGATTGAGAACATGCCAGTCTTAACTGATGAACTGTCACGAATGGGAGAAATCCATATTCGAGGCGGACGCGGAAACAGCATCAAGTACGATGCTGACGGAATCGCTACGAGCATATTCTCGAGCAGTTCACAGTTTGCAACCTCATTCGAAATCAAGTACCCGCAGACGGTCCTGGCTGGCAGCGAGTCGGTACGTGCGCCAATAGCGACCTTTCGAATGCCATGTGATCTCAAGCTGGTGGCTCGACCATCAAATCAGGAAGCTGTCTTCCGGTTCGTAGAGTTAACCAACGACGAGGATGTTCCACTGTTGCCGGGAACTGTGCATCTGTTCGGAGATGCGGATTATCTCGGCGTGGCAGGTTTATCGGATATTGTTTTTCCCAACCAGGAGTTTGAGGTTCCGTTCGGTGCAGATGAGAGCATCCAGTTGAAACGCGAGATCACATTTGTGGAGCATGAAAAGAAGGGGGACACGTGGAAAGCGAAGCAACGTATCAGCCTGAGGGTCACGAACAACGGGGCAATGTCGCGTACGGTCAGACTGGAGGAAGCAGTTCCTGTGAGCCAGAACAAGGAGATCAAGATAGAGTTTGAGAAACTAGTTCCCGAGCCTGCGGATAAGAATCTTAATGGGATGGCAGTCTGGGAGCTTGAGGTTTCCGCGGGAGAGACTCGAACGGTCGAGTTTTCTTACAAGATCGAGTATCCGGCAAACACAACGCTGAGGGGACTCTAAGAAGCTTCACTCTTTGAGATCCGTGGTGCCAGCTCGGCGGTGATCATGGCACAGAATATCAACAAGCCGCCAAGGGCGCGCTGAGCGACGAAAGCCTCGCCGCCGAGAGTCCAGGCAAAGATTGCCGCGAAAACCGGTTCGAGGGCGAAGATCAGGCTGACGCGAATCGCGGCGGTGTGTTTTTGCGCGATCAACTGGATGACAAATGCTGAGATGGTCGGGAAGAGCGTGAGGAAAAGGATGATTCCAGCCGTGCTGAGCGAGCCGATCGTGAATGGCAGGCGAAAGCTGAGCGCGCCGATGAAGCTGAGGATGGAGACTACCAGGAACTGCTGGAAACAGAGCGCAATCGGGTCATGCCCGGCTTTGGCATAACGGTCCGCGTAGAGGACATGGAGGGCATAAGCGACCGCGGTGACCAGTGTGACGGCATCGCCAAGGTTCATCGCTTCGATTCCGCCGGTCAACAGCCAGAGTCCCGCAACGGAGAGGGCAACCGCCGTCAACTCGAGCGGCCTGATCCGCTTCCGGAAGAAGAGCAGCGCCAGAATCGGGACGAAGACAACGAAGAGGCCGGTAATGAATCCGGAGTTGGTGGCGGTCGTGAAACGCAGGCCGATCGTTTGCGGGGCGTAGATGAGCCAGAGCATGATGCCGAGGATGATGCCCTCCCGCAGGTGTTTCCAGAGTGGTTTGCGGATGACAACGAGGTAACCACCCAGGAGTATTGTCGCCAGCGCGAAACGGTAGGCCACCAGGACTACGGGATCGATGTCGGCAAGGGCGGCTTTGACAATAAAGAAGGTTGAGCCCCAGATTGCGGCGGCGTACAGGAGGCCAAAATCGGCGAGGAGGGAACGGCGGCGTTTCGATTCAGTCATGCAGCGGAATGTACGCGGTGATGGCGTCCGGGTCAGCAAGAAAAAGCTGCTGCCGCGCTCTGTCCACGACCTGATTGGTAGCACCGAACCAAACCATCATTTTGAGAGGGGGGGGAACTCTCGAATCACAGGGTGATTCTGCTCCCGACACTATCTATGGCCAGTTTTCGCTTGTATGTCGCACTTCTAATGCTTCATTAAGATCAGTTGAGTGCGGGAACTACTACCAGTTCAGCAATCCTTCAACCTGCGGCAGTCCGCCTGTAGCCATATCCTTGTATCTCAAATACAGATTGCAGAAAGAGTCGATCATATCAGGAATGATTTTCCTGCGAATCTGGTCTTCAATCTCTGACTTGTTGGCCAATCCAGTGTACGCGTCCTCCCATACTGTCGCCAAGCAAAAGGTTGAGTTTGTGTCGCATCCAACGATAGCAAGCCTCAAAAGCTGAACTCCCACATGAAATACCCATTCCGACGATTCGCCTCTCCGAATCAGCTGGGGATGAACATAGAGTATACCGCGACATGGGTTCGATACAAGCTTGTTTGTAACCGAAATGTTGTATCCCCGAAGCCTCAGCTCTACATCAGTTGTGATGTTCTCTTGTGAGAAGCCTACATTGTTTGAAACATTGCTGTCAATGGGTTCAACGAATACATAAATGGTGTCAAGGCCGACAAATGCTCGCGCTTCCCTTGGTATCTCATTATCCTGTGCACTTGCACTAGCGGCACATACCCACAGTAGTAGCAAGATCAATGCTCTTCGCATTAGACCCCTTCTCCTATATTGCATCACGTGTTACTTGAGGTTCATGACTGTACCTGACTTGAGACAATTAGCAATGTCAGGTCTCCTCTTCTTTATCAGACTATTGAAAATATCCTGCACAAAACCTGCTACCCAATACTGTGAGCCTTCGAGTGGAGTTTGTCCGCATTCAAGTGCATCAACATAGTCATCAGACATCATGTAATGCTCATTTATGCTGAATGTGTACGCGAAATGAAGTACGAAGAGGTTCTCAAGGTCAGTCAGAAATGCGTCCAAGTACTTCTTTATGATTCGTTTATCGATGCCAGACTCATTCAGCAACGCGTACCGAAAGAAGTTGAAGTGAAGATGATTGTTGCAACGTGTCCTTAGTTTCGTGTATCTGTCATCCCTCTGTATCAGGGCATTGACTCCTGCAAGCTTTTCAGAATTCAAAATGTACTTCATCATGTTTTTAATTTCTGGCAGCTTATCATCACCAGTGCGCCAATTCTCAATCTTGCTCACTATGAGATTGTCTGATGACATATTCTCCTTCAGGTAGAGGGCCGAGTAAATGTTGATGATGATTACGTCATTATACTTTCGCAACAGCGCATAGGCATCATTGATTCTGCCGCGCTTCAGTATCTCAGAAATCGACTGAAGAGTGCAACGCATTGACTTGAAGACGTACGCATTGAGGTCGAATACTCCACTTACGCCCTGTGCCAAGAAGTTGTTTACCGTGTAGTTGAGATATTTGTAAAACTCGATCAGCTCATCGAGGCGTGCAAATACTGGGTGTCCTTTAAGGAGAACCTCAGCGGATGAGTTGACATCAGTCTCTGTCATTGATGAAAGTAAGCAAAGCTCAGGGCCGAGCGCAAGTCCGTCTTGTGCGCAGCTAACAGGTGTGATCGATTTGCCGATACAATCGGTGCAGGCCAGACCAGGAGAAGATGAGGCCGGAAACACCAAAAAGGAAGAGTTATGAAGGCGAAACTGAGACCGTGCACAGTTGCAGTTGCGATTCTCATGGCCATAACTTGCAGCGCAAGTGCCATTGACCCGCCCAAGGGCCTGCAATGGGGGCAGACTCATGCAGAAGTCAAATCTGCACTGAAAAACCTACCCAAAGACAAGCGATTCGACGTTAAAGACCCGGAGACTAACGACAACCTGCCACTAAGTTTCAGGTCAGCGGAACTCAAGGACGTGAAGTTGTTTGATGAAAAGGCTAAAGAGGCGCAAGTTGTGTTCGACTCAACCGGTGGTCTCTGTGCTGTTCAATACGCCTTTGCATGGGAGAATAAGGAAAGAACCACCAATATCTTTGAATCAGCAAACAAAGGAAGGGACAAGAGTTGGGCGTTCTATAATGAGTTGTTACAGGCCCTGTATGCTAAGTACGGGGAGCCGGTATCCTCAGTCCCGGCCGAACTACAGGGTCAGGACGTTGTCAGTGGCACCAAGCTAAGAACTGAGTGGGTAGATCAAACTACGGATGATAAGATAATCTTGGTAATGACAAGGCAGAAACGCAATGCGGTTATCGCGCGAATTGACAACTACATTGTTGTACTGCTGTACCACTCCCCTGCGTACACAGAAGCTAAGAAGGATGAGATTCGAGCGAGTGACGATATCTGAGGCTTAGATTCTGATGCCCGCCGCCGGGCTATGCCTCTCGTTCGCGTCCAAGATGTCTTTGTCCCCCATCTGCAGATAGTGCTCTATAACAGCATGCGTAGCGAAGCCCCGCAACCGACATACTTTTGCGGGCGGTGCTTTGCGGTTCAGCTATGGTGATTTGCTGGGTAACGGGGCAATAAAAAAGCTCCCCGGACTGGACTCGAACCAGTGACCCGCTGATTAACAGTCAGCTGCTCTACCAACTGAGCTACCGAGGAGTAGTACTTCTTCAAAATGTCGGACGGATAGTATATACAGATTAGGCGTTTTGTCAAGCGGGATAGAACGCATTTTTGTGTGGCGCCAACCGGTCCGGAACACCCCCGACCGAAGCGCGCAGGCTGCCGAAGTAGGTACTGGACTATAGCTATCTACAAAGGTGACTTGTCCTCCGTCGTTAGCTGACGCCGCTTTCTGTCAGGTTACTTCCACCCCAAGCTTTCAGGCACTCCAGTTACCAAGAATTCAGGCACCGAAACCGCCGTGTCGTCAGTCTGCCTCGCCTGCGGCGGGTGAGGCGCGAATTCCACGCCCCTTTTCCCTTGAATAAACAGAGGGCGTGAAGTTAATTGCCGCAATGGCCAGGCAGAAGAAGAACGAGAGGCAAGCAGGTAGTGGTAAGGCTCGCTCGAGAAGTGATCACGGTTGGTTTGCAATAGGCAACGACCGCGAACTGGGCGCGCTGCTAATCATCCTCGGAGTCGCAGTTGTGGCGCGCGTGATCTATGCGATGCATCTGCATGACAGCCTCTTCTATGGCTCGTACATCAGCGACGCGCAGGTTATGCATGAGTGGGGGCAGAGGATCGCCGCCGGAGTGTTGGGAGATGGACGGCCGTTCTTCCGGGCGCCGCTGTATGGGATATTCCTCGGCGCGCTCTATGCCATCTTCGGATCATCGCACCTGACTGTTATCATCCCGCAGATGCTGATGGGGCTGGGGATCGCCTACCTCACCTTTATTTATGCTCGAAAGCTCTTTGACAGCAATGTCGCGATCGTTGCCGCAGCGATCGCGTCGATTTACCCGACCCTGCTCTATTTCGAAGCTGAACTGCTGATGACCACGCTCACGGTCTTCCTGAGCCTGTCTTCATTGATCCTGATGCACAGAGCGCTGGAGGAGCAGTCGCGAAAGAGCCTACTGATTGCCGGGCTGGTGCTCGGGCTGACGGTGATAACACGTCCTACTTTCCTCTTGATTGCGCCTTTGTTGCCGCTGGCGCTCTACCTGAAGGATGGTCGTCGGCTGCTGAAACCGGCATTGAACAAGGCGATCGTGTTTGTGGTGGCGTTGCTCATTCCGATTCTGCCGGTTACTCTGTACAACGTGGTCGGTGGGGATGAACTGGTGGCGGTGTCCTCGCAGTTTGGAGCGAATTTCTACCTGGGCAATTCAAAGACGGCGGATGGCATCACGATCCAGCAATTGGGTGCTGGTACTTCGGCGAATTACTACTACCAGGACAATATCCAGTCGATCGACGCAGCGCGTCAACAGACCGGCAGGCAATTGAGCGATTCCGAAGTGTCGGCCTACTGGGCTGGACGGGCAGTGGATGACATCCTGGATGATCCGCTGCGAGCCATCGGTCTCTACGGCAAAAAGCTCTACCTCTTCTGGCACGGACAGGAGATTTTCAACGTCAAGTCGCTCTACTATGCGGGGGAATATTCGTGGTTGATGGGGGCACTGATGTGGCGACAGCTGATAAATTTCCCGTCCGGTTTGCTGTTTCCGCTGATGCTGGCGGGCATCTTCATTGCCTTTCGTAATCGCGTTGTCGTGTTCCTGCCGATCGGGTATCTGGTAGTTTACACACTGGTCGTATCACTTTTCTTTGTCAACGCCCGTTTTCGTCAGCCGCTGATACCGGTAGCGATTATTTTCGCGGCGGTAGCGCTAGTCTACCTGGTGAGGTATTTCAAGCGCGGGGAGGTGGGAAGAGCCGTGTTGCCGCTGGGGATATGCGGCCTCTTTCTGATCGTCCTGAACCTCGGTGGGAATGTCGACTCCAGGGAGAATCTCTCGCAGTACGCCGTGCATATGGGTACACTGGAGTTCTCAGCGCGTGATTATCCGGCGGCAGCGAAGTACTTCGAGGAGGCGCTCGACTACGTGCCGGGCAACGCGCGGGCATTCTCCAAACTGGCCGCGACCTATTCCGAGATGCGGCAATTCGACAAGGCGATGGAGGTGCTGGGCAAGGGGATCAACGCCGCGCCCGAGTACGCGCCGCTGTGGAACAATCTGGGTGTTGTGTATGCGCAGATGGACAATGCTCCGAGGGCCAAGGTGAGTTTCCAGAAGGCGATTGCGATTGATCCGCAGTTTGCCGATGCCCATTTCGGGTTGGCGCAGATCTACCAGTTCGAGGGGAAACTCGACTCTGCCAGAGTGGAGTATAGCGAGACGTTGCGATACAATCCGGATCACGCATTTGCGCGGCAGATGTTACAGCGGTTGCCGAACTAGATAGGTTAATCACCAGGGGGGAGTGCCCGAAGGCTTCAGTTTCGCACTCCGGGCACTTACGGTCAGGTTGCCAATCTTTGCGACCAGATCAGAATTCGAATTCGATTCCGAAAATCGGTAGCATGCTCCACTGCAGGACTTCGTCCTGCTTTTTCTCGTGCTGGTTCCAGTAGTAGCCGGCGATGTTCTCGCGATTGTAGGCGTTCCAGATCGAGAGGTAGACAATCATGTTGGAGTTGGTGAAGTTGAAGCGTCGGTCAGCGGTCAGCGCGAACGTTGAGCGAATGGTAGTCGGGGAAGCGATCCTCCATCGTGCGTGAGCGGTCGTAGACGGAGCGATTGATCTCCTGCGAAGCTTCGATGTCGAGTGGCGTATAGGGCGCTCCTCCGGCAAAGACCCAGCGCAGGCTGAATTCCCATTTGTCGTTCGGCTTATAGCCACCCTCGGCACTCAGGATCAGGCGATTGTCGAAGGCGCGATTACGCCAGGTGCCGTTGAGGTCCTTGTATTGCGAACGGAACCAGGCACCGCTGAGCAGGCCATAGACCCCCTCCTTCAGCTTCTTCTGTATCGATGTCTCGACCCCATACGAGCGCGCATTGCCGTCATCCCGCAGGTTCGGATGAAACAGGAAGTACTCGGAGTAGATCATCTCGTCGATAACGAAGACTTCCGGTTGATCGACATCCATCGGGAAATTCTCATACCACTTGTAGTAGCCCTCAAGGCGCCAGCGAGTGTCATCGCTGAGCATATGATCGATTCCGAGGATGTAATGATACGCCATCGGGTCTTTGAGGTTACGGTTACTCTCCTGCTGTGAAAGGAGGACAATCGGCACAGTCTGGCTGTAGATGCCAAAGGCTGCATTGACTTTCGTTTGCTCCGATAGCTGATAACTGATGGCGGTGCGTGGAGAGAGACTCGAGTTCTCGGTGTACTCATAGTAGTCATAGCGGGCACCAAGAGTGGCGGTCAGGCGTTGAGTGGGTTTGAAAATCCAGCTGGCAAACCCGCCTACCCTGGGGGATTCGATCTCGTCCTTAACGGTCACAGATGGGATCGTATCACCGAAGTAGTTGGTGTATTCGGATAAGTAGAAGTCGTAGCTGTCGAGTTCGTACTTGAGATCCGTCCCGAATTCGATGGCGTTGTGCTCGCTGAGGCGATAGAAGTTGACGTTACGGAGCTGAGCGGCGCCGTCGAGGTTGTTTGCCTTGACCAGCTCATTGCCGGTAGCACTTTCGAAGTGGTTCGACTTTGCCCTGGTGGCAAGATACGACAGCGAAGTGTTGGAGTAGCCGCTGTTCCCCCAGAGGTAACGCCAGTTGGTGCCAACGGCATACTCGTAGCCATCTGACCAGCCATCGGTGACGTTGCCCTCCTCGATGGCATCCTCGCGCTCGAAATTGATGTAGTCGATTCCCAGCACCCCGAGCAGTGAAAGTTGATGCCGCGCTGAAAGGTCATACACCAGCTTGCCCTGGTAGTCGGAATAGCGCGGTACGACCCCCGTGCCGATGGCATCCACGAGCAGGTCGAGGTAGCTGCGACGGGCGGAGAGCATCCATGAACCGCGCCCGGCGTTGATCGGACCCTCTCCGATTAAACCGAAGCCGGCAAAGTTGAGGTCTGCCTGCAGGTCATACTCGTCACGGTTGCCTTCACGGAAAGAGAGCGCCATCACCGAAGAGAGCCGGTCACCATACGCCGCGGAGAAGCCGCCGGCGGAGAAGGTGACGTCCTTGATGAAGTCGGTGTTGATCAGGCTGATTGGGCCACCCGAGGTGCCGAAGAGGGGGTAGTGGTTGATGTTCGGGATCTCGATATTGTCGAGGTAGAAGGAGTTCTCGGTCGGGCTGCCGCCACGCACGATCAGGTTGTTGACCTGATCATTGACTTTCGCCGTGCTGGGCAAGCTGAACATGATGCGACTGACATCCCCGGCCGAACCGGGTGCGCGTCTGATCTCTTCTGAAGAGAAGCTGTTGGAGCTGGTGGGTTCGGTCGGGGAGTCGGAGAAATATCCGGCGTCAACCGTGACTCCTTCAACCTCGGTCAGTTTGACGAGAAGCCTCGCTTCGATATTGGTGGTTCGTCCCGCCCTGATGATCACATCGGTGCGGGTAGTAGGGTCATAGCCGATGCTGTTGACTCGAACCGAGTAGCTGCCCACCGGAAGTGAAGCGATGCGGAAGATGCCGCTGTTGTCGGTTGCCGCGCCGCGATCGGTGCCCACCACAAGCACCGAGGCGCCAACGATCGGCGATCCGGTTTCGATATCCAGAACAGTCCCTTTCAGTGATCCGATTTTTCGCGACTCCGCCGTTTTGCCGGTCGGTTCTGCACTCGCAAGGTTTGGCGAGTAGAGCATTCCAAACAGGATTATTAGTATCCCTGTTAGTTTTCCAAGCTTTGTCATCTGTGTTAGCCTCCAATATCTGCCGTTCATTTACTGACTGTTAGTCAGCTATGTTTCAAAAAAATATCTGTCAGGTTAGTTTTTCTTTGATTCGGGATTTTCTGCCGGTGCTGAATTGCCGGTACGCGGTTGAACCGGGGCCATTCCACGCTCTACGAGCAGCTCCTTTGCGGGGTAGAGTTCATCCATCGGAAAATCGAGCAGTTTCAGGAAGTCACCTTTGTTCTTTATCATCCCGATCACGCCGTTGCTGGTTGACCAGAGCAGGATCGCATAGAGCCAGGGGTGTAGGTCGTTGGCAATCGAGCCATCCTTATGGCCCAGCTCGATGGCATCGGCGAGGAGTTTCAGCGAGGAGTCCCGAAATGTGTCGGAGCCGGCCGGCCGCATTTCGTTGGCGATCTCCATAAAGGTTTTCGCGTCCATCGCTTCGACGTAAGACATTGCCTTAAAATAGTTTGGATAGTCAAATGAGAATTGGTAATAGGCTCTTCCGATTGCGCGCACTTTCTCGAGGCCAGACTTGACGGAGCGGGCGGCCTCGGCAAAACGTTCTTTGAGAATCTCGCCGGCTTTCATATCGATGGCAAAAAAGAGATGCTCTTTGCTTTTAAAGTAGAGATAGATCGTGCCCTTGCTGACTTCCGCCTTCTCAGCGACATCATCCATAGTAGCGTTTTTCAGACCTTTCTCAGCAAAGACCTCCAGCGCCGCCTCCATGATGGCATCAATCCGCTGTTGCTTTTCACGTTCTCTGCGATCAGCGATACCCATGAGCCTCGGGATCCTACCTTACCTGCTGGATTACACAATGGACCGTATAGTCAGTTACTGACTATCGGTCAGTTAGCAGTTGGAATTTACTCAAAAGCGATGCGGCGTCAAGGAGAATTTTGACACGATTATCGCAGCGGACGGAAGCTTCGCGAGTTGCGATAGGAAAAGATGCGGTTCAGTTTCAGATTTTCTGGGAGCCGCAGTGCGATTCATGACATTCGCGCAACCTGGTTGCCCGATCTGCCGTATTGCGCTACTGGGTGGAGATCACTGCGCTCAGTAGCTCTCCATCTCGGAACTGACGGCATGCAGCCGTAGTCTCGCGCAAATATCAGCTGGTTTTTGTCTGAGATTTCAAAGAATCGCAGGAGGTCCTATGAGTCTATCCAGGACCGTGGCCAGCTGGTGGAGTTTCCTCCTAACCACGGTAATAATCTTAACGGTCTACTTTGCGGTAGCGGCGGCGACGCCGTTTGAGCCGGTTTTTAACCCCGCAGTTACAATATCAAAATGCGCAACGAGCATTACGGTAGATGGCAATCTGTCAGCCGGTGAATGGGAGGGCGCGGCGCAGATCTATCACTACGTTGAACGCCAGCCGAACGACAACACGAGGCCGGAGGTTCGCACCGAGACCTTCGTGACCTACGACGAGGATAATCTTTACGTGGCATTCATTTGCCACGACGATCCTACGTTGTTGCGGGCGACGATGTGTCAGCGCGATCAGTTTAATGGTGATGATGCTGTCTGCGTGTTGCTCGATACGTATGGAGATGCCGCCTGGGCCTATGAGTTTTTTGTCAACCCGTACGGAGTCCAGAAGGATTATCTCTGGACCAATGTGCAGGTGGAAGATTCCGGTTTTGATTTGTTGTGGCAGTCGGCCGCGGTGGTTACCGACTCCGGGTACCAGGTCGAGATGGCGTTACCTTTCTCGAGTATGCGCTTCCCGAGCGGCGACGAGCAGAGCTGGCGGATTGACTTCTGGCGCAATCGCCCGCGTGAGACATTTCAGCAATACTCGTGGGCGGCGTATGACCGTAACGAGCGTTGCTGGCCATGCCAGTGGGGAACGATCGACGGTATCAAAGGTGTCAAGGTGCCGAAGGGACTGGAACTGCTCACGACCTATGTAGCTCAGCAGGCGGGGAGCTTGAACAACGGTGGCGACCCACGTTCAGGCATCGACAATGGCGACATCCAGGGAGAACCGTCCGTGGGTGCCAAATACACGATAGGTTCAGACATCACGATTGAGGCTACCTACAATCCCGATTTCAGTCAGATCGAGTCAGATGCGGCCCAGGTGGATGTCAACAGCACGATTGCGCTCTTCTTTCCAGAGCGTCGACCATTCTTCCAGGAGGGGGCGGATGTTTTCCGGACTCTCTTCAATTCGTTCTACACGCGGACGGTGAATGACCCGCAGTATGCGGCGAAGGTAATCAGCCGCAAGCAGGGACTGACGGTGGGATTCATGTCGGCGCAGGATGAGAATACGCCTTACATGATTCCGTTGCAGGAGAGATCGATCATACTGAATACCGGTCGAAGTTACATCAATGTGTTGCGGGCATCGAAGCCGATCGGGGAGTCATCGCAGTTGGGGTTTCTGATCAGCGATCGTCGTTTCGAGGATAATGGCTACGGCTCCATTCTTGCGCTGGATGGAAATGTCAGCCTTTCGAAGACTGTCTATCTCGATGGCCAGGTGCTGGCGAGTTTCACCGGTGAACCGGATGTTGCCGGCGCCAGTGAGGGGTTGGATGATGTCGAAATCGACCGGGGAAAATATGACGCCGCCTTCAATGGAGAGTCTTACAACGGCAACGCGTTGATCGTGCGCTTGCGGCGCTCGGCCCGTGGCTGGAGTTTCTTCTCCAACTATAGCCAGGTTGAGCCGGGCTATCGAACCGAGTCGGGATATGATCCCTGGGTTGACTATCGTGAGGGTTCATTCTGGACCGGCTATACATTTTACCCGGAATCGGGACCATTCCAGCGGATACAGCCACAGTTCTATACCGAGGCACGCTTCCGCTTC
This sequence comes from Candidatus Zixiibacteriota bacterium, assembly GCA_040235515.1. Taxonomy (GTDB): domain Bacteria; phylum Zixibacteria; class MSB-5A5; order CAIYYT01; family CAIYYT01; genus JBECKX01. The sequence goes on from JBECKX010000134.1 coordinate 36,957, forward strand.
GATGGTGTACGGCGCTGGGAGACGCAGCAGGCAAGTCTTTACCTGCAGACCCGGTTTGCTCAGACCTCGTTTACGCTGCAGGCGCAGAGAGGATCACAACAATGGACCAGTTCGCTCTCAAGCGAATTGCTCAGTTACGATGACCTGTTTTCCGGCGGGATCAATATCAGCACACGGCCGACCAACACGTTCGGGGCAAATCTCAGTTTAGGGTTTGATCGGACAGTGGCCCGCTTTGCCGATGCGGTCGGAGACCAGATCTCAGTGGATGTGGCGGCATCATATAAGCCGGTGGATCGGGTCGTGATTGAGCCGACGCTGGATTTCGTCAGCAGTGATCACCGGGATGATGGCAATGAGTTGTTCCGCCAGATGATTTTAAGGACGCGCCTTAATGTCCAGGTGACTCGCGAATTGTCGATCAGGTTGGTGGGGCAGTACAACAACTCGCGTGCGGCGCTGCTGGTTGGTCGTGATCAGCAGGAGATGCCGGTGTATTATCCCTACAGCAGCAAGCAGTGGGATGTTGACCCGCTGGTGTCGTATCAGTTAAGCCCGTTTTCGGTTTTCTACGCGGGCTCGACGTATGACTACAGCTATTTTCCGGCGTCACAGGAGTTTGATAATCAGTGGCGACTCAGTTCACGGCAATATTTCGTGAAGCTGCAGCACATGATAAAGATCTAAGCTATCACGAGCAGCGTCAGGTCACGCTTCATTCGCCTGCGGCGATTAAACTAAGACCTGACGCAACCAGTTTACGTTCTTGCAAGTTAACTCCGCTTGTTCACCACCGTCGCTGATGCCTGTGCGGTTGGGAGGACAACCATCTGTGCGATAGTTACATGCTGTGGTTGCGCTGCCACCCAGGCGACCGCTTCGGCGATATCTTCGCCCCTGAGGGGCTGATAACCCTGGTAGACCGTCTCGGCGCGGGCGGTGTCGCCATAGAAACGAACCTGTGAGAATTCAGTCTCCACCAGTCCGGGATCGATCGTCGACACGCGCACCGGCGACTCCACCAGGTCGAGGAGCATCCCCTTCGTGATAGCGTCAACGGCGTGCTTGGTGGCACAATAGACGTTGCCACGCGGGTAGACCTCGTGACCGGCGATCGAGCCGATGTTGATCACATGCCCCTTGCCGCGTTCGACCATTCCGGGTAGCACAGCGCGACTGACGTAAAGTAACCCCTTCACATTCGTATCGATCATCTCATCCCAGCCGTCGGGATTGCCCTCCTGCAAGCGGTCGAGGCCGCGACTCAAGCCGGCGTTGTTGACCAGCAGGTCGATCGCTTTCCATTCATTCGGCAGGCCGGCGATTGCTTTTTCCACGGCGCTTCGGTTGCGGACATCGAGCTCGATCAGGTGAGTTTTGACCTTGAGGTCATTGGCCAACTGTTCCAGCCGCGCTTTCCGCCGCGCAGCGAGAATCAGGTTGTAGTCAGCTTCGGCGAGTTTGCGGGCGATAGCCATACCGATACCGGCGGAAGCGCCGGTTACGAGTGCGATCTTAGACATATTTATAATACCTTTCTTGTCTTTTTTTGAGCATTAACTCCTAATATAACACCTCCCAGCCGATTACTCAAATGGAGGCTGAAAGAGGAAAGATTATATCATCTTTCTTCGCCAGAGCAAGAGGAACTAGCGATTTTGTGACGATAGAGGACGTCAATGTCACGAGGATGTCACGGGAGAGCGGACAGTATAAAGTGTTGTACAACAATGGGTTGAACAGGAACGCCGGCAGCCCGTAGAGAGGGGCTTCCTTCGGGTGGATAAATAGGTATAGAAATCCCTGTTTTTGTACCTTTTTTCACAATCTGTGACATTCTGATGACAATAGCAGAGTAGTTTCGTTTACTATTGGGGCAATTGAAATTGATGCCTGTAGAGAACAGAGTAACGAACAGAGCAACGAACTTAGCTGAGAACTTAGCAGAGAACAGAGCAAAGCGATGAACTTTGGAATAATCGGCACTTCGATCTGGCAACAGAATACAAGACTGCTCGAAGCCCTCACGCTTGATCGCGAATCACGCAAGGCTTCACTGAACGAGTTGAAGCGTGCCCTGGGGGTTGATGAACTGGTTTATCTCTCGACCTGTAACCGGGTTGAGTTCATTTACTACAAAGTGATGCGTCACGATTCATCGATGCTGCTGCACCGCCTGATCGATTTCTTTTTCAGCAAGAGCGAGAGGCGCGAGATCAGCTTTTTCCCCAATGATTTTTACCATCACACCGGCAGGGAAGCAGTAGCTCATCTGTTCAGGCTAACTTCCTCGCTGGAGTCGATGGTGATCGGTGAGTCACAGATTGCGGGGCAGTTGAAGGATGCGATCGATGATGCCGGTGAGTATGGAATTATCGGGCCGATGCTGCAGGATGCCGCCGATGAAGCGATGATGGTTGCCAAGCGAGTGAAGCGTGAAACGGCGCTGGGCTGGGGTTCGGTATCGATGGCGTCGCTGGCGACTGATGAATTGCAGCAGCATCTCAGCAGTACGCGTGACAATCTGATCGCCATTGTTGGAGCGGGCCCGATGACGGGCAAAGCTGCAAAGTATATCAGCGATTCCGGCCTCGGTCAGATCGTTTTCGTAAATCGCACAGTGGATAAAGTGGCGGAGGTCGCTGCGAAGTTTGGCGGACGGGCTGTCTCGCTCGAATCCTTCCTGGAGGCCCCGGGAGAGGTCGATGCGATCATTACCGCGACGGCATCACGCGAACCTGTGTTTGGTGAATCATTCCTGCAGAAGTTGCCGTCCGGCGGCCGGCCGGTGTTGTGTGTCGACCTGGCGATTCCACGCGACTTCGCCGAGTGCTTCGGCGAAAGCGATAAGGTGAAGCTGGTGGATATTCCCTATCTTCGCACGAAGAGTGACGGCAATCTCCGGCAAAAATTCATCGAGACGAGCAAGGCGAGTGATATCGTACGAGATGCAGTCAATGACTACCTCTCACGCAAGATCGAAGTCTCCCTCAAGCCGATCTTCAGGAACAGCTTCGAGGAGTCGCTCGAGCTGGCAGAACGCGCCTTCGAAGACCTCTTCAAGAAAAAGCTTACCAACCTCACGGATGAGGAGCGTGATGCAATCATGCGGTTGATGACCAAGCTGGTTGGACACGCTACTTACCAACCGGCTCGCTGGCTTTCGAGTGAGCTGGCTCATTCGCAGGCAGAGCAATCGGTGGCCGATATCTCGCCTCAGTCAAATCAGCCTCAGACCAATCAGTCAAAGCGGAAAGCAGTTTAATCATGACAGATTTAGTAATTGGATCGCGTGGGTCGGATCTGGCACTATACCAGGCAAATTTTATCCGAGATATTCTGGTTAACGAGCATGGATGCAATGTCCAGATCAAGATCATCAAGACATCGGGTGACCGAATCGACAACCTCTCCTTCGACAAGATGGAGGGGAAGGGATTCTTCACCAAGGAACTTGAGGATGCGTTGTTGGCCGGCGAGATCGACCTGGCGGTACATTCATTGAAAGATTTGATGACGACGCAGCCGGATGGTTTGAAGCTGGGGGCTGCGGGCTACCGTGCTGATCGGCGCGAGATGTTGTTGATCAGGCCCGAGGCGCGGGTAGGGGATGGAGTGATTCCGGTGAAGGCGGGAGGCGTGCTGGGAACCAGTTCCAACCGCCGCAAGTGCCAGGTGGCACATTTTAATCCAGATTTGAAAATAGAGGATCTCCGAGGTAATGTCCCGACGCGGGTCAAGAAGCTGCGGGATGGTCAGTATGATGCCATCCTCGCAGCCGCGGCGGGAATCAAGCGTCTTGAGCTTGATGTCTCCGATCTTGAAGTGATTCTGCTGGATGCCGAGCAGTTTTTACCGGCACCGGCGCAGGGGATCCTGGGAATACAGATTCGTGACAATGATCCGCGGGTTGAGGAGGTAATCGTCAAGCTCGGATCGCCGGAGGCGATGATGGAGGCGAGCCTGGAGCGCGGGTTGTTACGGAAGTTTGATTCGGGCTGCTCGTTGCCGCTCGGAGTATGGTCAAGGCTGGAAGGTAACAGCTTCACATTGAAAGCTGTGTTAGGTTCGAAAGAGGGCGAGAGTTGGGGTGAGCTCAAGCAAGTGGCAGTGCACGGATCGGATGTGCAATCACTCATTGAGGAAGCTTACCGCCAACTCACCCGGAGTTGACAAGGAAGTGGGTTATGCGTCTTGCTATCACAAGATCAGCGGAGCAACTGGAGGATTTGCGCCGGATGGCAGCTGGCCGGGGTGTTGAAATCGTGCCTTTGCCATTAACTATTTTTGAGGATGAGCCGTTTGACTTACCCTCCGATTTTACCTCGACGCAGGATGGTTGGATCATCTTTACGAGTGCCAATGGTGTACGTTCGTTTCTGGCGGGCCTGGATGAACGGGGTATGGAGATCCCTGGGTCGTATCGGATTGCGGTCGTAGGCAAGAAGAGTGAGGCTGCGGTGCGGGAGCGCGGCTACCAGGTGAGTTTCGTGCCGAGTCAGCCGTACGGAAAGGTGTTGTTTGAGGAACTGATCGCGAAATTCGGCAAACCGGGGAGCAGATTCATCTATGCTCGCGCGGAGCAAGTTACGACTGATCCGGCCGAATTGTTCAGAGCGACCGGTGTTGATTACTATCCGATTGTTTGTTATAGAACCCTGCAGAATGAAATCGGCGAAGCGGCCATACGGAAGCTCTCCGCCGAAGATGCCATTCTGTTTACCGCGCCATCCTCTGTGCGTTTCTATTCGAAGAGATTTGGGCACCCGAAGGCACGCGTGATCGCAATCGGTGCCACGACGGCAGAAGAGATGGAGCAGGCAGGATGGAACCAGATCGTGACTATGCCTGAACCCGATATCGAAAGAGTGTTGGAGCTAGTGTAATGGAAGAAATGTACCGACCGCGACGCCTCAGGCGCAATCCTGTGATCAGAGAACTGGTCGCCGAGACACAGTTTGTGACTGATGGATTAATCCAGGCTTACTTTGTGACCGACGGTGAGGGCATCAAAGACGAGATCACCGGGTTGCCGGGAATCTACCGTGAATCGGTCGACAGCCTGGTCAAGTCGATTCGCAGCGATGTCGCTCTGGGAATCAACAAGGTGATGCTCTTTGGGGTGACGGAGCACAAAGATCCGATGGCTGCTACCTCGTATTCTGAGGACAATCCGGTGTTGCGTGCCACACGCCAATTGAAGGATGCGTTCGGTGAGGAGCTATTTGTCAGCGCGGATGTGTGTCTTTGCGCCTACACCGACACGGGGCATTGCGGGGTGAGCATCGATGGTCGAATTGACAATGACGCATCGGTGGAGGTGCTGGCGAGGATGGCTGTCGAATTGGCGGCAGCCGGTTGTGACTGCGTCGGACCATCCGATATGATGGATGGCCGCATCGGGTATATCCGCGCCGCACTCGAACATGAGGGTTACCAGGACACGATCATACTGGCGTACACCGCGAAGTACGCCTCGGCTTACTACGGGCCATTCCGCGAGGCGGCGAAGTCGGCGCCCGGCAAGGGGGATCGCAAGGGCTACCAGATGGATTACCGCAACCGCGGGGAGGCACTGCGTGAACTGACGCTGGATGAGGAAGAGGGTGCGGACATCGTGATGGTCAAGCCAGCGCTGGCGTATCTTGATATCATCGCGGACTTCGCCAAGCACAGCTCGCTTCCGGTAGCGGCATACAACGTTTCGGGTGAGTATGCGGCAGTCAAGCTGCTGGCGCAGGCGGGGCAGGGAGACGAGAAACTTCTCACGCTGGAAAATCTGACCGCGATTCAGAGGGCGGGAGCATCGATCATATTAACTTATCACCTCAGGGACATATTGAAGAATGGCTGGCAACAAGGTTAAGACAAGCAACTCCGAGAAGCTGTTGAAGCTGTCGGAGCAGGTTATACCGGGTGGAGTCAATTCGCCCGTGCGCGCGTTCAAGTCGGTGGGGGGGATACCGCGCTTTATCGACTGGGGTGACGGCGCCTACCTGTATGATGTAGATGGCAATGAGTATATCGATTTCTGCAATTCCTGGGGGCCGTTGATCCTGGGTCATGCCGATCCCGACGTAGCCGAGGCGGTTAAGGTGCAAGTTGATCGCGGCATGACGTACGGCGCATCCACGGAGCTTGAGTATCAACTGGCGGAGTTCATCGTCCGCAACGTCGAGCATGTCGAGCAAGTCAGATTCGTCTCGTCCGGCACCGAGGCTGTGATGTCAGCGATCCGGCTGGCGCGGGGATTCACCGGCCGAGACCTGATCGTGAAGTTTGACGGTTGCTACCACGGTCACGCCGATCATTTGCTGGTAGCCGCCGGGTCGGGGCTGGCGACGTTCGGCACGCCATCATCGGCAGGTGTTCCGGATGCGATCACGAGCAAGACCGCAGTGCTGCCGCTGGATGATGAAGAAAAGATCGAGGATTTCTTTGCCAAGCATGGCGATGAAGTT
>JBECKX010000151.1:0-2673 GCA_040235515.1 Candidatus Zixiibacteriota bacterium
GGTAGGCGGTTACGAGTTGATAGTAATCCTCTGTGCTCCGCAGTTCCGGCTTGACCGAGAAATTGTCCACCAGGCTGCGTGCCTGATTGAATTCCTTCTCGATCTGATAGCGGCGGGCTTCCATACTGTGATCGCCGCACGCTGAAACGATAGCCGCCGCCAGCAGGCAGGCCGCCGCAGTCGCCAGTAGAGTTGCTATTGAGAACCTGTTCTGTGCCGGTTTTCGACTTGATCTAAGCATACACTTCCTCTGCTACGCCATTAACGAACCTGTTGTACAAGAAGTCGGACCTCTTCCATCTATCGACGAAATGGCCTAACTCCTACAGGGAACCGCCGGCGAGGGTCAACTCCATTTGATCAGGCGGCTTTATCCTGCAAGTTAGATGATACGAGCGACTTAATCCACAACAAAATTGGACGGACCATGGCCGGGAGTCTCCTGTCCCTCCCGCCAATTGTATTGCGTCATTCCGACGATCGTATATCTTCGAACTCAATGAGACCGTACGACAAATACACGCTTGAATCACTCGAATTCGCCCGCATCCGCGCTGTCGTGGCGGGGCTGTGTCTCTCGGAAGGGGGGAAAGCTCATGCCGAAGCGCTGCGCCCTTCTACCGACGCGCTCACGATCGAAACGCGCCTCGATGAAACCTTCGAGATGCTGGAAATGTCGGAGTTCGAGGAAGCACTTCCGCTCGAACGGCAGGATAAGCTGAAGGTGTTGCTCGACAAGCTCAAAGTCGAAGGGGCCGTGTTCGATCCGGAGCAGTTGAAGGAGCTCTCGCGGTTTCAGTTGATGGTGCTGGCGCTGAGCCAGTATCGGAAGAACAAAGAAACGAAGTATAAGCACATCGATGGCTACCTCGAGCAGCTCAAGCCGTTGAACGACCTGATTCTCCGCATCGACAAAGCGATCGACAACGCCAATGAGGTGAAAGACTCGGCGTCCGATGCGCTGCGTCGGATACGCCGGGAGAAAGTCACTGCGCGCGCTCAGGTGATGCAGAAACTCAATCAGGCGCAGAGCCAGAAGGGGCATCGTCCGGGTCACCAGGATGATATCATCACCATGCGGGATGGACGCTATGTGATTGCCATCGTCGACAGTGACTATGACCCGAATTCCGCCGTCATTCACGACCGCTCCCGCACCGGCGCCACGCTCTACGTCGAACCGACCAACGCGATTGACTTAAACAACAAGCTGCGCCGCCTGAACCTGGATGAACAGCAGGAGATCGAACGTATCCTGCAGGAGTTGAGCGAGTTTGCCCGATCGCACAGCGGCGAGATCGAACGCAACGCGGAGCTGTACTGGCGGCTCGATTTCCTCCATGCAAAGGCTCGCTTCGCCGCCAGGATCGAAGCGACCAAGCCGAAGCTGAGTCCCAAACCGGTGCTCAGTCTGCAGGCGGCATTTCATCCATTGTTGCTGCTGAAATCGGAATCGAAGCAGGATGTTGTTCCGCTCTCGGTGGAACTCGGTTACAACCACGACATCATTATCATTACCGGGCCGAATACCGGCGGCAAGACCGTGGCGCTGAAAACGATCGGGTTGCTGGCCCTGATGGTACAATCCGGGCTGCTGGTGAGCGCCGACGAGAACTCGGAGTTCGGCGCTTTCGAAAAGATTTTCGCTGATATCGGAGATGAACAGTCGATCGAACTCTCCCTCTCCACCTACTCGGCCCACGTCGCTCGCGTAACGGCGGCTATCACCGACTGCAATGACCGCAGCCTGCTCCTCTTCGATGAGCTGGGAGTCGGTACCGACCCCAAAGAGGGCGCGGCGCTGGCGGAATCGATCATCGAGTACATCGCGGAAACCGGCGCCAAATGCATCGTCACGACACATTACTCCGCGCTCAAAGCCGCCGCGCAGGCACATGATCGCATCGAGAATGCCTCACTCGAATTCGACAACAAAACACTGCAACCCACCTACAAGTTTCGCACCGGGCTGCCCGGTTCAAGCTACGCCATCGATGTCGCCGAGCGACTCGGGATGCCGAAACGCATCCTCAGCAAAGCACGCGAACTGGTCGGGACGCAGGAACGGTCGCTGGCTGACCTGATCTCCAAGCTCGAATCCGACCTGATGGCTGCCGATGCCGAACGCCGTAGGCTCGAAGAGCGGCTCAAGGTTGCCGCCGAACTGGAACAGTTTCATAAATCGCAGAAAGAGAAAGTCTCCCGTCGCGAAGAACAACTCTTGCGGGAGGGTTATGAGGAAGCCCAGAAGCTGATCGAGGAAACACGGAAAGAAGTCGATCGGTTGATGAACGAATTGAAATCGGGGAAAGCTACGAAGGGGAGTGTCCAGAAAGCGCGAAAGACCCTCGACGACCTCCGCAAGGAACTGCAAGCCCAACGCCCCGTCGTGGAGACGAAAGAACGCTCGGGACAACCACCCACCACCGGTGATCGAGTCTACATGGCAAAACTGCAGACCGAGGGCGTCTTGACCGAGGTCTTTCCTGACGGCAAGAAGGGGAAGGTCCGAATCGGCAAGGTGTTCTACACGGTTGATCTCGAAGACCTGCAGCGCATGGAGTCGGAGCCGGAAGAGGCAAAACCCACTGCCTCGGTGAACTACGGCGCCACGGCAGACACCTTCTCGATGGATCTGTCGCTGCGAGGCATGACCGTCGACGAGGCGCGTTC
>JBECKX010000178.1:0-11596 GCA_040235515.1 Candidatus Zixiibacteriota bacterium
ACGACTGAACAGTCAGCCACCAATAGTGGTGCGATGGTGGAGCCGCCGGTAAGTCGTTTTGAGAAGCGTTCACCCCGGGGCAAACTGCAGGTGCGGGGAACAAAGACGTTCTATGCCGATGTCTCGGACCGTTCCGGCACCAATCTCTCACAAGGGCTGAATCTGACAATCAACGGAGAGATCGGAAGAGGAATACTCGTGCGAGGCAGCTTCTCCGACCAGGGTTTGCGTGACAACCGCCTCGTGACAAAGCGATTCTCGGAGCTGGAGAATGTTTACCTCGAAGCTGAATCGGATCGAGTCCGGGGAAGATTCGGCGCCTTCGTATTACAGCAGGAAAACTCGCGCTTCCTCGGCCTGACCCGCAAGATACAGGGGCTTCAGTTCGGTGTGAAGTCGGACAATCTGAACAGCGTCGCCACAGTCGGGGTGCCGCAGGGTAATTTCACGACCAACAGATTCACGACCGGTGACGGCGATTTCGGGCCTTACAGGCTACAGGATAACAACGGCGTTCCCGGGGTTGCCGTAGTGGAGAACTCCGAGAGCGTCTGGCTCAACGGCATCCGGCTGGAACGGGGACGTGACCGCGACTATTACATCGACTATCCTCGCGGTGAGTTGTTCTTTACCGGCAGGCGATCAGTCGATCAGGATGACCGCGTGCGGGTCGAGTTCGAGTCGGTGCGCCTTGAGTATCGCAAGACGCTGGCAACCGTAGACAATGTCATCAAACCTGCAGAAGACTTGAGTGTCGGTGTCGGCTACATCGGGTTGCTCGAGTCTCGCAACGATCCCGTAGATTTCGAGCTTTCACAATCTGATATCGCTGCGCTCGAAGCCGCCGGTGACAACCCGGAGAAGGCGATTGTTCCGGGTGCGCGCTTCGTTGGGTTGGGTGAGGGCGACTACCGGATCGAACTCAACAGCGATCAAGACACCATTTTCAACTACGCCGGCGAAGGGGAGGGTGACTACGTCGTCACATTCTCACAGTTCGAGAACGGTGATTACGTTTATCTCGGAAGCGGACGCTATCAGTATGTGGGTAAGGGCCAGGGACGCTACCTTCCCCTTCGAACGTTACCACTGCCAGAGAGCACTCACCTTGCCTCCGTGAGTGCAAAATTGAACCAGGATGGCACACTCTGGGCGACAGTTGAATCCGCACTCTCCCTTCAGGATCGAAATCTCTTTTCAGGACTGGATGATGACGACAATGTGGCTGCGGCTTTTGGAGCGCAGGGAGGGATCAGGTCACCGACTTCAGGCCGCTATGCCCGCGTGGATATGGAGTTACTGCCTGCGCAGTTTGCGCGGTTGCAGCGCTTTGAAGCCGTGGACGAGGATTATCTCTGGCAGCGCAACGTCGTCACAGTGGGTGATCGTCAACGATACGAGACTGAAATTGGTGGAGGTATCTCTCGACACGATTTTTCAAAGCTGAACCTGGGCTACACCCGTGAAGGAGACTCCTACGACTCGCGTCGTTTCGGTTGGCAGGCCGGCATCGATTCGCTGCTGGATTCGGAGTTTGACCTTAACCTCGATCTCGCAACCTCCAGCGACGAGACAGCGGAGAACAGATTGTTTCGGGTTGCTCCCACTCTGCGAAATCGATCGATGCCGATCGCGGTGCGCATCGCGGGTGAGTTCGATCTGCGCAGACAGGAGGCAGTCGCGAGCGTCACCACGGATTCGAAGCGGGAGGGTGAACTCGGCCTCGAGTATGAGGGGGTGACTCTGGTTGCGCGTCAACGCGAGAATTGGCGAAAGAACCTGGAGTGGCGGATGCTGGACCGCAAGCGCACGATGCAGGCGGGATTGATGCGTCGTTTCAAAGGTGGCAACGAACTGGGTGCGCTGCTGTTGTGGAATCGCTTCGATCCCGGAACCGGTGTCTGGGACGAATACCAGACGGGTTCGCTCAAGGCGGTGCTCCTGCAGGTTGCGGATGTCGTCTCGGTCAACGCCGATTACCGCTTAAGTCGGCGTGGCAGCTCGCAGACAAATCAAACCTACCTCAAGGTCGATGACGGAAGCGGCGATTTCGTGCTGATAGACTCAATCTACGTGCCGGCGGAACGCGGTGACTATATCCTCGTAACGGAACAGGTGGGCGACTTGAGTCAGACAACGGAAGCGGAGAAGCACCTTCGTTTCGACCTCGACCTTCAGGAGATCGCACCATCACTCCTGTTGCGCGAAAGCACCTTCCGCTACGAAGTAAACTTCCGGGAGATCGGCTCTCCGGATGCCGGTTTCTCGGCCCGGTGGCTGCTTCCGCCGCTGGAATACTTCAATCATGACCCTCGATTTAACCGGATTGAGCATGGCTATCAGTTTCGCCGTCGCGTGAGTTCCATCGGTTTCAGAGGTGAGCTCTCCGCGAAGTTCCGTTCGACCGACAACCAGCTTGACATTAATCGACCACGTCTGCAAACATCCGAGGAAGCGCGCTTGTTGCTGAGCAAGACGATCCGGCGCCGGGATAACGTCTCGGCTGAGATTTCATGGCAGAATAGCTACGATGAGCAAGCCGATGACTACACACTCTGGCTGCGGCGCCGAGGACTGGAGATGACAGCAACGCTCTTCCGCGCCAGTTGGGAGTATTCCCTGACCCTCTCAGGAATCCGTGAAAGGGCCGACTCGCTGGAGCTGAGCGCTGTCTCGCTCCGAGTTGAACCGGGGCTCAGCTATAACCTGAGCGCGCTTGGCCGGATCGAGTCGAGCCTCTTTATGCTGTCGGTAGCGGAACAGCATGACCGGGAATTGCTGATACAGATGGCTGACAATTTTCCGCGCGGAACTCACTGGGGAGGACGCGCGCGCGTGGATGTTCAACTGGGGCGGAATTTCAGTTTCCGGTTGTTGGGCCGTGCGGAGATGCTGTCGGCACATGAAAACCGCTACTTTCTTCGCACAGAGCTGATATCGAGGTTCGAATGAGAGGCGTCGCGTTCCGCATAGTCGTCGGACTGATTGTTTTCTGGCTGGCGTTGAGTGCATCTGCTCAGGCAATCACGATCAACGGCGTCAGGGCGTTCAAGGAGAGCGATATCAGAGCGCTCACGCAATCCACACGGTTACCGCTGGATGTTGCAACTGCGCTGCAGCGCAGCTATCTCAGCTCCGGCTATTTCGACGTTGCGATTCAGATCGATGTCTCGGGCGACACGACTATCGTAGTGACGGAAGGGCATCGGTATCGGCTCGAAGAGATCGATTACGTCGGGGTCGCGGATAGCATCACGGGCCACGTGCTGAAGCGAGTTGGGGGCAGACTACCGGCGACCGAGTCCAATGTTGCAAAGCTCTCTGAGGCAACGGTGCTGACTCTGGCGGACGCCGGCTACCCCTATGCCGTGGTCGGTGTGGACTCGTTGGTGGTTGAGCCGGTCAGACCTCAGTTGTTCCTCACGATCAATCCGGGGCCGCAGGTCAGCGTCGCAGAGATAAAATTCCACGGTCTCAGGCTGACCCGCCCCAGGGTGCTGTATGACTATCTTGAAGTCGCGCCCGGTGACAGCTACTCCGAGTCGGATTTGCGCAGATCGAACGAGCGACTGAAGCGACTCGACTTCGCGCGATCCACCGGCGAACCTGCGGTGATCTTCCGCCCGCGAGAGAAGGATGTCACCCTTCTGTTCAGCATGAAGGAAGCGCGTAACTTCAGTATTGACGGTCTCGGATACCTTACTCCCGACAACGAACTCGCGGGTAATGTCAAGTCTTCCCTGCGCAACATCTTTGGCTACGGTGAACGATTCCGCTTCGACTGGAGTCGAGCCAATCGCTCATCATCACAAATCGTTGTCGCGGCATCAGTGCCGCGAATGCTGGCTTCCCCACTGGATGGCACTATCGAACTGCGCCAGCATGATCGTGATTCGAGTTTTGTCGCGACTTCAGCGACCGCCTCACTGGCCTACCATCTCAATTTCGACTGGCTCATCGCCGCCGGGCTAACGTGGAGTAAAGTCGCACCCGAGGAGGAACTGCTGACAAATGCTGCCCGCGTGCTGGCGATTGAGCTAAGAACAGATTATGATAGCCGCGATGATCGTCGGCGACCGCGAGCTGGACTCGTCGTGACGTCCCTGTTCCAGACGGCATACCGGAGAGAATTCCCGCTATCCGGCGGAGTGATGTCGGGCTATTCGCGCAGGTTTGACGGCTCTTTCGCACTGTACCATTCACTCTCGAGGAGTATTGTGTTGCTGCAAAGGTTGAAGGCATTTCAGGCTGCATCGGATTTTGATCCGCTGCCGCTCGATGAGTTGGTCGAAGTCGGCGGACCTGCTTCGCTGCGGGGCTATCGCGACAACAGTTTCCTGGCAAGCCTCGGGGCAATCTCGAACTCAGAACTGAGGTGGCTGGCGCTGGATAACCTGACCCTGCTTGCGTTTGTGGATAACGCCGTCATCAGGGCTTCCGATTCAGACCTCGGCCTGACCGGATTCGGGGGCGGCCTTCTGATCGACACATCCTTAGGGGAATTCCGTTTCGAAGCAGCGCTCGGGGAAGAGAAAACCCTCGATCGAATGCTCGTCCATTTCGGTTTTTCGGGTGAGTTTTGAGCCTCGGAAAGGGCATTTTCAGGATAATCAGGCCCCTCAATGGTGTGGTGGCGACCGTGAGCCTGCTTCCGGGTCTGACCCTGGCCTCGGGCCGGATCAGTTTCGACTGGTTGATCGGCGCCGTGCTGTTTCTGCTCGTGTCATTCGGTTACGCAATCAATGATATCTATGACCTGATCGGGGACAGGGAAAATGATCGGCAGCGGCCGCTGGTCTCCGGGCAACTGAGCATCCGGGCCGCATGGATACTATCCGCTCTCCTCGCACTGCTGGTGGTCGTACTTAGTCTTTTCCATAGCCAAGAATTGCTGGCCTACTCGTTGGTGCTGCTCGTCGCGCTGTATGGCTATGCCGTGCGAATCTCTACGATTTTGGGAGTTGCCAATCTCTGGGTGGCGCTGATGTGCGCATCCGTTTTCGCGCTGCCCCTCTGGCTGCACGATTTCGCCGCCGCTGAGCCGCGCTGCCTGCTGCTCGGCTATGCCATTCTACTATCGTTTCTCTATCACCTGGGGCGGGAGATCGTTAAGGATATCGAAGATGTTCGCGGCGACTTGTTGCTCAAGCGCGCCACGCTTCCGCTGGTGATTGGCGCAGAGCGCTCACGCGCGCTGGCGTTCATCGTTTTCTTGTCGCTGAGCGCGGTTTCCTACCTGCTTTACTCGAGGATTCCGCACAGCCTCTATCTCTGGATCGTGACAGCAGGCGTCAATTTGCCAATCGTGTTGATATTTCTTATTTATCTGCAGAAGGATCCCGTCGGTTGGGCGGGAAGGATGTCGCTGGCGCTGAAGCTGCTAATGCTTCCGGCGCTTGCTTCATTGTTGGTGCTTGGCCTCGATTGATCGGTTCGATGTTGTTGCCAGTCAATATTGTTGTTAAGAAATGTGAATCTCTGCAACGCCGCGCTATCTGAAGCATAGTAATAGGGTGCATGCGATGAGAATGACAAAGCTCCTGACTATCATGCTGTTCCTCCTCCCGCTCGCAATGGGAGAAACTGTCACCGCCGAAGTATCATTTAAAGCTTCGGTGGATAAGGTAAACACCGCTTATGAGGAGAAAGTCTTGCTCGACCTTGAGGTCACGGTCTCCGATCCGCTGATAGAGACGAAGCCGCTTCCGCCCCCGGCGATGTTGGGGTTCCGTATCGGTGGGTCGGTCAGCTCCGTCACCCAGGAGGGTGGGAGCACCATACGGCACTACAGATATGAGCTTGTCCCCTCGAAGAGTGGCGCGGTGGAAATTCCGGCATTTGCGCTGGTATACGGCGACAGCACAGGGGTCGACACCCTTTATTCGCAACCGATCGTCGTGACCGTGGCACAGCCGCTACCGCCGCAGGAAGAGGGAACGACGCCCTGGACGGTGATAATAATCGCGATCGTAGTCCTGGGCGGCGGAACCTACTGGTGGCTGCGCAGGCGGCAACCTGCGAGCGAGCCTGCCGTCGAGCCGGAGTGGCAGGCTGAGTACCGGGACCGGCTCTCGGAGGCTATCGAACTGGCACAGCGCCAGAAGTACCGTGACTTCTTTGATCGTGGCAGTCGCCTTCTGGTAGATCTCTTCGCGACGATCTATGAGACTCCGCTCAAAGGCAAGACTGTGGATGATCTCCGCGATTGGATCAAACAGCAGGATATGTCTGATGAAGTGAAAGGAATGGCGACTGATTTTCTCAGGCAGAGCGAGAGTGTGAAGTTCACTTCGGGCCAGATTGATCCCAGATCAGCCGATGCGCAGGCAGCCGAATTGAGAAAAATAGTGGAACGGCTACTGGCGTGAGGTCGTAAAACTGAATCAACAAACCATGTCGATAAGGGAGAAGTAGTACGTGGATCAAGATATCAAGATCATTCAAGAGGAAGTTGAAAGGAACTACGAGTTCGTCGACAAACTCAAGGCGGAAATCGGCAAAGTGATCGTCGGTCAGGAGTACCTGATCGACAGAATGTTGATCGCTTTGCTGGCCGATGGGCATATCCTCCTGGAGGGTGTCCCGGGTCTGGCCAAGACGTTGTCGATCAAAACCCTCTGTGATGCCGTGCGCGCCGACTTCCAGCGTCTGCAGTTCACGCCGGACCTCCTGCCGGCCGATCTGGTCGGCACGATGATCTATAATCAGAATGACGGCAAGTTCACGGTGAAGAAGGGCCCGGTCTTTGCAAACATGATCCTGGCGGATGAAATCAACCGTGCACCCGCGAAGGTGCAGTCTGCTCTGCTCGAGGCGATGCAGGAGCGACAGGTGACGATTGCCGAGACGACTTATCCGCTGCCGAAACCATTCATGGTGATGGCTACCCAGAATCCGATCGAGCAGGAAGGCACCTACCCGCTTCCGGAAGCCCAGGTCGACCGCTTCATGTTCAAGCTGAAGGTCACTTATCCGACCAAGGCCGAGGAGCTGCAGATAATGAATCGTATGACGGTCGGGGCGACCTTCGATGTGCAACCGGTGATCCAGCCGGAGATGATTCTCAAGGCGCGCGAGGTCGTCAACAAGATTTACGTCGATGACAAGGTAAAGGAATATATCGTTGATATTGTCTATGCGACGCGCAACCCTGAAGCCTATAACCTTGATCTCGGCGACTTGATCGACTTTGGCGCGTCGCCGCGTGCGACGATCAATCTGGCCCTTGCCGCGAAGGCGCACGCTTTCATGAAGGGACGCGGTTATATTACTCCTGATGATGTCAAGAATATCGGCGCCGATGTGCTGCGCCACCGCATTATTGTCACCTACGAAGCGGAGGCGGAAGAGGTGGACAGCGAGACGATCATCCAGCGAGTATTCAATGAGGTGGAGGTCCCGTAAACCTTGCTGCCCAGTGAGATCATTCGCAAAATCCGCCGCATCGAGATAACCACGAAGAAGCTCGTTAATGACGTCTTCGCCGGCGAGTACCATTCCACCTTCAAGGGGCGCGGAATGGAATTCGATGAAGTGCGCGAGTATCAGCCGGGAGACGACATTCGCCTGATCGACTGGAACGTCACAGCGCGCACCGGAATACCGTTCATCAAGAAGTTCCGCGAGGAACGCGAGCTGTCGGTGATGCTGCTGGTGGATGCCTCTTCCTCGGGACAATTCGGGACGCGTGATCAGCTCAAAGAGGAGATGGCAGCGGAGATCTGCGGGCTGCTGGCATTCTCTGCGATTCGCAACAATGACAAAGTCGGCATGATCATCTTCACCGACCAGGTGGAGAAGTATATCGCGCCCCGCAAGGGGAGGGCACACGTGCTGCGTCTGATCCGGGAGATCCTCTTCTTCAGACCCACCGGGCGGTCGACGAACATCAGCAATGCGCTGGAGTTCTTGAACCGCGTGATCCGCCGAAAGTCGGTCGTGTTTCTGGTGAGCGACTTTCTTAATTCCGGTTATGCCAACGACGTGATGATTGCCAATCGCAAACATGACCTGGTTGCGATCAGGATAAGCGACGAGCGTGAGTCGGTGCTTGACAATTTCGGGCTGATCGACTTTGAAGATGCCGAAACGGGAGAGATTCTGACGATTGATACGGCTGACCCGATTTTCAGGGGACAGTTTACGGAGAAGTCCGAGGCGCTCAACGAAGAACTGGAGCGGACGTTCAGGCGAATGAACGTCGACTTCATCCAGCTGACCACCGGTCTCGACTACATCAAACCGCTGACAGGATTTTTCAAGAAGCGAGAGAGGAGAGTCCGTTAGCGCTCGTGGGAGCTTTCCTGACACGAGTTCGTGTGGAAGATATGCGTAAGCTTTTTCAGCCGATCCAGATCATACTGACGTCACAGGCGCTGATCAGTATGATATTCGTCTTCAATCGGATCATCGATGCCGACGAAGGATTCTATCTGGCTGCTGCCCAGCGCGTGGCCGATGGAATGCTGCCGTACCATGACTTCTTCTTCCCGCAGATGCCGCTGCTGCCCTTTACATTCTTCGGGCTCTCAGGCTGGGGGATTAACTCGCTGTTGGTGTTACGAATCATCGCCGCGGTGGCAGGCATTCTGACCACCTATACGATGTTTCGTATCGTGGCGGACAACCTGAAGAATCTCAAGCTCGCCAACATCGCGGCATTCCTGGTGGCGTTCTCCGGATTGTCGCTCAACTGGCATACCACTTTCAAACCGTATGCGTTTGTCGACCTGTTCCTGCTGGCTTCTTTCGGGTTGCTGCTCAAGGCGCGCTCGGAAGATAGTCGTTTTGAGTGGAGCGTATTCGCATCGATGCTCGCCCTCGGACTGGCAATTAACTTCCGCTCGATATTCGCGGTCCTGATTCCGGTCTACGGCTATTTCTTTTTCACGGCGCTGCCTCGTCATGGCGCAACCGTCGGCAAGACGACCCTCTTCGCGCTGGCGGGATTGATGATTCCGTCACTCCCCGCGCTCTATCTGGTTGCCTCAGGCTTTGACCAGTTCTGGTTCAACAATCTGATCTTCCATCTCCACCGGGAGCCGATTTCACCGTTCAGCGCGTTGATCATTCACAAGCTGGAGAATGTGGCCAAATTCCTGATTCTGCCTCAGACGGTGCTACTGCTGGGGATGGTGCTGGCATCGATCTACTTTCTGCGGAGCAAACTTGTCAGCCAGGCTGACATCTACCGTCCCGCGACTGCAGTCGCGCTGGTGATCTTCGCCGTATACACTATTCCGACTCCGACGCACCTGCAATATTTCCAGCAGACGCTGCCATACCTGATCATCCTGGCGCTGCCGACCGCAGAGTTCTTCCGGCGCTATGACTCAAGCAAACTGATCACTGCATCGGCGGGTCTGATCTATCTCGTCGGGATTTTCCCGTTCGTTTATCTCTTTATGGTCTCGCCGAGGGAACAGGACCTGCGGACGACCTGGCCGCACATTGAAAGTGTGATTTCTCGGATCGAGGAGGAGACGTTTCCATCCGATACCCTGCTCACCGAATGGGCGGGATATGGCGCCCTCTCCGGTCGGAAGCAATTGCCGGGGAGTGAACATGTCGGATTCTATTTTCCGTTGGAGGTGGACCGACAGGTGTATCGAGATAATCATCTCCTGACAAACAGCGACATCGTGACGGCGCTTGATGAGCGTCGCCCGAGAATGGTAGTAATAGATTATCAGATTTATCCCGAGTGGGAACCGTCACTCAAAGCAAACTATAACTTGATAGAGAAGACCGGGGATACGTTCCTGTATAAACGAAATGAAGCACTTTAGCCTTACCATACGACATTCGATCTGCGCGGCAGTTGCAACCGCGCTTTTGCTGCTGGGCCTGACCGCATCCGCTCAACAGGATCGGATCTCGGTCGAGTCGAAGCTCGACAAACAGTCTGTGACGATTGGCGATCGGGTCAAGTACACGGTGATCATCACCGCTGACACAACGTTGATTGTCGATTCACTGGCGGTTGGCTCGAACCTCGGCGCATTCGAGATCAAGGACTATACTCCCCGCGAGAGCCAGATAGTCGATGGTCTGCATGTTTACAAAGAGTCGTATGACATCACGACTTTCACCACCGGTGACTATGAGATACCATCCCTGACGATCACCTACCGAAATGCTGCAGGCGAAGAGAAGTCAATCAAGACTGACCCGCTGCAGCTGACGGTAAAGTCGCTCCTGACGGGAGAAGAGGGGGAGGATATCAGGCCGCTCAGGGGGCCGGTTGAGATCGAGTCGCCCTTCCCGATCTGGCTGGTGCTTGGTGGAGTCGCGCTTCTGGCTGCCGCGGTTGTCTTCTTCATCCTCTATCGTCGCGCGAAGGCTCCGATCGATCTTGGCCGCGAGCCGGTCGACACGCGGCTGCCGTGGGAGGTCGCGCTCGCTGAGCTGGAGGGGTTGAAGCGCTCGGAGCTACTGGAGCACGGCAAATTCCGCGAGTTCTATTTCAGAGTATCAGAGATCTTTCGGGGCTATCTTGAGCGACGCTATGGAATCGCCGCGCTGGAGCGCACTTCTTTCGAGATCATCAACGAGTTCCGCGCCCTGTCATTGGAGTCGCAGGAAGAAAAATATATTCAGAAATTGCTGGATGAAAGTGACCTGGTGAAGTTCGCCAAGTTTCCGCCGACAACCGATGGCGCACTGGCACACTTCGAAGAGACCAAACAATTCGTAATGAACACACGATCACTGCCATTCACTTCGCAGCCGAACGGAAAGCAGGCCGGGCACCAGGCGATGGCGGAATCACGAGAGGCGACACAATAAAATGCTGCAGTTTGCTTCCCCGCATTTTCTCTGGCTTCTGCTGCTCGTGCCCGTTGTGGCGTATTATCTCTTCCGCACTCGACGCGAAGCCGCGATTCGATTCTCCGACGTTACACTTTTGCGCGGTCTGAAACGCTCTACCCGCGCCAGAAACAGGAAAATCGTGCTCAATCTGCTGCGTCTGGTCGCGCTCGTTCTGCTGATCGTGGCGATGGCCAGACCGCAATCGAGCAAGAGGATGACCGAAGTCAGTTCCGAGGGAATCGATATCATGCTGGCGCTCGATATCTCGGGGAGTATGCGTGCCGAAGATTTTAAGCCGCAGAATCGTCTGGTAGCCGCCAAGGAAGTAATCGAGAGCTTCGTCAGTGGCCGCAAGAACGACAGGATCGGTCTGGTCGTCTTCGCCAAGCAGGCATTCACACAATGTCCCCTGACACTCGATTATAGCGTTTTGATCAATTTCCTCGACCAGGTCGATTTCGGCATGATCGAGGATGGCACCGCTATCGGCATGGGCATCGCCAACGCGGTCAATCGTCTGCGCGATTCGGAGGCGAAATCACGCATCGTGATCCTCCTCACCGATGGCAATAACAACTCGGGTGAGATCGACCCGTTGACCGCCGCCGAGATAGCCAAAACCCTCGGTATCCGTATCTATACAATCGGCGCCGGTCGACCCGGAAAGGCGCTGATACCGATCGATGATCCGGTTTTTGGCCGTCGTTACCGCCAGATCGAGAGCCAGCTCAATGAAGAGGAGCTGACCAAGGTGGCTGAGCTGACCGGTGGAGAATACTTTCGT
>JBECKX010000065.1:0-4822 GCA_040235515.1 Candidatus Zixiibacteriota bacterium
AAATAACTTGCTCAAAGTATAATGGTAAGCGATTAGTGGTAACGTAAGTTCACCCTTCGTACTTCACTGTAGGGGTTGGTCGTGTTCGTCGGAATACTCATTCTGGCCCTGGGGGTCCTTTTCTTACTTCGAAATGCCGGCATTTTGACCGGTGACTTGTGGAAGTACATTTGGCCGATAGCGTTGATCGCACTCGGGATTTCGTGCATTTTCTCGGCACGCAAGAAATCGAGTTCGTAGTACGTTGTTCGGCAGCAGAGAATCCGCATTGCGGGACTATCAGCATCAGGTCGTGAGGAGATTGAAGGAGTTCGATAAGGAAATATGCTGGCACTAGTTACTATCCTGATTTCGGCGATTGCGATACTGTCGCTGCTGCTGGCGCGCCGGAAGCGTGCCCGCTCGCCCAAGGTCATCGGCGCAAACTGGAGCAGGATTGCCGCAGGATTCGTGGTAATTGCAGTTGGTGGTCTGCTGGCATTTTGCGTCGAGATTCCAGCGTTGATGACGCTGTTTGTGCCGGAAGTGGTCGGCTGGCTACTCTTTGCCGCTTATGCGGCGATCGCGTTTGGGGTGCTGCTGCTGGGCTGGGGGCTGCTCGGGATGTTTGCCTCCGTAGAGCATATCGAAGCTCAGGAGTCCTCAGAGGATGAGTGGCGTAACTTCTACATCTATCTCCAGGACCTGACACAGCAGCCGTTCTCATTTGTCGAGATCGTCAATCTCTCGATCAACCAGCTCTTGCAGCGTGCTGAAGCGGATGGTGCGGCGGTGCTTTTGCATAAAGAGAACAGCGATGAGATGATCCTTGCCGCCTTCTCCAATCTCTCGCCCGAGATGATCAAACGAATCGAGCGCCGCGAAGTTGGCGGGGACGTGATCGGGCGGGTTCAGAAGCTGGCGCGCACCCAGAATGTAGCCAACATCACCGAGGCGGACCAGGCGACGCGGGAACTCCTGACCGAGTCAGGTTTTCTTTCGACCGCGGCATTTCCGCTGCGTTCCCGTTCACGAGTCGCGGGAGTGGTGGCAATCTTCTCCTCGAAACCATTCCACTTCAATCCGCGACGGCAATCGGCGATCACTGTGGCGGTAAGCCAGATCGCGGCATTGCTGGAGTCAGTCAGGGATGAGAAGGAGATCAAGCGGCTCAAGGAGAGGATGCGTCCGGCTGAAGAGGCCAAACGGATCACCGATGAGTTGTTTTTCCGTCGGGGGATCGGCGGAAATCTCGAATTGCGAGAGGCGATCGAGTTCGAGCGAGTGCGTAAATTCTTTGACGCCGACTCGATCAAACTCGTCTTCAGAGACAGTGATAATGAATTCCGGATAAAGGCTTCCTCCGGTGGCGCCGAGACGGGGCTGCGGCTGGATCCTCGGAAACATCCGGGACTCAATCGTGCGATTGCTGAAAAGAAACTCCTGTTGCTATCCGCTCCGAAATCATCGCCGGCGGGGCACGGGCATGACTCCATGCCGCGTCAAACCCTCTTCATTCCCGTGCCATACCCTGATCGCGACGATATGGTGCTACTGCTTGAGAGTGAGAAGGCATCCCTGCAGTTCTCCGAGGAAAAACTCTCCGCCGTGCGCGTGGCATCAGTCTATCTCGCCGACCTCCATTTCCTCTTCATGGCCAAGCGTGATGGTGATCGGCAACGCAATTCGGTAAAGCTACTCGACGAAGCGATTGGAGAGATTCTCCAGATCGATTCGAACCAGCGCTCAACGGCGAAACTGGTCGAGGCGGGCGCGCAACTGCTCCCCTCGGCTCGCGCTCATATCGCAGCGGTTCTGGAACAGGGCTCAACGCGACGGGTGACCAGTATCGACTCGGTTGGGTTGCGCACCCGGCAGGGCGGATTGCTCAAGCAGTTGGTTCAGGTTTTCGATACCGCGACTCCGGGGGAGGCGGAAACCCACTCGCTGGCGGAAGTTTCGCTAAACCTCGATGGTGATTTGAAGGTGCAGCTCTACCAGTGGTCGCAGCAGTATGAAGGTGAACTGGTATTCGAGTATCTGCCGCTGATTCAGGATGGTAGATTGCTCGGGCTTTATCTACTGGTGCATAGCGCCAACGACCAGATCAGCAATGAGAGTCGCTCGTTGTTGCGCAGACTTCTCGATCTGGCGACACTGAGATTGGCCTGGCTTGCTCGTGAGAGAAGTGAAGTCGAAAGTGGTGGCGTCGCGGCTGGTAGCAAGACGAACCGCCTTGATCCACATGGCCAGACTGAGGAACGCTCCGCCGGTTCAGCGGAAGCATCCCCGAACTCTTCCTCGAATTCCTCTTCTGCCGAAGCGGGGCAGCCGCGTGAAGGTGTCGAGCGGGCAGTCACTTCCCCTCGTCGAATCAACCCGGCGGATCCACACGCCATCTGGGATGAGGTTGAAGCGGACCTTGACGGCAGCGACATGGCGGCGATTCGAGATGAGAATCTGCTACCGATCGTGGAAGAGTTGTTGCACCAGTCATTCTCCCTTACAACCAACAGCAAAGTCTATCTTTCACATTTCGTGGATGATACCCACCTCTATTATCTCGCCTCAATCGATGAGACAGACTGGCACAACTTCCGCGCGCGCAACCTGCAGGGGATTTCGATCGGCGAGTGGCGTCCCTGTCCCTTCGCGGATGAGTTGCCGGCGAGTTTCCGGTCGCTGGCGGGAGAGTTCATCTATTCCGAGGATGAAGCAGATTCGAGTCTGCGGAGTATCGTCTGGCGTTTGCCCCGCGTCAGCAAGAAGCCTGAGCGCGAACGAAAACTCAACATCCTGGGGATCGATGATCAGGAAGTAATTCGCGAACTGCTGACCAATATCATTCGTCGGATGGGGCACCGGATCGTGACTGTGGCATCCGGGAATGAGGCGCTCGCAGAACTGGCGCGCGATCCTTACGATATCGTGATAGCGGAGGCAGAGTTACCGGACCTTTCCGGTTGGGAATTGACGCGGCGGATCAAGGCAGGGAATCCAGACGTTAAGGCAATCGTCTTGTCTGGCTGGGAGGCCGTTCCGGAGGCGAATTCCAGCGGTGGCAGTGATGCCGATTTCGTTCTGACCAAGCCGTTTAAGATGGAGCAACTGACGGAGATGATCAGTTCGGCTTGCTCGCAAATCGGTTCGTAACACAGCGCCTGCGCTAAAGCGCTCCGCCTGCGCGGCTTATCCCATCACAGCTTCAACGACAATCCTCTACAGATTCCAGCGTGCTGACCGATAACCTAATAGGGGCTAGACTCCACATATCGGATGTATTTGTCGCGCTGACAATTGTAACATCAGAACAGGCGTTTTAGATGACCGAGAAGATCAGCTTATTGGAAAGAGTCGAGGCCACCCACGACCTTCTCACCATACCGGATACCCTCGCAGAAGTACTCGAAGCTGTGTCACAGGATGATTGTTCTCCGGATGATCTTGCTGATATCATTCGCAGAGATCCGTCATTGACGGCCAAGGTGTTGAAGATGTCGAATTCAAGCTTCTACACCCGCGGGTCGGAGATCAGAACGGTGCAGCAGGGAATTCGAGTCCTCGGGGCGAACGCGATCAAATGTATCGCGCTCTCGGTGACTATTTTCCAGCCGCCGAATCCTGAGTCGGGTCTCGATCAGGAGTCGATCAGAGCGTTCTTCTTCCACTGTGTCGGCGTCGGCCTGCTCGCGAAGAAGATTGCTCAGCAGACCAAGCTGGTCAATCCGGAGGAAGCGTTTGTCGCGGGGTTGTTGCACGACCTCGGTGAACTGTTCATCCTCAATGCGTGTCCTGATGTTTACCAGAGGGTGCGCAAGGAATCTGATGCCGGCGAGGATATCATTGAAGTGGAACGCCGCTTCTTTGATGTCGATCATGCGGAGCTTGGCAGCGTAATCGCCAACCGCTGGCGGCTTCCCGAGTCACTGCAGACGGTGATTCGCAGTCACCATCGCGTGGATGTTACGCCTGAGACTGATCGCATGCTGGCGATCGTACGCCTTTCGGACATCATGGCGCGCAATATCCAGGCCCCCAACCTCCGCGTAATGGAACGGAACCGGAGCCTCGTGGAGCAGTTGCGCGAATTGCTTGGCCTGGAACAGCACTTCATGGATAGCCTCGCGTTCCTGATGCTTGATGAGACAATCACGATAGCCGGCAGCTTCGGAATCGACGTCGGTAACCCGGCGGAACTGCTGAATCGGGCGAACCGGGAGTTGTGCAAGTCATATCTGATGATCGAGAATCTGTTCAAGGAGCGCAGCGAGCTCTCCGGCAAGTTGCTCGAGGAAGAACGCATCGCCGGCATGATGCGCTCGAAGAATATCGCGATCGCGACGCTTTCGCATTACCTCAACAACGTCGCTACCGCCATCAGCGGGCGCGTGCAGTTGATGCAGATGATGCTCGCGAACGGAGACCTCGTGGACAACGGGGGGAAGATGCCGGGTTCGCTGGAAGTGATCGAACGTTCGATTACCAAGGTACTGGCTGTGCTGGCCGAGTTGAAATCGCTTTCCCGTTTCGACACAGAAGACTTCTATAACGATTCAGATGCCATCAATATCGACGAACGGATCAAGGAGCGTATGGAGGCGATAGAGCGTTCCTCGATGAGAGTCTAGCTGGCTTCATCCGACAATATCAAAACTACTGTGAGGCGGCGCCGGTAAGACGGCGCCGTTTTTCGTTTTGTCGGCTTGTCGTCGTCTGCGGCAGAAATTCAGCGCAGCCTGCAATTCTACTGGCATTTCCTGCGTAATTGGCTTATAAGCATCCCCGGAAGAAATCACCGACTACGCCGACTGCGAGGAGGAACTTGATGCACGTAAGTTGCGAG
>JBECKX010000098.1:0-5972 GCA_040235515.1 Candidatus Zixiibacteriota bacterium
AACAAACTGCTGGCTACGCTGAATGATGACATCGGCACCGAGCTGGAAGAAGCGGTTGAGAATGTCGGAATCGAGTATTGGTACGGGTCTCTCCTCGCGCTGCGCGCCGGCTACATCTACGACAAGGTTGGCGACATCAAGACCCCGACACTTGGCGTCGGCTTGCAGCTGAAGAGCAAGTACAGAATCGACTTCGCCTATATCCCGTCGAGCGAGGATTTGCCGCTGTCGAATACGTTGCGCACTTCGCTGACATTGAAGATTTAGAGGAATGTCGCATGCAACTGGTTCAGACAACAGCGTTGCGGGATCAGTTAGTGCGGAAGCAGGAATAGACGAAGGATCAGAGACTAGATTGGATTCAAGGTCAAACATAGATTTGATGAAACGTACAATGCACCATAAGCACCATATCGACCATCCCATGGGCCGATTGATACTGCTGGCGTTGCTTTCGCTGCTGTTTGTCGGCACCGCCGCCAGCGCGCGTGATTTCACGATCAAGGGCAAGCAGCAACTGGAGCAGGTCGAACGCCCGCACCGCAAGTGCCAGGTGTCGGACCGCAATCTCCTCGGGCTGGATTACTCAGGGAAGTACGGCTTCCCGAAGCAGGCGCTCTCTGCTGAAGTCCCGGCTGTGATTCGTATACTTGCGATCAAGGTGGAGTTCCCGGAAGAAACTCCGGACGATCCGCTGACGACCGGTAACGGCAGGTTTGACCTGCGCACTACCGAACAGTTCGAGGCGCAGGAAGGACATTCGATCGACCCGGCGCCACATGACAACGCCTATTTCCTTGCGCACCTGAGGGCATTGGCTGCCTACTGGGAGGTTGTCTCCAATGGTCGCCTGCGGCTGGAGTACGAGATATTCCCCAAGCAGGCGGATTCTTCCTATCAACTCTCGCAACCGATGAGCTACTACGGGTTGCAGGAGCCTGCCTTTGGATTGGGCGAGTTCACCTTTGATGCGATCACTGCTGCGGATGCCGATCCCGGGATCAAGTTCGCCAATGAAACCACCGGCGAGCCGAATTATGAGAGCTTCCTGATCTTCCACCCCGGCTCAGACCAGCAGAATAACCTGCCGAACTTCGGTGTGCCGACTCCGGGCGATCTCTTCACGGGATATATCAAGCTTGGTTTGCCGATTCCGGTAGATGATGGTCGGATGCAGGTGCCGGATGCGATCCTGATGCCCGAGACGGCGTCACAGGATGGTCGCGTCACGGCGCTCAACGCGGTGATGGGGCATGAGTTCTCACACCAGCTCGGCGCGGTCGATCTGTATGACACCCGCACTTTCAATACCTGTGTGGGTGACTTTTCATTGCTCGACAATAATGGCTTCGGAGTGAATATCGATCTGGGTGAGAATTCGCTGGTGCTGGTGCAGGGAGTGATGCCCGTGTTCCCCGATGCCTGGCATCGCGCGCACTGGGGATTCGTGGATCTGGTCGAGGTGACCAGCAGCCCGCTGCAGGAGATCAGAGCGGCTGAATACTTGAAAGATGATAAGCCCCAGGTTGTGATGGTGCCGATCAACGACGACGAGTACTACCTCCTTGAGAATCGCCGCACCGACATCGATGGCGACGGCGTGACCAATTTGCGCGGTGACCCGGAAACGGGGGTCATCCTCTGGCCCCGCAACGGCATCGAGGCGGACACCTCGAACAATCGGGAGTACGATTTCCTCCTGCCCGGATCGGGATTGCTGATCTGGCATGTGGATGAACTCGCCGCACGGCTTGATTATGATGGCGACGGCCACAACAATTATGATGATAACGACCTCCAGTGGTTCAATTTCTCGTCTGATCCGCGCAGGTGGGACAACCGTCATCCGTTCCTGAAAATCGAGGAGGCGGATGGAATCATCCACTTCGGCCGCGAGTACTTCGCGGGATTCGGCAGACCGGATGATATGTTCAACATCAACAACAACAATCGTTTCGCGCCCGACACGAACCCACCGAGCGAATCGAATGTGGGGGCGTACACCGGGATCACGATCGACAACATCTCCGCCGCGCTTCCCACGATGACCTGTCGAATATCGAGAAGCGGTGTGCAGACGAACTGGCCCAATTATGTCGCGACCGATGCGCTGCCGTTGAAGGCATTCGATCTTGATGGGGACGGGAATGACGAGATCCTGACCGCCACCCGAAACTTCATCATCGCCTACAAGCATGACGGGAGTTCTTATTTTACACCCTTGCCCGGAACCTACGAGACAATCGAACGCGACGTGCTCTTTAACGAGAGCGGTGTCGAAGTTGAAAGTCTGGCGGTGTTCGGCAGGGTGAGTGACGACAAGCGTTTTATTCTTTCGCTCGCCGTTGGTGATCTCGACGGTGATGGCTATGCTGAAGTGGTTGGGGGCACCAATAAGATGACAGTGGCTGCCTTCAATTCGCGTTCGCTCACGAGCAACGGGGAAGCCGTGCGGCGGTTCGAGACTTTCATCGATGAACCGTTGGCGACAGCCCCGATCATCGGCAACTTCGAGTCAGCCAACGAGGGCAACGAGATACTGCTCTACACGATGACCGGCCGGCGTATCCTGTTGAACCACGGCGGGAGCATCATCAGCAACGTTCCGGCGGTCTGGCCCTATCGCGTGATGACCGATGCTGCTGGAGACTTCGAGCTGGTTTCTCCCGCAGACGGCCTGCGCGCGAACCCCGGTAGTGCGGAGCGAATTCGTGGTGCAGCGGCGGCGGACTTCGATCATGATTCGTCGGTGGAGACGGCCGAAGTCTACCTGGACGGTACACTCAGAATCAATTATGCGGCCTCCCCGCTGGAGGTCAATGTTGGCGGCCCGATATTCTCGGAAATCGCTGTTGGCGATGTCGATGATAACGGCACGCTCGATCTGGTGTTCTGCGGTGACAACAAGATTTATGCATACAACTACAACGGCACACCGCTATCGAATTTTCCGCTGACCGTAAACCGTGTCCACCCCGTCGGACCGGTCCATGGTTCACCGCTGCTGGTTGATCTTGATAACGACGATCAATTGAGATAATCGTCGGGACGAATACCGGTGAGCTGTCCGGATTTAACCCCGACGGCAGCAGCCTTCCAAACTTCCCCAGGGCGGCGGGCGGAGAGTTGAATTCACCACCGGTGGTGGCAAAACGCCAGGGCGCCAACGCTCTCTTCTGCCTCTCCAAGGCCGGTGAGATCAATTCCTATCTGATAGGCCAATTTTCGTCGGCGTGGAACTCGCTCTATGGTGGTGCACAAAACTACGGCTCCTACGTCAAATCGGTGGGCAGCCCTACACTGGCCGAGGAAGCGATCGGGTATCTGTACAACTACCCCAACCCGGCGCGCGAACAGACCACGATCAGGTTCAGTGTTCGCGAAAGCGGCAATGTAAAATTGAAATTCTATAACACCGCCGGCGATTTGGTGATGGAATCAGAGGTCGAATCGCGGGCCGGTATCGATAATGAGATTCAGGTCGATTGCACCCAGTTTGCGTCTGGAGTCTATTTCTGTCAGATTGAGACCGGCTCCGGTGAGCGCAAGCATTGCTCGGTAGCGATTGTGAGATGAGCTTGATGGGTAGCTCGACCAAGCCATATTTCGAATTAATTGTAGTTCTGGAGGATATAGTATGAAAAAATGCCTGACTCTGATTTTGATCCTGGCGCTGGCACTGCCTGCTCTGGCCGGTGACAGCGACAAGACGGCTGCCGATGGAGTTGACCAACAAGGTGACATGCTGGGGCAGTTGATGCAGAAAAATGATATGCATGAGTATCAGCGGATGCGTCAGCTTACTGACTTCTCGCTTGCCTCATCCGGATTTGAGGACTTCCCGATGTCGTCCGACATCTTCGAAACAGATTATCGTTCTCCCGGAAAGGGCTTTCTCTATTCAGTGGCGATTCCGGGCACGGGTCAGTTGTACACCGGTTCCAAAACCAAGGCAGTGATTTTCATGGGGGTTGAGGCGCTCGCCTGGGCCGGGTATTACATCTACCACAAAGACGGCGTCGACAAAGAGAACTCGAACGAAGAGTACGCCGACAGGTACTGGGATCCCGAGCTCTACTACAACTGGTTGGTGGAGGTGCACGGAATCACGGATGACAACGATCGTTCCAAGCTCAACGATGATACGTTTACACACCACCTGCCCGACACCAAGACACAGCAGTACTACGAGATGATCGGAAAGTACGACCAATTCCAGTATGGCTGGGTCGATACCGACTACCGTCGCGGCGACTCGACCTCGGCGTTTCGTGATGAGTATGTTGTCGATCGCGACAAAGCGAACGATGCCTTCAACAAGGCGAAGATAGGTGCGATTGTATCGATCGCAAACCACCTGGTGTCGGCCTTCGACGCTGCGCTCTCTGCGCGCAGGTATAATCGCCAACAGGATACCTTCTCCGAGTACAAGCTGCGCCCGAGTTTGGCGCATTACGAGAACGAGGCTGTGCCGACGCTGACGTTCATTTACAAGTTCTGAGGAAGTCTACGTTGCGAAGTTTCAGGACCATACTCGCGGGCGTCATCATCTCGCTTGTCGCGTGCGTGACTGCCTCGGCGGAGATCAAACTGGCGCCTTCGCAGTTGTTGCGCCCGCAGCCGCTCACGAGCTATCAAGCCACCAATCAGAGCGGTGACAAGGGGTTCAGCGAAGTCACTCAGGCAGACGAACAGTATGTCGAGAAGAATCCGTGGCAGGCGTTCTTGATGTCACTCGTCCTCCCGGGAGCCGGTGAGCACTATGCCGGCTCGGGAACCAAGTCGAAGATCTTCTTTGCGGCAGAAGTGAGTTTCTGGTCGGCGCTTGTGACATTCCGACATCTCGGGAACTGGCGTGAAGATGATTACCAGAACTATGCTGTCGATTACGCCGGCGCCAATCTCGATGGAAAAGATGATCGATTCTATGACGTGCTCGGCTTCTATCAATCGCGCGAGGATTACAACAAGGCTGGCGGCGTCACGAACCCGGGCCAGGAATATTACCCGAATACTGCCTACTATAACTGGAGTTGGTCCAGTGAAGCGGCTCGGGAGCGGTACCGTGAGTTGAAGAACGACAGCAAGTCATACTTCCGAAATTCGAATTTTGCACTTGGCTTAATCATCGCGAACCATTTACTTTCGGCGGTTGATGCTTACTGGAGCGTCAAGCGCCACAACCGCAGCTATGAGGGTGGGTTTTCAGGGATCAACCTTCAGATGCGGGAAGATGGTGGCGTTGATGTGATGTTGAGTGCGAGGTTTTAGATTGCGCAAAGTTGTGGCCCACCCACATATCAGGACAATTCCCCCTCTAATCGCGGCGTTGCTGCTGGCATTCGTGATTGTCGGTTGCGCCGGCAAGATTCGCGAGGCCGACGTGCAGACAACCCCGGTTGTCGCAGATCGTGGTCTTCAGTTCATGGCTGAAATCAGGGGCCAGTTCGGGACACGTTCATTGCTCAATCCTGTCGACCTCGATTTTGATGCGTCCCGCAATCTCTATATCCTCGACAAAGGTAACAACCGGATCGTCAAACTCGCTGGCGACTTTTCATTCATGGAAGAGAATGGCGGTTACGGGCTCGGAATCAATGGTCTCAACAGCCCGGCGGCGATCACGACCGATGGAGGGATTCACTTCTTCGTTCTCGACCAGGGCAATGATCGCGTCGTTCGCTCCGATTACAATCTCGTATTCGCTGACGAGTTGCGTTTCGATGCCAGCCCCGAACTCGTTTCGCTCGGCAAGGTAACCGACATCGGGTTTTCCCGGTTCGGAAACATGTACCTGCTTGATCCCGACAATCTGCGAACGGTAGTGCTCGACAAAGATTATGCGATTGCGCAGGAAGTAATGCCTGCCGGTGGCTTTACGAATTGCACCTCGATTTTTATCAGCGATGAGAGCAGGGTCTATATCTATGACTCCGGCGCCAACGCCATCTACACATTTGACAGCTTCGGCA
>JBECKX010000129.1:0-57550 GCA_040235515.1 Candidatus Zixiibacteriota bacterium
GGTTGATGTACCGTTGCTGGCTGGTGACTATGTCAGGATCCCCAAGAAGAGTTTTGTCGTAACCGTGCTCGGACGAGTAGTCAACCCGGGGCTGGTGCCTTATCGCGACGAGAAGGGGATAGATTACTATATCCAGGCGGCGGGTGGCTTCGGTTACAAGGCGGACAAGGGCGATATCCGAATCATCAAGGCCAACACGGGCGCTGTGATTGAAGCGGATAATGATGTCAAGATTGCGATGGGGGACAAGATAATGGTACCGCAGGAGAAACCAATCGACCTCTGGGGAGCTATAAAGGATATTGGATTCTTCCTGGCGAATATCGCGACGGTTTATATCGTCATCGATCAAGTTGTAAACTAGCTTTCCGGGACGCGGGGTAAGACGGATACCCTAACCAAGCAGGTTCGATTATGTCAAACAGCATCATATCAGCCTCAGCGACTCTAGCTGCGGATGTCAAAGTCGGCAATTTCTGCTCGATCGGCGACGATGTACAGATTGGCGCAGGAAGCATCGTAGGCAATAATTGCGTGATCTACGGTGGCACAAAGATCGGCGCCAACGTGCGGATAGATGATGGTGTGATCATCGGCAAACAGCCGATGCGCGCCGCGAATTCCGCAGTGACAAAAGAGATGCAGCTGGACCCGACCAAGATCGGCGACAATTGTATCATCGGTACGCATGTGATAATCTATGCGGGAGCCGTTGTCGGAGAGAAGGTGCTGATCGCCGATCTCTCGACCGTGCGTGAGAATGTCTCGATTGGTGACTTCACCATTATCGGACGGGGCGTCGCCGTGGAGAACTACTGCAAGGTCGGGAAGTATTGCAAGCTTGAGACGAATGTCTACCTGACCGCCTACTCCGAACTGGAGGACAGAGTATTCATGGCGCCCTGCGTCGCGACTTCCAACGACAACTTCGTCGGCAGAACCAAAGAACGATTCAAGCACTTCAAGGGTGTCGTGGTTAAGAAGGGCGGGCGTGTCGGGCTCAACGCCACCATACTGCCCGGAAAGATTATCGAAGAGGACGCACTGGTCGCAGCCGGCGCGGTCCTGACCAAAAACGCACCGGCACGGAAGATAATGCTGGGTTCGCCGGCGAAAGAACTCAAGAGCGTGCCGGCCGATCAACTTCTCGAAAACCAGGATTGGTGATCAGTTGCAGGTACCCCTCCTTGATCTGAAGCGCGAGTATGCCGAGCTGAAATCTGAGATCGATCAGGCTGCGCTCGACGTGTTGGCTGAGACTCGATTCATCAATGGTCCACAGGTGGCCGAGCTGGAGAGCAAGCTCGCCGAGTATTGTGGCGCCAGACATGCGATCGGAGTGGCTTCCGGAACCGATGCCCTCCTGCTGGCTCTGCGAGCCGCGGGCGTGGGGCCGGGAACCGAAGTGATAACCACGCCATTTTCCTTCTTTGCTACCGCTGGCACAGTGGCCAATCTGGGCGCTACCCCGGTTTTCGTGGACATCGAACCTGATAGCTTCAATATCGATGCCGCGCAGATCGAAGCGCGGATAACCGAGCGAACACGCGTGATCATGCCGGTGCATCTCTTCGGACAGGCAGCGGATCTCGACCCGATAATGCAGCTGGGGCGCAAGCACGGGATCACCGTGATCGAGGATGCCGCGCAGGCGATCTCAGCCGAGTACAAGCAACGTAAGGTCGGTCCTCTCGCCGATATCGGTTGCTTCTCTTTCTATCCGACAAAGAATATGGGCTGCGCCGGAGACGGCGGGCTGATTGTGACCAACTCGGATCAATATGCAGAGACGCTACGTGCGCTCAAGTCCCATGGTGCGCAGGTGAAGTACTACCATGATGTGGTTGGCTTTAATTCCCGACTTGATACAATTCATGCGGCGATCCTGTTGACGAAGCTGCCCCATCTTGATCGCTGGTCCGCGGCGCGTCGCAAGAATGCCGAGTACTACAATGAGCGGTTTGCCGGTGCGAGCCTGACTCGACCCACGCAAATGCAGTACGCCTACCATATCTTCAACCAGTATTCGATTCTCGTGGAGAAGCGGGACGAACTGCAGACCCATCTCAAGAATAACAATATCGGCACGGAGATTTACTATCCGCTCCCGCTCCACCTGCAGGTCTGTTTCAAGGAGCTCGGCTACAAGGAGGGTGATCTGCCGGTGGCGGAGAAGAGTGCTAAGCAGATACTGTCTCTGCCGATCTATCCTCAGCTCAGCGAGGCTGAGCGCGAATATGTCGCGGACACTGTGTTGGAGTTCAGCAATAACTGATGCCAGTCGTTTCAATCGTCGGCGCTCGCCCGCAATACATCAAACTTGCCCCGCTTCACTCCGAGCTCAAGAAACTTAAGGTCAGACACAGCGTAATCAACACCGGCCAGCATTACGACCATTCGCTCGCCGGGCAGTTCTTCGCCGACTTACAACTGCCGAAGCCTGCGGTGAACCTGGAAGTGGGATCGGCGGAAGCCGGCGTTATGACCGCAAAGATTCTTGCCGGCTGCACGCAGGCGCTCAGCAGTCTGAAACCGAAGCTGGTTGTTGTCTATGGCGACACGAATAGCACGCTGGGAGGGGCACTCGCCGCGGCACAACTTCGCATCCCGATGGTACATGTCGAAGCAGGACTTCGTTGTCATGATATGAGCGTGCCGGAAGAGCTGAATAGAGTCCTTACTGACACGCTGTCCGACTACCTGATGGCGCCGACCGATCAGTCAGTCGAAAATCTGCGCCGCGAGGGGGCCAGGGGTAGAATCTGGAAGACGGGCGATCTGCTCTACGATGTCCTCAAAGCCTCGCTCCCAACAAGAAAGCGCCAGCTTGAGATCATCAGAGAGTTCGGATTTGAGCCGGAAAAGTATCTACTGATTACGATTCACCGCGCGGATAGCGTCGATAACAGGGAGTCCCTGACTCGTCTTGTCTCAATGCTGGAGAAAATCAAGGAACCGGCGATATTTCCGCTCCATCCGCGGACCGAGAAAAGACTGCGCCAGTTCAGATTGAGCGGCAGACTTCGCAAAATCAAGAATCTCCTCCTCAGCGAACCTCTCGGTTACCGCCAGATTCTATCGCTGACAGCCAATGCCAGGCTGGTGGCGACAGATTCGGGTGGCCTGCAGCGCGAGGCATACTTCCTGCGGAAGCCCTGCCTGCTACTACGCGGCGTCACCGAATGGCTTGAGATCGTTCGCAGCCGTGGAAGCGCCATCGTCGGATTCGACGAGCGACGGTTTACCAACGGATTGTATCAGCGCACGTTCAATTTCAGTAATCGTTCAATTTGCCGCACGGGAGCTGCGCGGCGGATAGCGGAGAAAATCGCCGGTATATACACCAGCTTGTAACGCAAGTCGCTGTGCGGCTTGACAAAAATCGGTTTGACTCTCTCCCTTCAAGGCAGTACAATAATCTAGATATGCCCGCTTCCCAATCTCAACGATACAATCGCTGGAAAAAGGAAATCTTACTGAACCTGGCGGACATCGTCATGATTCAGGTCTCCTTCCTGCTCGCGATTTTTCTGTTCCATAACCTGAAATCGGTTCGCAACGAGTTGACCGAGACCCTCGCATACTTTCTTGGCTGGCCCAATCTGGCGATCACTGGCTATTGGCTGGTATTGATAAACCTCTCCCGTTTTCTGAAGGGCTTGTTTCCACAAAGCCTGTATGGCGAGATACTACGGCTCTTCAACGTCGTTTCTCTCGGAGTGGTCCTGATCATTTTTGCGGTCGTTGATTTCAGCGATCCCACTTCATTTTTCTCAACTTCGAAGTTTATCGTCTTTACCTACTGGGTGTCACTGGTATTAACACTCAGCATCAATCGGATGGTCGTATACCGGGCCAGGGAGAGTGTTGATGCTGAAAAGACAGACGAAATCATCACTCCGCTATTGGTGCCACGGCGCCTGCTGATCGTACTGCTCGACATGGTCATCGTGGCGGCGTCCTATTATGCCTCCTTCCTGATCCGGTTCGAGGGTGCGATTCCAGCAGCGGACCTGAAGAGCCTGGAAGCGAGTCTGCCGGTCGTGATTATCCTGCGGTTCAGCATGCTGCTTTATTTCCGGCTCTACTCCGGCTACTACAGGTATGCTTCGATCAGCGATCTGACCCAGATCCTCAAGGCGGTTACGGCGGGGAGCGTTCTGATCGGTATCCCGACTTACTTCCTCGGCTTCGGAAACATCCCGCGCGGCGTGTTTGTCATCGACTGGCTGCTGCTGGTTGTCCTGCTCGGCGGCACTCGATTCCTGCTGCGGGCGGTTCGGGAGATGATGCCCGGCATTCTTCGCGAGGGTAAGCGTACCCTGGTTATCGGAGCAGGATCAGCCGGTGAAATGATGCTGCGTGAGCTGAAAAAATCTCCGATGGGATACCTGCCGGTGGGCCTGATCGATGATGACCCCGCCAAGCTGGGGATGCGACTGCATGGAATAACGGTTCTCGGCAACTCGCAGGACATGGAGAAACTGGCCGCCAAGCATAACATAACGGATGCTATCATCGCGATTCCATCGGCTACGGGCCAGCAGATGCGGGAGTTGATCGATTCGTGCCGCCGCGCGCGCCTCGATTTCAAGAGTCTTCCGCCGCTGCGGGAAATCATCCACGGACAGGTCAATCTCAGTCAGGTAAGAAACATCAAGGTCGAGGATCTGCTCGGACGAACCCCGGTTCGACTGGACAACACAGCGATGGCTGCTTTCCTGCACGACAAACGGGTGCTGGTTACCGGCGGCGGCGGCTCCATCGGAGCGGAAATCTGCCGACAGGTTATGCAATACTCGCCGGCTGAACTGGTGATCGTGGAAAGAGCTGAAAACCGGCTCTACGAAATCATGCTGGAGATTGAGGGCAAAGGCTATCCGGCGCCGTTGGTGCCGCATGTCGCCGACATCAATGACGTCGGACGGATGGACCAGATATTTTCGGAGAAACGACCTCAGGTCGTGTTCCATGCGGCTGCCTATAAACAGGTTCCCCTGATGGAGTTGTTCCCGGAAGAGGCGGTTCGCAATAACGTGTTCGGAACCAGGATTCTCAGTGAGCTGGCTGACCGGCATCAGACGGAAGCATTCGTGATGATCTCCACCGATAAAGCGGTGCGGCCCTCCTCGGTGATGGGCGCTTCGAAACGGGTCGCCGAGATTCTGGTACAATGCTTCGCGCGCAGATCGAAAACATCATTCATGACGGTGCGCTTCGGGAACGTGCTTGGCTCGGATGGTTCGGTTGTCCCTGTCTTCCAGAGACAGATCGAGTCTGGCGGTCCGGTTACGGTGACCCACCCCGACATGACCCGTTACTTTATGACAATCCAGGAAGCATCCCGACTCGTGATGCAGGCCGCTGCGCAGGGACGTTCGGGAGATATCATGGTACTGAACATGGGTGAGCCGGTGAAGATCGTTGACCTCGCGAAGGCGATGATCACTCTGGCGGGTGCAGTGCCGGAGGAGGGAATCAAGATCACCTATACCGGATTGCGTCCCGGCGAGAAGCTGACCGAGGAGCTATTTGACGAAGAGGGGTTGACCGAGTCGCAACATGAGAATATACTTGTGGCTCGCGCAACCGAGTTCGATTGGGAAACGATCAACCGGGAATTGAAACGGCTGCAGGAATTTGTGGCAAGTCGGGATCGCGAAGCGATTTTGGAGAAGCTGCGCGAGATCCTTCCGACATTTCGATCTGAGGCAACAACCGTTCGGCACTAGCCGGACAGATGTGTATACGCACAATTGAGGTAAACAAGAACTATGCTCGATCTGAAGTTCATCCGAGAGAACAGTGATAAAGTCATCGCCGCCCTGGCGAAGAAGAAGACCGATGTCGATATCAATGGCCTCCTCGATCTCGACAAGGCGAGGCGCGATGTTATCCAGCGATTGGAAACCCTGCGCAAGCAGCGCAACGATGTCACCGCCGAGATCGCGAAGTTAAAGAAGGCCAAAGAGGATGCCTCAGACAAGATTGCCGGCATGCAGGAGGTCAACAAAGAGATCGGCGCTCTCGAACAGCAACTGCGCGATGCCGAAGCCAGGATCGACGAGATAATGTACCGCATTCCCAACCTGCCGCACGATTCCGTACCGGTCGGTGGGGAAGAGGATGCCGTCGAAGTTCGCAGCTGGGGCACCAAACCGGAGTTCAGTTTCGAGCCGCGCCCTCACTGGGAGCTGGGCGAAGCGCTCGGTATGATCGATCTCGAACGAGGCGCCAAGATTTCCGGGTCGGGATTCATTCTCTATACCGGCGCCGGCGCGCGCCTTGAGCGTGCTCTGATCAATCTGATGATCGATATTCATACTCAGCAGCATGATTACGTTGAGGTGTCACCTCCCTTCATGGTGAACACCGCGACCATGACGGGGACCGGTCAACTGCCCAAGATGGCTGAGGATATGTATCAGTTGTCAGATGAGACTATGTGGCTGGTGCCTACCGCTGAAGTGCCGGTAACGAATATCTATGCAAATGAGATCCTACCGCCCGATGCTCTCCCGAAATTCTTTGTAGCGTACACCCCATGCTTCCGCCGCGAAGCGGGCGCCGCCGGGAAGGACACTCGTGGCTTGATCAGGGTTCACCAGTTCGACAAGGTTGAGATGGTCAGGATCGTGAAGCCTGAGACATCCTATGACGAACTGGAGATCATCACGTCGCACGCAGAGAAGATCCTGCAGACACTCGGGCTCCATTATCGCGTATGCCAGCTGGCATCAGGTGATCTCTCCTTTGCCGCAGCGAAGTGCTACGACCTGGAAGTGTGGGCTCCGGGTGTTGGGAAGTATCTTGAGGTTTCCTCCTGCTCCAACTTCGAAGATTTTCAGGCTCGCCGAATGAATATGCGCTACCGTGCCGCCGAGGGTGAGAAACCGGAGTTTCCGCACACCCTGAACGGCTCGGGCCTGGCGTTGCCGCGTACGGTTATTGCCATCATGGAGTCGTACCAGACCGCGGATGGCAAGATCAAAGTGCCTGAGGCACTGCAGCCCTATCTGGGTGGGCAAAAGGTGATCGAAAGATCATAACAAGGATCGATTGTCAGGTTCATGCCCTTAAACAGCCGACCAATCTCAAAACTACGTTCGCAGTCAGGTCTCGCGGCGCTGCCCGGTCTGTTCAAAGCGTTCATCTTTTTCGGGACCATTGCCATCACGGCGCTGTTCGTGATCTACACGCAGTTCCTGATTACCCGGCTGCAGGACTACATCAAGCGTGACGTGCGGATGTGGGCGAAGCTGTGGGAACTGGCCGGCGCCGAGGATTCCTCACCGCGCGTCAACGCCGTGATATTCGAAGAGATCAT
Organism: Candidatus Zixiibacteriota bacterium; assembly: GCA_040235515.1. GTDB lineage: Bacteria > Zixibacteria > MSB-5A5 > CAIYYT01 > CAIYYT01 > JBECKX01. The sequence goes on from JBECKX010000129.1 coordinate 7,328, forward strand.
TCAGAAGGCCTACTTTCCGATCATCGTAACCGATCATCGACACACACCCGTGCTATGGGCCAGAATACCGGGCGTGGCGGATAACGATACCACAGAGGCGGGTTTCAAGCAAATCCTCGAGAAATCCAGCCAGATGGTCGCAGCCAATGGCGAAACTCCCGTGGAGTGGAACGGACAGGTGATCCAATATATCCTGTATGACTACCCGCCGCTGGTCCAGCAACTGCAATTGATGCCGTTCATTGAGATCGGAGTGGTGGGGGTGTTCCTGATTGTCGGATTCGTCGGGTTCCGCAATATCCAGCGGGCCGAGCAACGCAATATCTGGGTGGGAATGGCGAAGGAAACCGCGCATCAGCTCGGTACGCCATTATCCTCCATGATGGGATGGCTGGAGGTGATTGAATCGCAGCTGGAAGCGGGGCAGATAAAGGACGAGTCCCCCGGTCCGAATGGAATTCGTGGCGTGCTCAGCAAGATGCAGAACGATGTCAAACGTCTCGACAGGGTGGCCAACCGGTTCGGGCAGATCGGTTCGATACCGGAAACGACCTACATGGACCTCAATCCGCTCATCCAGGAGGTGGTGACCTACTACTGCCAGCGATTGCCGCACGGCGGGAAAGGAATTCGGATCGAATTCGAAGCGGGCGAGAACATAGCCGCCAAAGTGAATCCGGAGCTGTTTACGTGGGTGATCGAGAACCTGATCAAGAATGCGTTGCAGGCCACTGATAAGAAAACTGGCGCGATAAATATTCGGTCGAGTCGGGATAAGGATGGTAAAACGTTATGCATCACGGTCACCGACAACGGCAGTGGTGTACCGGCAAAATTGCAGAAGAAGATATTCCAGACCGGATATTCGACAAAAAAACGCGGGTGGGGACTGGGACTGACCCTTGCCCGCAGGATCATTCAAGACTACCACAATGGGAGGATCTTTCTGAAAGAATCGGTACCGAATGAAAAAACTACTTTTCAGATCACTCTGCGCTATGCAGCGGGACCTGATTCTGACGAGAAAGGAAATGGCTGATGGTAGCCGACACCAAGCGAGTTCTCTGGGTCGATGATGAAATCGATCTGCTGGAATCACATCGCATCGTCCTTGAAGGCAAGGGGTTCAAGATCACTCCGGTGGCGTCCGGCGAGGATGCGCTGGTAGAAGTAGAGAAGGGAACCTTTGACCTGATCCTGCTCGATGAAATGATGCCCGGTATGGATGGGCTGACCACGCTGGAAGAGATCAAACGGATCAAACCCCATATCCCGGTTGTGATGGTCACGAAATCGGAAGAAGAACAACTGATGAACCAGGCAATCGGAAAGAATATCGCCGACTACCTGGTCAAACCGGTGAACCCCTCACAGGTAGTCGCGGTCGCCAAGAAGATCCTCGAGTCAAAGCGGCTGCAGGGCGACTCGGTGCGCACCGACTACGTTCAGAGATTCAATCAGCTCAGAACCAAACTTTACGGTCCGATGGAGCCGGAGGACTGGGTAGAGATCCATCGGCTGCTCTCGCAGTGGGATATCGATATCGACAAGATCGATGATGACGGTCTCAAGGAGAGCCACAAGTCGCAGAAGAAAGAGTTTAACGTCGAATTCTATCGCTACATACTGCGTGAGTATACCGGTTGGATCAAAAACGGCAACGGCCCGACGCTCTCACCGGAGGTCGTCAAAAAGTACGTCGCGCCGCTGGTAAACGACGACAAACCGACATTCTTCATCGTGATCGACTGCATGCGGCTTGACCAGTGGATGGTGCTCGAGCCGATTATCGCGGAGTACTTCGAGATCCAGACCGACTACTATTTCTCGATTCTGCCGACCGCAACTCCATTCTCGCGCAACGCGATCTTCTCAGGGATGTATCCGGATAATCTCGCCAAGCACAAGCCGGAGATCTGGGAGGGTGGAACAGCAGATGAGCGGAGCCTGAACAGGTTCGAGGGTGAGTTGCTGGCAGAACAATACAAGCGACTTCGTCTCAAAGCACAGGGGGAGCCGAAATACTTCAAGATCAGTGATCTGCGTGAGGATGAAGGCTTTGTGAAGAAGCTCTCCAGTCATCAGAACACACCGCTTTTCGCCATCGTGTTCAACTTTCTCGATATTCTCGTGCATGGACGTTCGCAGTCACGCGCTCTGCAGCAGATCGCTCCCGATGAGGCGGCATTCCGTTCGCTGCTGCTCTCATGGTTCAACCACTCGACGCTGATCGATATCGTGAAATATGTCTCTCAGATCGGTGCACGTTGCGTGATTACAACCGATCATGGTTCGATCCTCGGAACGCGAGGAACAATCGCATACGGCAAGCGCGACACTTCGACCAACCTGCGTTACAAGTATGGCGATAATCTCAACTGCGACCCGAAGGAATCGCTGCTGATCAAGAATCCCGGCGAGTACCGACTCCCGGCCTTCAATCTGGCGACCACATACCTGATCGCGACCGAGGATTACTATTTCGTCTACCCGACCAACTACAACGAGTACAATCGTCAATTCCAGAATAGCTTCCAGCATGGAGGAATCACACTGGAAGAGATGATTGTCCCGGTGGCGACACTCAGCCCGAAGGGCTAGGCCCAGTTCGGCGGCGTTCGACTCTACATGATCGAATGGGAAGAGAAAACCGGATCGCTGGAGGATACCAGCCGCGTCGCTGCGCGCCTGGCTGCGGCTGTTGCGCCGGGGACAGCGATTCTGCTCTACGGTGAACTCGGCGCCGGTAAGACGGAGTTCGTGCGCGGATTCGTGGCAGCGCTCGATCCGGGTGTAAAGGTCTCCTCCCCCACCTTCACACTGGTCAATACCTATCCCACAAATCCGCCCATCTATCACCTGGATCTCTATCGTACCAACTCGCATGATGACCTCGTTGATCTCGGATTGGATGAATACCTGGCGGGCGATGGAATCGTCTTGATTGAATGGGCCGAAAAGTGTGATATTGCCGAGATCGGTGCGCACGTGTCGGTGCGAATTGCGATAGTTTCCGGGAGAGAGCGCCAGATTTCGATCCGGAGTGCAGGTTAACGCGTCTTTTGAAGTGGAAATGACAAGCTGATTACAAATGCTGATACTCGCCGTTGACAGCTCTAGCGATTCCCTCAAGATTGGCCTGGCCGATCAGTCGCGAATCTATTCCAGCTTCGATGGACCCTCCGATCGCTCACACTCGGAGAAGATCATCGTTGAACTGGACAGACTACTGAATGATGCCGGTGTCAAACCGCCGCAAATCGATTCGTTGGCGGTAGTGACAGGACCCGGATCGTTCACCGGTCTACGAATCGGTATTGCCACGGTGCTGGGGTTGGCGGAGGCGTGGGGGAAGCCGATCCTCGGCGCGCCAACCGCGCAACTGGCTCAGGCGTTCTTCGAATCGCGCAAACAGAACCCGGTAGTGCTCTTTCATTGCCGCGCCCGGCAGTTTTATGTCTCAGATGGTGCTGTACCCATCTACATCGAGGACTGGAACCTGCTCAAATCGGCCTACCAGGGTCGGAAGTATGCAGGCAGCGGCGTGGAGAAACTCCTGAAAGGTGGGGAGAGTGTTGGCTCAGGGCGGCTTAATGACCCGGTGAACTACACCGCCGGGGAGTTGGCGCAATGTTTTGCGCGCGAATCGGAAAACTTCAAACCGCTGGACCCGGCAAATCTTGATGTCAACTACTACCTCAAATCGCAGCCGGAGCAATTGCGGGAACAGGCTTCCGACGAGGTTGTGGTAGATGATATGATGCCCAGCGATCTACCGGCGATCGTGCGTATAGAGAGCAGTACTTTCAGCGATCCCTGGACCGAAGCGAACTTCCGCACCGATCTGACCAATTCCAACGCGGTCACGCTGGTTGCGAGGCGCAATGGGAATTGTCTCGGCTACCTGGTCTGCATCGCTATCGATGAGTATGGCTACATCGCAAACGTGGCCGTCGATGCCGCGGCGCGCTCACAGGGGATCGGCTCCAGCCTGCTGAAGGAACTGGGAAAACGGCTCAAGCAACGCAAGATTTACCAGATGGTGCTCGATGTCCGAATCTCAAATATCCGTGCAATCAAGTTTTACAAAGAGCATGGATTTACTATACTGACTCGACGCGTTGGGTTCTACTCCGAACCACCTGAGGATTCTTATACGATGCTTTGGGCGCCCGAGGGAGAGTAACAGGTAAAGACTATGGAATGGTTTAAACGCAAGCCTCAACCGCCGCCAACCGAACGCAAAGAGATTCCGGATGGACTCTGGACCAAGTGCAACTCGTGCGGTGAGATCATTTATGTTCGTGAACTCGAGAAGGCTCTCTGGGTCTGTCGTAATTGCCAGTATCATTTCAGAATACGCTCGACTGACTATATGGATATCCTGCTCGACAAGGATAGTTTCAGCGAATATGACGCCAACCTGGTATCGCTTGACCCGCTACAATTCAAGGATTCGAAAAAATATCCCGACCGCATCGCAGTAGCTCGCCAGAAGACGGGTCGCAACGACGCCGTAATCTCCGGTATCGGCTCGATCGATCAGAGGCCGATCTCGTTCGCCGTTATGGATTTCGCCTTCGTCGGTGGCAGCATGGGTAGCGTCGTGGGGGAGAAAATCGCTCGCACCATCGAACGGGCCATCGAGCGTGATATCCCGCTGATTATTGTCTCATGCTCCGGCGGGGCACGCATGCAGGAGGGAATCCTCTCGCTGCTCCAGATGGCGAAAACTTCCGGCTTGTTGGCACGCCTGGCTAAGACAAAGAATCCCTATATCTCGATCCTCACCAATCCGACTACCGCCGGTGTGATGGCCAGCTACGCCTCGCTCGGTGATGTCATCATCGCAGAACCTGGTGCGCTGCTCGGATTTGCCGGCCGCCGCGTGATCGAGCAAACGATCAAACAGCAACTACCGGAAGATTTCCAAAGCTCCGAATTCTTCAAAGAGCACGGGTTCCTCGACAAGATCGTGGATCGCCACGACTTGCGCAAAACGGTGAGCCTCCTGCTCGACTACTTCACCCCCTGATAACACCGAGCGGTACTCGAGTCTCTGCTGATAAAGCGTGAAGGCCTGAGCATACCATCAAGTCAACCAGAGAAATGTGAGAATATGCGTTATCAGGAAGCGATAGATTTTATCTACAATCTCGAATTGTTCGGGATCAAAATGGGGCTCGACAATATCACGAGATTCCTGCAGCATCTCGGCAATCCGCAATCGAGCTACAAGACCATCCATGTCGGCGGCACCAATGGCAAAGGTTCGGTGGCGTCGATGCTATACTCGGTGCTTCGCGAAGCCGGTTACTCTGCGGGCGTATTCACCTCACCACACCTCGTCGACTATCGGGAACGAGTGAGGGTTGATGGGTTCAACATCGATAAACGCTCGATCGCGCAATTCGTCGGCGAAAACAAGAAGTTCATTGAAGATGCCCGCATCACCTTCTTCGAGATATCAACGGCATTGGCGCTCTGGTATTTTCACAAGTGCAGGGTCGATGTCGCTGTCGTCGAGGTTGGCCTTGGTGGGCGGCTCGATGCCACCAACGTACTACAGCCCGCGGCCTCGATCATCACCAATGTCGATTTCGATCACACCAAGATTCTCGGCAACACCCTTGAGAAGATCGCAATTGAGAAGGCAGGCATCATAAAACAGGGAGTTCCGTTGATCACCGGAGAGGGGCGCAGGGAGATACTCAAGCTTTTTCGGGATGTTTGTGCGGAGCGCGGCACCACGCTCGTACGTGCCGCCCGGCCACGTTCTCCCTACCGGGAGCGCAACAGCACGATGCAATTCGAGTTTGCGCAAAACGGGTCAAAGCCGATCAGTATCAGTTCCCCGCTGATGGGACCGCACCAACAGCGCAATATCGGCGTGGTCGTGAAGTGCGTAGAAGTGCTTCGCTCACGTGGTTGGAAGATCAGTGATGCTGCGCTGCGACGCGGTATCCGCAATAGCCGCTGGCCCGCTCGATTTCAGTTGGTGTGCAGGCGTCCTCGCATTATCTTGGATGTCGCGCACAATCTCGACGGTACCAGGCAGTTAGTTGCTTCTTTCATGCAGATATACCCGGGCAAGCGTGTTCTTCTTGTCTGTGGCATCTTGCAGCGACCCGACCATGATAAGATCATGCTCGAGTATGCGCCGATCGTACGGCGGGCGATCATCACTCGTCCCGACACACCGCGCGCGGCGGAAATCGAAGGCGTAATCTGGGCTGCGGTCAACGCCGACCTCGATTTTGACGTAAAATTCAAGGTTGCCGATGCCGTCGACCGGGCCTTGAAACTCGCGCAACCTGATGATATCATCCTGATGAGCGGCTCACACTTTACGCTGGGTGAAGCCATAACGCGGCTTCATCATCTGCGAGACCGGGGAAAACTGAATCTGATTCCTGCCGATATTACATTGATGAATGACAGATAGTTCTGCGAACAGCTCTGCTCGAGATGTAAAGTTAGATTCCCAGGAAGGTTCGCCCGAAAAAAGCATGAGTGATCCAGCCAGAAAATCGGCTATCCCCGGCGAGAATGTCGGCACACCCAAACAGCTCTCCGAACTTACCGAAGCCAATAAGCGGCTTAAGCGCAAGATCTTCGATCTCTATACCATCTTTGAGATCTCCCGCCACCTCAATTCCGTGCTCGATACCGAACAACTGCTGGATGGAATCATTCTTACCTGTATCGGACAGATGGGTGTCTCCGGCGCAGCCGTCTTCACGGTGAGGGGGCACGCTGGTTACGACCTCAGGCTGGCCAAGGAGAAGGGGCTATCTATCGACATCGATGACACCATGATCGTGAAAGAGGATAGCGAAATCCTGCAGTTGTTCCACTCGGTTCACGGCAAACCACTCTCCTACGCCACTATCGCCTCGAAGGTTGGCGCCACTGACGAAGTGCGTCTGCTCGAGACGATCGAGTGTGAGTATCTGATCCCGATGACATTGCAGAATCGTATTCGTGGTCTGCTTTCGGTAACCAAAAAGATCTCAGGAACCGGCTTCTATGAAGATGACCTCGAGTTTCTCGCGATCCTGGCCAACCAGCTCTCGGTGGCAGTAGAGAACGCACGCTTGTTTGAGTCTGAGAAGGAAGCTGTAAGAAAACTGCACGAAGCCCAGATGCAGCTTGTGCAGGCGGAGAAACTCGCCGCCCTCGGTCAGCTTTCAGCCCGCGTGGCGCACGAAGTCAACAACCCGTTGGGCATTATCAAGAACTACCTCCTCATGTTCCGCGAGTCTGTAGGGGAGAACAAGGAAGTCAGGGAATACCTGGGTGTGGTGACTGAGGAGGTCGACCGCATCGCGGGAATCGTCCGGCAACTTCTCAGTATGTTCAAACCGCGCAGCGAAGATTTCCGTCCCGTTTCGGTTGAGACGATTCTGGACGAAACATTGCTGTTGATATCATTGCAGGCGCGCAAGCTCGACGTTGACATCGATTGTCGGGTGCCGCGTAATCTGCCCAAGATCAGGGGTTCTTCCGAACAGCTCAAGCAGGTGTTTCTGAATCTCCTGATGAATGCCTGCGATTTCATGCCGTCTGGTGGCAAGATCGTCATTTCCGGTACGGCCAGCAATGGCTCGATTGAGTTGCAGATTACCGATACCGGCCCCGGGCTTTCCGAAGAAAACCTGGAGCGCGTCTTTGAACCTTTCTTCACGACGAAATCGGGAGGATTGGGAACGGGCTTGGGCTTGAGTGTTTGTGAAAGCATAGTGAAGGCACATAATGGTACCATCAGAGCCGGCAACGATCCGAGGGCCGGAGCGCAGTTTACTCTAACTTTGCCGATTCTAGAGAACGATGGCAACAACTGACACGACTTCAACCACCGCCACGATACTGGTGGTTGATGATGAAAAGCGAATGTGTGATTCGCTCGATGCGCTGCTGACCAAAGCGGGTTACCGGGTTAGTACGGCTGAGGATGCCGAGACCGCGCTGGAGCATTTCCGCAAAGAACATTTCGATCTCGTTATCAGCGATATCAAGCTGCCGCGCATGGATGGAATCGAACTGCTGCAGTCAATCAGGCAGGCGAACCCCGATGCGATGGTAATCCTGATGACCGCGTATGCATCCCTCGACACCGCTTTGGCGGCGATCAACATGGGGGCCTACGACTATCTGCTCAAACCGATCGAGTTTACCCAATTGCGTCTTGCCGCCAAGCGCGCGCTGGAGAAGCGCGATCTGGAGATCGCCCAGAAGCGTCTGCTGGCGGAACTGCAGATCAAGAATGACCTGCTCAATCGCCGCATCGCTGAGGTGGATGCGCTCTACCAGGCGGGATTGGTCCTGTCGCAATCACAGAACCTCGGCTCGCTGTTGACCAAGATTATCGAGTTGGCCCTGAATGTGATCGGCGCCAATATCGGCTCCGTGATGCTGCTTGATGACGAAGGTAAGGAACTGACGATCGCTGCGGCAGTGGGGCTTTCTGAGGATATGCGTAAACAGGTTCGCCTCAAGCTGGGCGAATCGATCGCGGGGTTTGTTGCACAGAATGGCGAACCGCTGCTGGTGCAAGATATCTCTTCGGATGAACGCTTTGCCCGCTTCGGGAAAGGGAAGTACGAGACCAAATCACTGATTTCGGTACCGCTCAAACTACAGGATCGCATCCTCGGCGTGCTCAATCTCTCTGATCCGCAGCATGGGACAGTCTTTGAGGATAACGACCTTAAGCTGCTTGTCACCTTTGCCTCCCAGGCGGCGGTGGCAATTGATGATGCCGCGAACCTCGCTCGACTCAATGAAAAACTAACCGAATTCGCTACCCTGTACGAGCTGGCGACCAAGATCACCACAGTTGACAATGCCGCTGACATGACCGACCTGATTCTGACCTCGCTGCAGCGCATCATGATGGTTGATTTCACGGTCTGGTTCGTTTGGAACGAACGCTCGAAGACATTGGAACTCCGCTATTGGGTAGGGTTCGGGGCCGACGACGCCGCGCCGCTGAATGGCAGGAATCTCAAGCTCGCGGAGAAAGACCTTTATCAATCGCAGGTGCGCTCAGAAGCCGTTCGGACATTGATCTCTGAAGTCCCGACGTTGAAGGAGTTCACCAAGAGTCTCACCGTGGTACCGATCATAACCAGCGGATCGCTGCATGGGCTGTTCTGCCTTGGCTCCAGTGCGGACTCCGCGTTCTCCGAGAATGATGAGTATATCGCCTCGATCGTGGCCTCGCAGGCGACCTCCATCTATGAGCAGCAGCGCGCCGTGCTGAACGCCACGCGGCTTGTTACCATGGGAAAGATGATGTCTGAGATCTCTCATGATCTGAAAAAGCCGCTGACGAATATTCGTGGGTCACTGCAGGTGATGCGTGACCGCTGGCCTGAAATCACCCAATCTGATGATTTCTTCCAGACCGCGGAACAGGAGCTGGGGCGATTGAATGAACTGGTGAAAGAGCTGGTTGATTTCAGCAACCCCACCAAGTATCAACTGGAAGAAAAGCGTCTCGATCAGCTGATCGACCGCGTGATCCGCCTGGTCGAAAATGATCTCAAGAAGCACCAGGTAGAAATCGTCAGAAGGATCGAGCCGAGTCTCCCGCCGATCCCCGTGAACGAAAACAAGATCGTTGAGATGTTGCTGAACCTGATCATCAATGCGATCGATGCGATGCCGGACGGCGGCACGCTCACGTTTGCCGGAAAAGCGCTCGAACCTTCCGAGGAGAAGGGCAGCCGCGTCGAACTGCGCATCACCGACACCGGAGTCGGTATCCCCCCCGAACAGACCGATCGGATCTTCAACCGCTATTTCACGACCAAGGAAACCGGGACCGGGCTTGGGTTGGCGATCTGCGAGCGAATCGTGATGGCGCACAATGGCAGCATCAGCCTGGAAAGCAAACAGGGGGAGGGTACGACATTTATCATCGAGCTGCCGGTCGTCTGAGAATCCCCGGCCTATCAATCTCCGCATCCGCCCGCAACCTTGGACAAACTTCATTGAGTAATCCCGCTCAATCTGATATGTTGGCAACATGCATCTACCTTTGCTGCAAGACATAGTCGTCGTCCTCGGTCTCTCGATCGGGGTGCTGCTGATACTCTACCGCTTGAAAGTCCCCCTGATTGTCGGTTTCCTGATTACCGGTGTGCTCGCCGGACCTTCGGGATTCGGTCTGGTTACCGCGGGCGAAGAGGTGGACCTGCTGGCGGAGATCGGTATCGTATTGCTCCTTTTCACCATCGGAGTGGAGCTCTCACTCAAGAACCTGCTCAAGATGAAGCGGCAGCTTCTGGTTGGTGGCGCAACGCAGGTGTGTCTTACGATAGCTATCGCAGCGCTTGTCGCGAACCTCGTTGAGGCGGATTTTCGCCGAGCGCTATTCATCGGTATGCTGGTCTCGCTCTCGAGCACTGCAATAGTCCTGAAAGTGCTGCAGCAACGTGGTGAACTCGATGCCCCGCAGGGGAGGGCAAGTGTCTCCATTCTGATCTTTCAGGATATAGCCGCAGTGCCGATGCTGCTGGCCGTTCCGCTGCTGCTGCCGGCAAGCCCCTCTGCGGGCGGAATCTGGTGGGAATGGTTGCTGGTCAAGTCGCTCCTGCTTGTAATCTTCATCGTTGTAGCAGCCAAGTGGGTGATCCCGAAGCTGCTCGACGCCATCGCTGCAACACGTAACAATGAATTGTTCCTGATCAGCGTTATCGTGATCTGCCTCGGGGTCGCCTGGGTGACATCGGAAGCCGGACTCTCGCTGGCGTTGGGCGCATTCCTGGCCGGATTGATCATCTCCGAGTCCCCATACAGCCACCAGGCGCTGGGGAACATCGCGCCATTTCGTGACGTCTTCACCAGCTTTTTTTTCGTCGCGGTCGGCATGCTGATCGATGTCGATTTCGTCCTCTCCAAACCGATCCTGATCGCCGGACTTGCAGTCGGTGTGTTGCTCTTGAAGACGATTGTTGCCGGGGGGGCGTCGCTGCTACTCGGCTATCCGATCAGGACCGCCGTCCTGGTGGGACTCTCGCTCAGCCAGGTCGGGGAGTTTGCCTTCATCGTGTCGGAAGCGGGACGTTCAGCGGGGCTGCTCTCACCGGAGAACTACCAGCTTTTCCTCGCCGTCTCCGCACTGACCATGGCGCTGACGCCATTCCTGATCGCCCTGGCGCCGCGCGTGGCAGAGCAGACGGTGCGCGTGCCGCAACTGAGAAAGCTCAACCTGCACAGGAAGTTGGACGGGCACGCGAAAGCAGAGCTTAAAGGACATCTCGTCATCATCGGTTTCGGCCTCAATGGTACAAACCTTGCGCGGGCCGCTCGCGCCGCTGAGATTCCGTACGCGATCATTGAGATGAACCCCGAAACAGTGCGCAAGGCGCGGCTGGAAGGGGAGCCGATTCACTACGGTGACGCCGTGCGCAGTGAGATTCTGCACGTCGTATCGGCGGAACAGGCGCGTGTCTTCGTGATTGCAATCTCCGACACTCGCGCTACCCGCCAGATTGTCGAGTCGTGCAGACGGATGAATCCACAGGCGACCATCATCGCGAGAACCAGGTACGCAGCCGCCATCAAGTCGTTGTATGAGTCCGGTGCGAATGAAGTTGTCCCGGAGGAGTTTGAAACCTCTGTCGAAATCTTCACTCGTGTCATGCGCCACTACCTCGTGCCGGAGGACGCTATCGAGCGCGTCGTTGCCGATGTACGCTCCGACACTTATCAAATCTTCAGGTCACAAAGCGATGCAAGAACGGCGTGGAATTGCCTTGTCGAAGGCCTGACCGACTTGAACCTTGCCACGCTGGAGGTCGCCGCCGAATCGGAGGTGGCGGGCAGCACTATCGCGGAAATCGATCTACGCGGGAAGTGGGGGATCCTTCTCCTGTTGGTGCGACGCGAGGGGACGATTACTCGCAACCCAACCCCCGATTTCACACTGCGTGCAGGCGACGTTGTCGTCCTGTTCGGTGACCAGGAGAAGATCGCTGAGGTTACCGGTCTCTTCTCGGGCAAGCCTGCAGAAACAACCTGATAGCGCCATCACTTAAAGTAAAACTTCATGAGCGGGATCGCCGGTAGTGATTCTGATCTGAGAATCGTGTTGCAGGCCGGTTTTAACAGAATACCATTCTCGCTGCAATAGGTTGCATTCTTTTGGCATCCACTTGCTTAATCCCGAGTCCTGTTTGCCGATAGAGTCAACAAGCGAGGAACTATGGTAGACGACAAGACCAAGCTGCTTATCATCGACGACGATCCAAAGGTATCGTGGATTCTCAAAGAGAGCCTCAATTCCAACTACGATATCATGACCGCGAGCGATGGTATCGAGGGTATCCAGATGGCTTCGAAGGAGAAGCCACCGCTGATTTTGCTTGATATCAAGATGCCGGGAATGAGCGGGCTTGAAGTCCTCAAGAAAATCAAGAAATCAGACTTGAACACCGATGTGATTATGCTGTCGGGCCAGGGCGAGACTGACGTTGTCGTTGAAGCGGTCCAGCACGGTGCCTTCTATTTCATCAGCAAGCCGTTTGATGTTCGCGAAGTCGACCTGCAACTGCAGAAGGCGCTCGAACGTCGCGGGCTGATGAAGAAGATCTCCGATCTGGAAAAATTCCAGGCGGCACAAAGTGTATGGGAGGGATTTGTTGGTGACTCGCACTCAATGATGGAGATCAAGAACCTGATCGAGCAGGTTGCTGACAGCGATTTGACGGTACTGATCCGAGGTGAATCGGGAACAGGTAAGGAGATCGTTGCGCGCACGCTCCATCAGTTGTCGGCGCGTCGCTCCAATGCTTTCGTCAAAGTCAACTGCGCGGCGATTCCCCGTGAGTTGCTCGAAGCCGAATTGTTCGGCCACGAAAAAGGCGCATTCACCGGTGCGCACAAGAACAAGCCGGGGCGCTTCGAGACCGCCAACAAGGGGACGATCTTCCTCGATGAAATCGGTGATATGTCATTTGAGTTGCAGTCAAAGTTGCTCCAGGTGCTGGAGCAGCAGGAGTTCATGCGTGTGGGTGGAGTTTCTCCGATCAAGGTGGATGTGCGGATTATCTGTGCGACCAATCGCGATCTGGAACAGGCGATTCTGGAGCGCGATTTCCGGGACGACCTCTTCTATCGACTCAATGAAATCACCGTCAATCTGCCGCCGCTGAGAGAGCGCAGCGAGGATGTTCCGCTGCTGGTCAGTCATTTTCTCTCGAAGTACAATGAGCTCTACAACCGCGAGAACTCATCGGTATCTTCCGAATGCATGTCTGCGATGCAGCAATATAACTGGCCCGGCAACGTTCGCCAGTTAGAGAACTTGATTAAGCAATTCGTCGTAAGGCAAGACGAATCAGTCATATACGAGATGATGAAGCACGGGCCGAGCGCTCCGGCGCGGGTGCGTTCCGGTTCCGGGTCGAGCCACGCCGGCCATGGTGCGGCGGTGGCGACCGCCGAGAGGCCGGAGCCGGATGAGAAGCATGGTTTCTCGCTGAAGAAGCGAATTGCGGAGCGGGTGGCGGACGAGGAGATGCGTCTGATCAGTGAAGTTCTGCGCAGAACCAACTGGAACCGACGAAAAGCGGCGCAACTGCTCGAGATTTCTTACCGATCGCTCCTTTACAAAATCAAGGAATATAAGCTAAACGAAGTTGATTGATTTCCGTCCCTGTAGAAGAGTTTGCGCCTATTATGAAGAGGCGTGCACAACCGGACGGCTTGATGACACAGATCGATTAGCTTCCACGATTGAGACGTTGCAACGTATTCTTTTGGATGGTGCGTAACTACTGATCAATCAGGTCGCTTGCCAGCACACTTACCTCAGCACCATCATTCTGCGGCGTTTCATCCCGCCTTCGCCGGGATGTGGCAAGGAAATTGCTTTTCAATGTGTTGTCAAAAGTGAAGGCGCTCGACGCGCTGATCAATCAGCAGGGATAACATCAAAAACACGTTGGAATTATGTCAGACTGGAGACTCTTCGCAGTGCAGAGCAGCACAGCTACAAATGGTTTTTTCGAGCGGACTCGACAAGAGCTGAGTCGAGCAGAACGCTACTGTCTTTTTCTCTCAATCATGCTGATCGATCTGAGTGAATTCGCGCGTGCCCTGGGCAAGCGTAAACACCTCTCATCTGATGCCGCAGAATCTCTTGCCGAGCGGCTGGAAACCGGCCTGCGTCAAACTGTGAGGGACTCCGACGTGGTCGCATCATTCGACCGCAACCGAGTCGGTCTGCTCTTGATGGAGACATCGCGGACAGGTTTGAAGGTAGTGAAAGATCGGATTGAGAATTTCGTGAAAGATTATCTGAGGGGTGCCTACCAGGTGCCGTTCGAACCGACCTATCAAATTACGTCGGCTTCCTTTCCGGAAGAGCCAGACACTTTCGGCAAATTGACACGTTTCGATGTCTCGCTCCAGCAGGAATCATAGCACCATCCCCGCACAGCTCCAACCAACTCCACTAAGCAGGTAGCGGGCGACGGCGTTTGCGTGCGCAATTTCTTGATCGAGCTTTAAAACTGACCTTGAATTGCCAATTCAACGATTTCTTTTAACTCATTAAAGGGGACTGGCTTACTTATAAAGAGCGCACCACCTTCCTTGGCGCTCAGCATGGCATCATCTTCCCAGTCCTTGCCACTAACGAATACCACCGGAATCGTCTCGTTGCCTTTCGTCTGTTTCATCAGACGGCAGAACTCGTAGCCATCCACGCGCGGCATCATGATGTCAAGCAGGACCAGATCGGGAGAGAAGCTGTTCAGCGCCTGCAGTGCCTCCTGGGCATCGGTGTAGCCGGTTGCCTCGTACCCTGACGCAGTGAGGAAATCAACAAAGGTGGTGATTACACCCTCTTCATCATCAACGATCAAGATCCTGGCTTTGGCAGGGCTCTCTGGTTTTTTTGCATGCTTCGTCATTCTACACTCTCCAGCAGGTTTCAGCTGGGTTCTTCATCATTCTTAACTACTCCGCATTGCCTGTTTCAGAAAATGCGATTCCATCTGCACCAGTTTTTCCACGTCACACTCACAAGGGAATGCGACCTTCAGCCTATATCCACCCTGTTCCTCTGAGAGCCGCGAGACTGTGATCTGAGCCTGCCGCTTTGAGGTAATCAGCTTCATCCCTTCACCGGGCAGATTCATCGCCTCGCGGATGAAGCGATGCAGCAGGTAGAGGTCAAAGAAACAGGAGATTCGCGCTGAAAAGAGGGTTTGTCCTTCCAGGCACCGGTACTTCGGCGCATGCGTAGCAGGCACCCTGATCTCCACATCGCGGGCCGGCCTTGACCGGTAGCTCTGCCGCGACAAGATCTTCTCAGGCATCGTGAATCCGACAATCAGGCTGGTGAGGGTGTTCGGAACACTGGTGAAAGTACACTCGATGGTGTTGAACAGGTTGAAAACCTGCTTTCGCTCAGCACACTTAAGCACCTGTCGCGCAACGGTATGGCAGACATCAACGAAGTCGTCGTACGAGCGCACCAGATAGCGAGCCAGCTTCATATTGCCATAATTGGCAAGGAGTATCTGTTTTGTCGGTGTTTCCATAGCAGGTTTGATCGGCGCAAAAACCGTTCGTATGTTGATAGTATCGGATATGGTACAAAGTAGCTTAAGAGCAGCGGCCGCAAATCGCGGCCACTATTTCAGCCGCTGGTAGAGGGTAAAAATCCCGGCGCTGTCCGCCGGTTGGTAATTGAGACCGGCGATAGCAACCGTATCTCCCGTCTCACGATGGAACAGCTCATGATTGCGATTCGGACGCGCAGTATAGAGAACGAATTCGGGAACACTCGCTTCGATGAATCTGCGCAGCGATTCGGTATCGGCCCAGGCGCCTCGAATCTGCGGATAGTATTCGGACAGGTAGAGGTAGAGGAGACGATCGTTGAAGTTGCGGCAATCGAGTACGAGGTCGGCGCCCGCGTTCAGACGGTCATCAAGTTTTTTCGCCATCTCCGGGAAGTAGGCCGGTGGATTTGTCAGCGGCGAGACCGCCCGCAGCTTCTCCTGCCAGTCGGAATCGCCCGGTCGCGAGAAGAAACCGAGTGCAACAACCACAAGCAGCGGCACAGCGATGGCCAGAAAGCCCGTGAGCGCTCGCCTGGCTCCGCGCAGGTTGCGCTGCAACCGCTCCAGGCCGACACCGCTGAAACAAAGCAGGATGGCACCCGGCAGGATCGTGAATCTTGCCAGCGGAAATCGTTCGAAACTGAACACGAAGGTGACGAAGTAGAAGAGCACAAAGACCCCCAGCAGCCAGAGGAGCAAACTCCCTGTAGAGCGCTTTAGTTCCTCCCATACGCCCACGAGTGAGAGAACCAATGAAGTGAACGGCAGACTCAGGAACATAACCGCCGGCAAAAAAGCTGAGTTGTAAAGGAGGTACTTCAGTTTGCCGATCTCCGCAATCTTCGCCGCAATCACCGGTGCATCGAGGTTTCCGGAGTAATGCATGAAGATCAAGGGATCACCGAACCTCGCCCAACTGGCGACTAACCAGAGGATGATGAAGCTGTGAGCGAGCGTTCCGAGGAGAAGTAGTTGTCCCCACCCGAATCGCCGAGCCGAGGCGTGAACTCCCGGCTTCAGCTTGAGTAGAACCGCCCAGATCGTTAGAAAGCTGGCGAGCAACCAACTGTCGTAGCGCATCATAGTTGCAGCGACGAGAGCCAGGGCTGTCACTACGATGTCTCGCCAGGCGCCACTCTCGGTTGCCCGCAGGAAGAACCAGGTGGAAAGGAAGAAGAGAAAGAGATTGATACCTTCGCTCACCGCAATCGCTGCCGAATGGATGAAGAGGGTATAGAAGCAGAAGAGCAGCGCTGAGAAGCAGGCGGCGCGCCGGTTGAAGAGTGCCCTCAGGCTTCCATAGAGCGGCACGATCGCGAGGCTGGTCAGCAGCCAGGATAGCACGCGCGGTGCGAGCAGTGGGGAATTCCAGATGCTGAGGACAACCGCATTGAGGTAGCAGTGCAGAGGTCCAAAGACCCAGGTTAGCTGGTTGGGCGCCGAGATAAAGAAGGGCGCTCGGAGCCACTCGATTGCCATGTAGACACGCGTGTGAGCGTCGCCATCCACGTAGTTGCTGGAAAGCAGCAGGGCAATACCATTGACGGTAAGCGCCAGCAGTAGCGGCAGGCGCACGCTGCCACCGAACTTTTCATAAATCCAGTCTACCATCTGACCCGATAGTATGGGAATCGTGTAGCTACCGGCAAGGAGTATCTGCCGGCGGGGCTAGTTGGTTCGTTTCCTGAATCGCAGCGATGCCACGATCAGCACAACAATCCCGATCGCCAGCAGCGGAACAATCTGATCGAGCAGCTGGATGGCCGTCAAACCCTTGAGGAAGATCGCCCGCATGATCACCATGAAATAGCGGAGCGGATTGATGATCGTCAGGTACTGAATCGGATCGGGCATATTGGATATCGGGAACGCAAAACCGGAAAGCAGAATCGCGGGCATCATGAAGAAGAATGCGGAGATCATCGCCTGCTGTTGAGAGCTTGAGATCGTGGAGATCAGCAGGCCGATCGCGAGTGTGGAGATCATGAAGATCAACGCCGTCAGGAACAACAGCACGAGATTCCCCACCAGTGGCACCTTGAAGAAGTAGACCGCAACGGCTGTGATCAGGCAGATATCGACCATCCCGATAAAGGCGTACGGCAGCGCCTTTCCAATGATCAATTCAGCCGACGTGATCGGCGTCACGATCAACTGCTCCATCGTCCCAAATTCCTTTTCGCGAACGATCGCCATAGAGGTCAGCAACAGGGTGACGACTACGAGAATCTGGACGACAATCGCAGGCACATTGAAGTCGCGGCTCTCCAGTGCCGGGTTATACCAGATTCTGATCTTGGGATCGATCAGGCCCTTCAACAGCGCCGCCGCCTGCGGGTTGCGTTGCAGCCGCTCCTGCTGGATCTGCTGGTTCAGCTGCGTTATGAGTCCGGTCAGGAAACTCGAGGTGATCGTGGCGTTGTTGGAGTTGGTTGCCTCGATCGACACGCCGAGATTGGCAAATCCCCCCGTCGAGATGTTCTCGGAGAAGTCGTGTGGAATCTGTAGTACGAGGGTGAGTTCGCCATTCTCCATCACGCTGTCGATTTCATCCGGATGCGAGAGGTAGCGATCGACTGAGAAGTACTCCGATGACTCCAGTTTGCGGATCAGTTCCCGGCTGAGGGTGCTGCGGTCGTAGTCGAGCACGCCGGTTGGAATCTGTTTGACATCGTAAGTCGCGGCATAGCCGAAGATGATTAACTGTACAATCGGGGACATAAACACGATTGCCAGCAATTTCCGATCGCGGAACAACTCAAGGAATTCCTTGATCAGCACGGTCTTTATCCGACGAGCCTTCATCCGATTTTCTTCTCGAACTTGATGATGGCCAGCAACGAGAAGAGGAGCGCAAAGAAGAGCAACGCAGCCGACTGGAAGTAGAGGAAGTCGATGCCTACTCCTTTGAGAAAGAGCGCGCGCAGGATCTCGATGAAGTAACGCGCGGGGACAAGGAAACTGATATACTGCACAACAATCGGCATGGAACTGATCGGAAAGAGGAATCCGGAGATCAGGAAGCCGGGCAGAAACGAGGTAAGCATCGATACCTGGTAGGCCAGCTGCTGCGACCGGGCAGCCACGCTGATGAAGTAGCCGAGCGACAAGGCCGATGCCAGGAAGAGGGTGGAGAAGAGTGCCAGCAACCACAAGCTGCCGCGGAACGGCACATCGAAGATCTCCACGCCGCAGTATGCGGCAAGAAAGAGATCGACCATTCCAATGAAGTAGTAGGGGAGCAGTTTGCCGAGGGCCAACTCGATCGGCTTGATCGGTGTGGAGATTAGCAATTCCATTGTGCCGCGCTCCCATTCGCGGGCCACGCAGAGCGCCGTGAGCAGTGAAGCCAGGATCGTCATGATCAGACTGATCAAACCGGGAATCAGGAAGTTCTGTGAATTGAGATCGGCGTTGTACCAGAAACGGGTCTCGAGCTGCACCGGGAGGGAGGCAGCACTGCCCAACAAGCTCCCCGCTTTACCCAGGTTGTAGTCGCTTATGATCAGATTCGTGTACGCCAGGACCGACTGGCTGGTGTTCGCATCTGAGCCGTCAGTGATGATCTGAACTTCGGCGCTGCCGGAAAGGAGTTGATCTGAGAAGTCGACCGGAATCACCAGACCGACTCTTGCCTTGCCCAGGTCGATCAACTCGGCCAGGCGATCTTCGCTGGTTGGGTACTCATCGATGACGAAGTACCCGGAATTCGTGAAGCTCCTGATTAACTCGCGCGAATGCGTGGAATTGGAGTAGTCAAGCACCACCGTTGGGATTTCTCTGATATCGAGCGTGACGGCATAGCCGAACAGGAAGATCAAAGTGATCGGCAGGAGGAAGGCCAGCGTAATCGAGCGCTTGTCACGCATGATCTGGAGGATCTCCTTGCGCGCGATTGCGTAGATTCTCATCCAGCTCACGTTTCCGACTCCTCGATCAACGCAATGAAGAGGTCCTCCAGTGTCGGATCGACCGCCACTACTTCGAGCCCCTGCGGCAGCTCCGAGTTGATCCGCCGCGCCACCGCTTCGGCATCATGCTTGAGTACCGTGATATGAAGTTCAGACCCGAATGGTGCAACATCGGTTACCCCTTCGATCCGCTTGATCCTCTCCGCGGTTTCCCACGGGGATTCGGTGGCGAGACGAAACACCTTTCCGGAGAAACGGGTTCGCTTCAGTTCACGCGGATCTCCGATCGCCGCCAGCGCGCCGCTGAAGATCATGCCGATCCGGTCGCACTCCTCAGCCTCGTCGAGGTAGTGCGTCGTAACAAAGACTGTAACGCCACGCTCCGCCTGTTCATCTATCTGCTCCCAGAAGTAGCGACGCGAGACCGGATCCACTCCTGCGGTCGGCTCATCGAGAAAGATGATCTCCGGATCATGCTGGATAGCACAGACGAGCGCCAGAAGCTGCCTCGTGCCGCTCGGAAGATCCCCCACGACCTGTCCCTTCACTTCACCCAGCGCGGTTGTCTCGAAGTAGTGTTGCTTCTTCCGCTTGTGTTCACCGTTATCCATCAGGTATACGCCCGCGTAGAAGTTCATATTCTCTTCCACAGTGAGGGTCTGATAGAGGGAAAACTTCTGCGACATATATCCGATGCGGGTCTTTATCTTTTCCGATTCCTTCATCACATCAAACCCTGCGACATGGCCGGAGCCGGACGTCGGCTTCAGGAGTCCGCACAGCATCCTGATTGTCGTTGACTTGCCAGCCCCATTCGGGCCGAGGAACCCGAAGATTTCGCCACGCTCGACATCAAAGGTGACATCGTTAACTGCGACGAACGATCCGAACTCACGCCGCAGATTCTGAACACTCACGGCCTTACCGTTTAGTTCATTCATCTCGCCGCTCCGGGGTCAGCAGCCAGTGACAGGCCGATGTAAATATCCTCGAATGATGGCGCAATTCTGTTCAGCGCCTCGCTGCGCAGGCCGAGCGACGCCACGATTGCTCGCACCGTGTCAACCTCAACTTCCCCCCGGGTCAGGATGTGCACCGAATTGCCGAAAAGGTTGATCGCCAGAAACTGATCATGGGTGCCGATCATCTCCTTGGCTTTGCGCGGCGAATCGCTGGCATATTCAAAAACATTGAACTGGAAGTTCCTTCTGGCTTCGTGGGGTTCACCGACAGCGATCGTCTGCCCGTCACGCATCAAGGCAAAGCGGTTGGCACGTTCCGCTTCATCCATATAAGAGGAACTGACGAGGATCGTCGAGCCCTCGCTGTTAAGGTCGTAGAGCAGTTTCCAGAATTCACGCCGGGAGACGGGATCCACGCCGTTGGTTGGTTCATCAAGGAGGAGCAGACGGGGGTTGTGAATCAGCGCACACGCCAGGCCGAGCTTCTGTTTCATCCCGCCTGAGAGTGCGCCGGCGAGACGATCGCGAAATCGTTCCATGCGGGAGAACTGGAGCAGACGTGATGTGCGCTCGGCGCGTTGCCTGCGCGGGACGGTGAACAGGTCCGCGAAGAAATCGATGTTCTCTTGCACCGTGAGGTCTTCGTAGAGGCCGAAGCGTTGCGGCATGTAGCCGATCGAAGACTTTTTGCGCTCGAAGTCGATCCGGAAATCCTCGCCGAAGAATTCAAGCGAGCCGTCGTCGTAGTCGAGAATCCCGGCCAGTATCCTGAGCAACGTCGTTTTTCCGGCGCCGTCCGGGCCCACGATCGCGACGACTTCACCCTCCGGGACTTCCAGCTCAAGCCCATTGAGAGCGGTCGTCAGCGGATACCTCTTTAACAGACCCTCAACTTTTAGGGCGGGCGATTTCATTTCTTCTTGAGATAGACATCCACCGGCAAACCGGGCTTGAAGCGACGTGATTCGTTTTCCACTTTCACTCGTACCGCGAATACCAGTTTCACTCGTTCCTTCTTTGTCTGGATGTTTTTCGGAGTGAACTCGGCATCCTGAGAGATGAAAGTGACCCTGCCGGTGTAGGGTTGATCGGGGGATGAGTCAAGGTGAACGCTGGCACTGTCACCGATCGCGACATGAGGCAGGTCGGCTTCACCGACATATATCTCCACCCACGTGTCTGACAGGTCAACCAGCTCGGCCAGCGTGCTGCCGGCTATCGCCAACTCGCCGACGCCGACCGGGTCCGCTTGCACGATGCCACTGATCGGCGAGGTGACCACGGTGTAGCTGATTTGCACTTCAAGTGTGTTGCGCTGCGCCTCGAGCTGTTCGATCCTGGCCGAGAGACTGCTGATCCGTGACCGCCCTGAATCGTAAGCTGCTTCTGCATCATCAAGCTTCGCGCGGGGCACGGAACCCACTTCGAAGGCATTCTTCAGTCGATCGAGGTTCTTCCGGGCATTCTCCAGCTCGATGCGTGCCGCCGATATCTCTGAGCGTATACTCGAAATCCCGGCCTCGATTTCACCGAATCGAGTTTGCAGCAGGTCGTCGTCGAGCAGAAACAGGGTATCTCCCGCAGCTACCTGATCCCCCTTGCGGATCCGTTTTTCCACCACCTGTGCGGAAACCTGCGCCGACACCGCTACTTCGTTTGCTTCCACCGTCCCCGAGGAATAGATGACGCCATCGGGCAACTCCTGCGCCTGCTGGCGTGCGTAAATCAGAACAATCAGGATGACGGAAACAACTATGAGTATGGGGATAATGATTAGCTTTTTCATGGCTCCCTCACTTGAACATCTGCCGGAACTAACGAGCCTCGATCATCTTCATCCGGGAATGATGATAAGATGTCTCAATGAGCACTCAAAGAGATTCATTTCCGCCCGCGCTCAACGACCCCGGTCGCCGCAAGCTGCTTCTCAAGTGGCTAGAATATCTTGTCTGGATTAACCAACTGGTCAGGATCGAACACCCCTTTGACTTCGCGCAGAAGTTCTAAGGTGGATCCCGATAGTTCCAGCGGCAAATGTTTGCGTTTGGTTATTCCGATCCCATGTTCGCCGGAGATCGTGCCATCGAGTTCGACCGCCAGGGAGAGGAGGTCGGCGGAGGCGGCATCAATTCTGCTCCGCACATCCTCGCTGTCTTCATCCGCCATCAGGTAGACATGCAGGTTGCCATCCCCGGCGTGACCGAACGAGAGGACGCGCAACTCATGTTTCTTTCCAAGTTCGACGACCAGATCCATCAGCCGTGGAAACTGCGAGGGTGGAACGCAGACATCCTCACATAGTCGCACCGGTGCAGATTCAGAGACCGCGGGAGAGATCGACCTGCGCAGGGTCCATAGTTGCTCCCGCCGCTGCGGATCGCTGGAGGATTCGTACTCAAGCGGATTGTTGCCCAGTATGATCGGTTCCAGCGCGCCCTCTTCAACAGCGATTGATTCCGGGGTTCCATCAAGCTCCAATACCAGCGCAGCTTCAGGACGTTGTGTCTCACCCCAGCCGAGATAGTCGAGCGCCAGCTTTGCCGCATCCCCGTCCATGAATTCCAGCACGGCAGGCACCACTCCAGACCCCATAATCCCGGCAACCACCTTTGCGGCGTCGCGCTGGCTGCCGAAACTCA
The DNA here is from genome assembly GCA_040235515.1 of Candidatus Zixiibacteriota bacterium. Lineage (GTDB taxonomy): Bacteria > Zixibacteria > MSB-5A5 > CAIYYT01 > CAIYYT01 > JBECKX01. The sequence continues at coordinate 30,424 of JBECKX010000129.1, forward strand.
TGAAGAATGTCTTGCGGGCGGTCGGTGGTTCGATCAATTGCAGTGCGATCCTGGTGATGAACGCGAGTGTCCCCTCGGAGCCGACCAGCAGTCCGGTAAGATCATGCGGCTCATCTGGCGAAAAGCAGCCCGTCCGGATCAACTCACCGTTGATGTCGCACGCTTCAAGCCCGAGAACGTAATCACGGGTGACGCCGTATTTCTTGCACTGCAAACCACCGGCACATTCGGCGACATTGCCGCCGATCGTCGATTCTTTCAGGGAGGCCGGATCGGGGGGATAGAACAACCCGGCTTCGATTGCGGCATCCGCCAGGGCCTGGGTGATTACACCGGGCTCCACGATTGCCAACCGCCGCAGCGGGTCTATCTCGATGATCCGATTGAGCAGCGCCAGTGAGACGACGATTCCGCCACGTTCGGCAACGGCGCCGCCGGTAAGGCCGGTGCCCGCTCCACGCGGAATGAGCGGGACTCGATTGCGCCGCGCAAGCTCGCACAGCTTTGGCAGTTGCGCGACTTCCGTGACTTCAACCGCCGCGAGGGGAACACGACTGATCCGGATGGCATCCACGTGGCAGGCGCGGAAAAAATCGTCGTCAATATGAAGATGTCTCTCGCCGACGATCGCGACGAGAGACATGTACAATTGACTTGATCTGTCGAGCGGAGCAACCGGCATTACTCGCCACCGGCTGCAGCACTTCGTTTCCTGGCGGAACTGTCCGTGGAACTCTCTGACTTCGAAGAAGACTCCGACGATTTCGAATCGGACTTCGATTCAGACTTGGACTCCACAGAACCGGTGGCCTCACTCGAATGAGACTTCTTGTAATCGGTGATGTAAAAGCCGGTTCCTTTGAAGATCAAACCGACGCCACCGGTGATGACGCGCATCACCACGCCGCCACATTCAGGGCAGGTCTTAACTGGAGGGTCAGATATCTTCTGAAACTCCTCGAACTCATGCTTGCAGGTCTGACATCTGTACCAGTATGTTGGCATCAAGATTCCTCTCAAAAATGTACGTCATTCGATCAGTACTCTGATTTCTTACAGCTGACTCATCGTCATCGCGATCGCGGTTACATTGACGATATCATCGACGGAACAACCACGGGAAAGGTCGTTCACCGGCTTGGCCATGCCCTGGACGATCGGTCCGATCGCTTCTGCGTTGGCCAGGCGCTGCACCAATTTATACGCAATATTGCCCGCGTCAAGGTCAGGAAATATCAACACATTTGCTCTACCTTCAATCACCGACCCCGGCGCCTTGCGCTGCTGGATATCGGGTATAACGGCGGCATCGACCTGAAGTTCACCATCAATCTTCAATTTCGGATCGATCTTCTTCGCCAGCTCGAACGCCTCGGTTACCTTGTCGATATCGGGATGCTTGGCCGAGCCCTTAGTCGAAAACGACAGCATCGCGACCCGCGGCTCTTCATCCATCAGCGCCTTGTAGGATCTGGCCGTCGCTACCGCTATGCCGGCGAGTTGTTCAGCGGTCGGATTCGGCACCACCGCACCATCCGCGAAGAAAAAGACCTTCTCCTTCTCACCGCGAAACTCGGGCAACACCATCATGAAGAATGAGGAGACCGCGGAAATTCCTTCCGCCAGCCCGACGACATGGATACCGGCGCGGATGACATCTCCGGTCGTGTTGAGCGCACCGGCCACTGAACCGTCAACGATTCCCTCCCGCACCAGCATCGCTCCCCAGTAGAGTGGTTGCTGCATCAGGCTACGCGCCTGGTCCGGGGTTACGCCCTTGTGCTTGCGCATCTCGTGGAACCTGGCGGCGAATGCGGCCAGGTTTTCTGACTTCGCCGGATCATGAAGAGTGCATTTGCCGAGATCGAGCCCATGCTCATCGGCGAGCTTCTTGACTGCGTCGGTTGCACCGACCAGGTGCACATGCGCGATCCCTTGTTCGGTTACAATCTTCGCGGCTTTGATCGAACGTGGTTCTTCACCTTCAGGGTAAACCACCCGTCGCTTAAGTGAAATGGCTTTATCAATGAACTTTTGAGTGACAGACATTACAGACCTCCGGCACGAACCCGTGCCAATGGTGCACTTTCGAGGCTATTCGCCCTTCCAGTTTAAGTAGGCAGAAATGAATCCGTCAATGTCACCATCCATCACCGACACGGTATCGCTTGTCTCGTGTCCGGTACGATGATCCTTGACGAGGTTATAGGGGTGGAACACATACGAACGTATCTGGCTACCCCATTCAATTTTCTTTTTCGATTTGGCGTATTCCTCGAGCTTCTTGTCTTCCTCTTCACGCGCTTTTTGATAAAGCCGCGCGCGCAGCACCTTCATCGCCGATTCGCGGTTCTTGATCTGCGAACGCTCCGACTGACACTGCACCACGATCCCTGACGGTTCGTGCGTGATCCTCACTGCCGAGGAGGTCTTGTTTACATGCTGTCCGCCGGCACCCGAAGCACGATAGGTGTCGATGCGCAAGTCATCGGGCTTGATCTCGATCTCGATATCCTCGCCCACTTCCGGGTAGACGAAAACCGATGCGAAGGACGTATGCCGGCGCTGGTTCGAGTCGAAGGGTGAAATGCGAACCAGGCGATGTACCCCTGATTCCGATTTCAAGTAGCCGTAAGCGTAGTCACCCTTGATTTCGATGGTGGCGGACTTGAGACCGGCTTCATCACCTGCCTGCTCATCGATAATATCCGCCGTGAATCCTTCGCGCTCGCTCCAGCGAAGGTAGAGCCGCATCAACATCTGCGCCCAATCCTGCGATTCAGTGCCCCCGGCTCCCGGGTGGATGCTCAAGATAGCATCGCGGGGATCATCGCGGTCGGAGAGCAGGGTGCGCAACTCGAAGTCATCGAGCTTCTTGGCGAATTCGGCGTGGGTCTTGTCAAGCTCAGCCGCCAATTCGGCGTCATCCGCCGCAAGCTCCTCGGCAGTTTGCAGGTCACCCAGCATCTCTTCCAGCTTGCGCGTCTCTTCCAGCCACTTTTTCTCGATTGAGATTTCTTTCAGAATCGCTTGGGCTTTGTCCTGGTTGGCCCAGAAATTCTCGGCCAGGGTTTGCTCCTGCAGTTCCTTGACTTTCTTCGACTTGCTGTCGAGGTCAAAGATACTCCTTTAGCTGCTCAAACCGCGCAGCTAAATCATCAATGGGGGCTAATTCGGTCAACTCTCCTCCAAATTCCGATTGCTATCGGGCGTAATTATAGTTGTTTATAAGGCTATGTCAACAACGAGTCAACTATGACCAATACGTCGAAAATCAACATATTCGGGTACTCGCTGAAACAACTGGAGGACCTGCTGGAGCAGGAGGGGGAGAAGCGTTTCCGCGGGCGGCAGATTTTCCAGTGGATCTACCAGAAGGAAGTCTTCTCGTTCGAGGAGATGACCAACCTCAACAGCCCGCTGCGCGACAAACTGGCTGCGAAGTTCCGGATTACGCTGCCCGAAATCGCCGGCGATCAGATCGATCCGGAGGATGGCACCCGCAAATTCCTCGTCCGCTGCGAGGATGGCGCACTGGTCGAGATGGTGCTGATCCCGATCCGTGATCGGTTGGCGCTTTGCGTGTCAAGCCAGGTGGGTTGTACGATCGGTTGCAAATTCTGCGCTACCGGCCTGGTTGGGTTCAAGCGTAATCTCACGGCAGGGGAAATGATCGGCCAATTCGTGCTTGCCAGACGCAACACCGGTAGTAAAGAATTGCAGAATGTCGTGATGATGGGAATGGGCGAGCCGCTGCTCAATATGGATAACCTGATCAGCATGATCGAAACAGTCTCGAGCGAGATGGGGTTGGGTTTCTCGGCGCGACGGTTTACGATTTCGACGGTGGGTCTGATCGACGAAGTTCGCAAGCTGACTCAGTATGGAATAAAGGCTGGCTTTGCCTTGTCGCTGCACGCACCTTTTCAAGCGTTGCGCGAGCGGTTGATTCCGTCAGCCAAGGATAATCCGCTCGCTGAGTTGATTCCGGCGTGTCGTGACTATATCCAGCAGGCAGGGGACAGGGTAACGCTCGAGTATATCCTGATTGATGGCATCACCGACACGATGGAGTGCGCCAAGGGACTGGCTGACCTGACCCGGCAGCTGCCGTGCAAGATCAATCTAATCCCATACAACCCGATTATCGATCAGAAGGGTGAACCGCTGGCGCCGATCAAGCAGGTCAAGAAGGGGCGTCTTGCGGAACTAAGGGGCGGGAAGACCTCACGCAAAGCTGACAAGCTCAAGCCATTCGAACCGCATGAATTCAGAACACCCCCGCAGGAACGGATCGATGCCTTCCGCGAGTATCTATATCCGCGCTGCCCGGCGGTGACACTGCGCACTCCGAAAGGCCGCAGCATCGCTGCAGCCTGCGGTCAGTTAGTGGCACAGGTGCAGCGATTTGATAAGGCGGTGTAGGGGTACACTCCTCTCAAGAGGGGATTTTGGACGGTGCTTTACTCAAGAGCGGGCAGAACTCGCGGTGCACGAGGACGTACACCGCGCACGGACGCACGTGGATGTGCACCGCGCGCGGACGCACGCGGAGATACACCGCGCAAGGGTGCACGAAGAGATACACCGAACAAGGAAATGACAGCGTGAAGATCACCCAACTCCGTGCAGCTTAACTTGAGCGAGTCATTCCCTCGCAAGCGGGATTCCAGATTGTCTCCAATGCAGCGCGCCGCTTTTAGTAGGGCCGAATCTATTCGGCCACTGCATCGCGACCGAACGGAAGCGTCATACCGGCGCAAGCCGGTATCCAGTCCGACATCTTTCTGAATCGTCAAAGACAAGCTCAGCGCAAAGACTTGAGACTGGGCACCGGCTTGCGCCGGTGAGACCGTAGCTACGAATCTGCGGTGATCAGCATCGATCCTCGCCACGAGTTGATATGCGCAGGAGGACAGACATTCCTGTCTGTCATCGCACCTACGGTGCGAATCGTGAGGATACCCCCCGTCTCCCGATCTGCTGCGGCGGACCGGTATCCACTACTATCAAGAGCGGATATTTTAGAGCGCACGCAGGTTACTGTAGGGGCGAGTGGTACTCGCCCAAGATCGACGGATCATATTGATGCGGTGGGCGAATGCCATTCGCCCCTACACATGTTGCCCGCTTATGCAGTTAGTCAAGTTCGCGAAAGGTACCCCACAGCTTGCTGTGGGGCAAGTGTTTCGATGTCGGGTTTGTGGCAAACCCGACCTACACGCACTGACACTCACACCCGCAACATCCCCCGAAATCCGCGTGCGGCATAATATGACTGTGCACCATTGTGGTAGGTAAATACGTGGTCATAACGGCGGTCGCAAAAGATTGATCCACCCAGTTTCCGAATTGAAGCAGGTGTCAGCACCCAGCTCGAAGTCTTCAAATCGAATTCACCCAGCTTCTGCAATTCACGATACTGATCCTCGGTGAGCAACTCTATCCCCATTGCGGCTGCCGTATCTACAGCATTACCCTTGGGCTTGTGCTCTTTGCGTTCATCCAGAGCCTTCTTGTCGTAGCAGAGGCTGCGACGTCCTTTAGGACTCTCCGGAGAACAATCGTAGAAAACAAACTCTCCTGATTTCTTGTCATGCCCGACGACATCGGGCTCGCCGCCGGTGCGCTCCATTTCATGGAGTGTCCAGAGCTTGTCTGGGTTTGCCTCTAGTCGAGCTTGCACCTTTGCCCATTCGAGGCCACTGTGTCGCTGCATGTTCTTCTCGAAACGGGCTTTCAAAGTCGCGAGGAGATCGTCAGATTGTTTGGTGGTGATTTTGTTCTTTGCCATCTGAGCTATCCCGGGATGTTGAATTCTGACCGACTGTTTTTTATGCAAGAATACGGCCAGGGACAATTTCTGACCGTGTGCTTTTACGGCTGGCTTGAAACGAGTATGAAAAAACATGCCGAAGGGGGGACTCGAACCCCCACGGGCTTGCGCCCACTGCGCCCTGAACGCAGCGCGTCTACCAATTCCACCACTTCGGCATTATCGGTGGATCACCAATATAGAGATGCCCGATTTGCGCGCAAGCGGAAAATGGGGGCAGGAATCTCTCTGGCTCGTAGCACAGGCACACAATCCGAGTCGGCGCGCCGACCGGTACGCAGGATCAGTAAAACGATTGAGTTTGGTAGGTCATGCCCTCCTGGGGCATGACATTCCAGCAATCGCTGGCGAGCAGTCAATCCTCAAGAAGGCTTGATCTACACACTTCTCCCCTCGCCTTCGAGAGGGAGAGGGACCGGGGGTGAGGGTGCGTTCGAATAATCACTGCGGTGGTGGTTATCGTGCCTGCATTTCCGACTGCGCTCTAGCTGCGCCACTACTGTCTGACTGCAGTCGACAACGTATAGCGTACTATCCGGTTGTTGCCGGTGTCGGCGATGTATATGATGCCGTCGAGGTAATCGATCCCGCCAGGGAGATTGAACTGGCGCTCACCTGATCCATTTGTACCGAAGGAGAGCAGATGTTCTCCGCGCCGATTAAATTTGTGGAAATAGAGATTGGCGTTGAGCAGCGGATCAAGCTTCTGCAGGATTACATAGAAATTGGAGCGCTCATCGACCGCGACATCTTTGAACCCGCGATGATTGAATCTCACCAGCGGCGGCAGCGTATCAGCCTCCGTCTCCAGATTGAACAGCGGCACACCGGCAGGCAGAGTGAGTGGCTGAACCCCCAGATTGCCGTAACCCTGTCCATACACCAGATATTTGAAGCCCGCGATCTCGTAATAGCAAAGGTCAACCGGGTATTCGGTTACGCCGACGCCACGCCCTTTCTCAATCAGAGTGCCGATCGGCTGGTCGATACCGCTGAATTGCCTGATTTCGTCACGCACGAAATCCGCGACATAGTAATCCTTCGTTGTCGTCAGCGGTGACTCTACACTCCAGAACTCCGCCTCGATCGGCCGGAAACCGCCCTGCACCTGCACTGAATCGTAGGGAGATTCCGCCCGCCACACTACCTCAAACTCACCATTTTCGGAGTGGTCACGACGGTAGATAGCATTACCGTAGAAAGTCGTATCGGTGCGATCGGGACTGATTACCATATAGTTGCCACAGACCGCAATCAGGTCGAACGCCAGATCCTGAGTCACCGCGACAGGGTGGACAATCGAGTATTGCTCGACAAATTCTCCGGTTTCGGTGAGTTTGACGATCCGATCATTGTCAGTATCGCAGACGTAGAGGAATCGGTCATAGCCGACTACGATGTCGTTCGGATTGGCGAAGTTGAGGCCGTTGGCTGATGTCCAGTTGGGTGTCACCAAAACATAGGAAGTATCAAAGCTGCCTCCGGAAGTCGGCTCGGGCAGGTCATTCGGGAACTTGAACTTGTCCGAGCAGGCGAGTAGAACAAGCACGACGACAACCGTGCAGCTGACAATCAACGCGCGTCTCATCAGAAGCTCACCCCCAGACCAAGCTTAAGCTGCCTCGGCGCCAGATAGCGAGTCGGGTTCTCCCAGAGGGGGAGCTCATACCCCAGCGGAGGTAGCTCAAACAGGTTACCGCCCGTAGGAATCGTGTCACCTTCCTTGTAAACATCACCGGTGAGGGGATTGATCAGCGTGACGTTTTTGTGGTCAAGGAGGTTTAACCCCTCGAAGAAGAGAGTGACGGTGTAGCTGTCTAAACGGAAGTTCTTCTGAAAGGCGAAATCGAGTGAGTTCCACCACGGACCGATCTTTGAATTCGTCTCGCCGCTCGGCACAAACACCTGAAATCCATCCTCGTCCACGGCCTCCTGATATGGCGTGTAACGTTTACCCGCCTGTCCCCAGAACTTGATGTTCAAATTCCAGTCGTCGGGGAGCGCCATGCCGAGGAAGCTGACATCCTGATTGTCTTCAACGTGAATATTGGTCTTGAGGATAAACTGCCACGGCTTATCCCAGTCAAAGGCGATGTCGTTGTAAATCGCCCCCTCCGAGCGTGTCTCAAGCCCGCGCAGGATGTCCGCCGGCAGTGAACGCTCACCGGTGGCTTTGCTGAATGCCGTGTTGGCGGAGATGCTGACTATATCGCTGAAGTCCTGAACATACTCGATCTCTACTCCCTGGCTGGTTGCATAGTCGAGGTTGAAGTAGAGGAAGTAGGTTTCATCGGGGAAGCGCGGATCAGGCGCGACCGAAGTCGCCGCGATATAGTCGCTGATATACTTGATGTACCCCGATACGCCGACAGCGACACGCTTGCCCGGCAGCCACTTCAACCCCGCCTCAATATTGGTGACCTTCTCGTAATCGAGCGCCGGATTTCCGAATAGCTGATAGGTGGCCTGCGACGGCGTGTAGAGTTTGGCATAGAGATATTGCGGTGAAGGCCGTCGCGCAAAGCGGGAATACGATGCAAACAGTGTCAGATCGCGACTGATCGGGTTGGAAACTCCAAATCGAGGTGAGAATGTCCCCCGCGCGCGCCGACCGAATAGGTCGATCGTCTCATCCTCGAACTTGGTCTTGAGCGCCTCAGAAAGCACCGAGAGGCTCTCCGCCTCAAAGGCATCCTCGGCGTACTTGCCGACCAGCCAGAGATCGTAGCGAACGCCAAAGTCGAAGATCAATCCATTGAGGTTGATATTGTTCTGAATAAAGAGACCATGGGTCGATGGTTGCGCCTTATAGATGTCGTAGTTGAGGCCATAACCTGACTCGCTTAACCAGGGCTGGAACAAGTCAAAAACCTGTATGGTTTGAAACTCACTCTGAAACCCGGTCTTGAAAGTGAAATTCGGCTCTATCTCGGTTTCATAGGTCGACTTGAGTGAGTAGTTCTCGATATAGTGATCGTACCAGGTGTCACCGTCGCCACCGTCCCAGAAACCATCACCTTTCACGACCGTATAGATGTCATTCTGTTCGTCATAAAGAACTGTGTCGGGAAGTGCGTCGATCGGTTGGACGTACTCCTTCCAATTCTTCCCCTCAACCTGTGAGCGCAGGGTCGTAAAAAACCGCGCCGCAGTCACTCGCAATTGTTTGTGGATATCGAAACGCCAGTCGAGGCTGATCACCTGCTGATTCGATTTCTGGGTAAACGTGTTGTAATCATCCAGTATCTTTTGATACTCGAACGGATAGCCGTAAGAGAAGTCAATGGTCCTGATACGAGTCTCAAGGATACTACGATCCTGGTTAATCGTCGCCGCTGCCGAGTGAGACAGTGAGAGTTTGACCAGCGGCGAAATCTTGTAGGTCAGCTTGAAGAGGCCCGAGTACTGGTTGTCGGAGCGTGGCGCCAGCGAACTGCCGCCAAAAGTCTCTGAGTAGAGATTGGTTGAAAAGGGCAGATGTGTGTCGGTCAGCAGAAAATTGCCGGAAGCAAAGAAGTAGGTTTCTCCCGGCAAGCCGACACCGTTCACGAGCCTGGTAGTAAGCGGCTCCGGACCGGAGAGGGATGCTTCCAGTTGATCGGTGTTGAAGCTGGCATCGCCAAACGGATGATCATTCCTGTAATTGATTGAGCCGGTGAAGTCCTCCTGACCTTCCTTGGTGATGATCTCCACCACTCCGGAGGTCGCCTGCGCGAATTCAGCATCGGCGCCGCCGCTATAAAGATTGATTTCCTTGACAGAGCCTGAATTGAGGGAGTGTCCATAACCTTGCCGGATCAGCGGGTCGGTCACCGAGACTCCATCCACCATATACTGCGTCTCATAGGTTCTGCCGCCGCGGATATGCAGTTCGTTGTCGATCTCCACCACACCCGGCAACTCCTGCAGAATATCACTGATCCCGCGAGCCGCGCCCCGGTCGATTTCCTGTCGCTCGATCGAACGGACCGTAGCCGGCACCGTGGGGTCGAGCAATGGTTTTTCGCCGTAAACTACAACTTCGCTGCCAAGTGGAAGAACCGTCTCCTCCAGGGCGATATTAAGGTCGGTTGTATCGGCACCAAAAACGTCAACGGAATAATTCTTCACCTGCTTGTAGCCGATCAAAATCGTTTCGATGGTATAGCGGCCCGGTTTCAGGCGCAGGAACTGGAATTTGCCGTCGATGCCGGTTTGGGTTCCCAGCCCGAGTTCATCGATCTTCACCACCGCCCCGGGCAGCGCCGCGCCACTTGTCTGGCTGGTAATCGTGCCCGCCAGGGCGCCGAATGCCCGCGCTGCCTGAGCCTGGTCTGCACGCTCGTCGGCGGTGATCGGCTTGATCCGAATCTCGATTTCTTGTGACTGCTGCGTCCCTAACCGAAGACGGCGGCGGTAGCCCTCGTAATAGCCGTCAAAGGTGACTTTGACATCATAAATCCCACCCGGGATGTTGCTGAATACGAAGTAGCCGTCGGCATTCGTGGTGGTGGTGAAGCTGGTCTCTTCAATTGTTACTGCAGCACCGACGATTGGCTGATCTGAATAGCGGTCGTAAACGTACCCTGACAGCGTAGCCGCGGTCGCCGAAACGGATGCCGCCAGTAACAGCAGCAGGGAAAGCATGAAGCGGATCTTTATCATTTCACTCTTGAGACGAAGCTCTCTCATTTGCGTCAAATCTCTTGTCGAGTCATAAGTCAAATCTTGCCCTGGATTGAAACCCGATTCGATCCAGTTCTCCGGCAAAGGCTCGCGCTGGATTGCAGGAGGATACGGCGGTTGAATTGGTTGGTCAAGCCATTCTTGGCCCTTGAGTGCGCAACACAGCGTTCCGTAACCCCGAAAAACTTTGCGGATTCCGATTTGCTGTAGTATCATCGCCCCATGAAGGAACCGAGCAAGAAGATTGTGGCCCAAAACCGCAAAGCCCGGCACGAATATGAGATTCTTGAGACCTATGAAACCGGGATTGTGCTGGTGGGTACCGAGGTAAAATCTCTGCGGCAGGGTAAAGCACAGCTCTCCGATAGTTATGCCACTATCGAAGCGGGTGAAGTCTGGCTGAACAGCCTCCATATCACTCCCTACGAACAAGGGAATATTCATAATCATGATCCCCGGCGGAAACGGAAGCTGTTGATGCACGCCCGCGAGATCAAGAAACTCTACGCTCGGGCGGTCGAGCGAGGCTTGAGTCTCGTTCCACTCAGTATCTACTTCAAGGGAAAAGTCGCCAAAATCGAGCTTGCACTTGTTCGTGGTAAGAAGTTGTATGACAAGCGAGAAGCTATTACCAAACGGGATGCGAAGCGCGAAATCGAACGTAGATTGAAGGAACATGGACGGTAACTTCAGGTATAACATCGAGATGCTAACGGCTAAAACTATATCGCTGGTGGGCCTGGTGGCCCTGATCGTGGTTGGCCTGACCATGCCGCTCCACGCCCAATACTACGAACCGCAGCCGCTCAAAACGATTTCGCTCAGGAATCTCGGGAGCCCCGACCCGATCCGTGTCTATGAAGAGAATGGCGTCGAGTACCTGAGCGCAACCGATCTGTTCCGAGCGCTGCAGGCCCATGTAGCGTGGTCGAGTGAGGAGAACAAGCTGGATGTTACGCTCTATCGGCGTAAACTCGTCTTCCAGATGGCGAACCGTTTTTGTTCGGTGGATGGCTATCCATATAACCTCGTGTATCCACCCCTCTATCATGTGGACGATCTCTACCTGCCAATCAGGCGAACCGTGTTCCTGCTCTCTGACGCTCTGGAGCGTACACTTATCTTCTCTCCCGACAGGCGCACAGTCGTTGCCGTCGGACAGGAGGAGAATGTCGTCGCGTTGCAGCTTGCGGAGAAACTCAACGGTGATCTGCTGGAGGTGCTCCTGAGCCGCAGACTTGACTTCGATGTGTTCGTCAGTGAGGGAAACTGGATCAATATCACGATCGCCGGCGGGGAAGTCGATACCAACACTTTCGGCCTTACCGATTCGACCAGCAAGATACTGGATGTCCGCGCATTCCAGTTTGACAATTCGGCCCAGATTTCAGTCCAGATGCGCCAGCCGATTTCGCGTTACCACAGTTCGTACGCGCCCAACCCGCACCGAATTCAGATAGCCCTTGAAAGCAGCAGTTTCAGCAACGATCAGAAAGAGAACTCTCAGCCACTGGTGAAGAAAGAACAATACGACTCGCTCGATGTGATAGTCATCGATCCCGGTCACGGTGGAGAGCACGACGGCGCGATCGGCAGGGATGGCACGAAGGAAAAGGATATTGTGCTTGATATCGCCCTTCGTCTTGAGAAGATCATGCTGAAGGAGGGGCGGTTTATCCCGATTTTGACGCGTCGCTCCGACGAGACAGTCGGCTTGAACGACAGGGCTGCAATCGCAAACCAGGCGGAGGGAGATCTCTTCGTTTCGATCCACTGCAACTCCAATGAGATTCGCAGCGCATCCGGATCGGAGACCTACTTCCTCGCGGCTGCCAAGAGCGATGATGCCCGTATCACCGCGTTGCTGGAGAACTCCGATTTCCAATTGAATGTCCCCAAATCGAACTACAACAAACGCGAGCAGGATGAGCTTGATTTCATCGTGATGGATGTCCTGCAGACGGAGTACCTGACACAATCGCAGCAGCTGGCCGAGTTCGTGCAGGAGTCATTGAAAAAATACCTCAACGTGCCGTCGCGTGGCGTTAACCAGGCGGGCTTCGCCGTACTCAATCGTGTGGAGATGCCGTCGGTCCTGGTGGAGACAGCGTTCATCTCGAATAAGGTGGAAGAGCGCCTCCTGACTCAGGATAACTTCAGGCAGGCGGCGGCGGAGAGTATCTACCAGGGGATCGTCAGATTCGCCAATCTTTACGAGCGCGAGGTGCGGGCCAATGCCGGCTCCGAGTAGCCCGATCGGAATCTTCGACTCCGGCCTGGGCGGGCTGACCGTCGCCAAAGAAATCTTCGGGTTGCTGCCGAGCGAGGATGTCGTCTATTTCGGGGATGTTGGACGTTACCCCTATGGTGGTCGCTCGAAAGAGATCATCATCCAGTTCTCCCGTCAAGATATCAATTTCCTGATCGAGCAGGGGGTAAAGCTGATCGTCGCGGCCTGCAACACGGCATCCGCACTGGCGCTGGAGACGGTCAAGAGCGACTACGAAATCGAAATCATCGGTGTGATCGAGCCGGGCGCCGTAAGCGCCGTGGGAACCACCAGCAACGGCAAAGTGGGGGTTATCGGTACTGCGGGAACGATCCACTCCAATGCTTACGCCCGCGCCGTGGAGGCGCTTGATGCCAAGGTCAAGGTCTTCAGCATGGCGTGTCCGCTCTTTGTTCCGTTGGTGGAGGAGGGGTACCTGGAGAAGGAGGCCGCCTACCTGATCGCCGAAGATTACCTGCAGCCCTTCAGAAACAATGGCGTGGACACCCTGATCCTGGGGTGTACTCACTATCCTCTGCTTAAGCCCGTTATCCAGCGAGTGTTGGGAGAGCGAGTGCACCTGATCGACTCCGCGCGCGAAACTGCCAAAGTAGTCGCAAAGCGGCTGACCTCTGCGAATCTGCTCAATCCGAAGAGTTCGGACGGCGAACACAAGTTCTACGTGTCCGATGTGCCGGATCAATTCGCACAGACGGCACGACACTTCCTGGGGGACACCGTACGCAACGCCATGCGGATCGATATCACGAAGTATTGAGCAGTCGTCGGTACTCTATCTCATCATGACCAGGACTTTTCATAAACTGATTTTGGCCACGAACAATCGTCACAAGATCTCCGAAATGTCTGCCGTGATGGAGGGACTGGAAATTGAGCTGCTGAGCAAGGCTGATTTCTCCGATTTTCCCGATATCCCCGAAACCGGTACGACCCTTGAGGAGAATGCCTTGTTGAAGGCGCGTGCCGTGTTTGAGAAGTATGGTATCGCTGCAATCGCCGACGATACAGGCTTGATGGTTGCTGCTCTCTCCGGTGCACCCGGAATCTACTCAGCGCGTTACGCCGGAGAACAGTGCAGCTTCCTCGATAACAACCTCAAACTCCTGGCCGAGCTTCAGGGCGTGGCGCAGCCGGACCGGAGCGCTTCATTCGTCACGGTAATTGCGCTGGTGGATGGGGAAGGTGAGCATTGCTTCACCGGCGAAGTGCATGGAGTAATTACTACCGAGCTAATGGGTGAGAATGGTTTCGGGTATGATCCGGTGTTCCTCCCCAACGAGTCGAACAAGACTTTCGCACAAATGAGCGCTGCCGAGAAGAACGCGATCTCCCACCGTGGCAGGGCACTCAAGCAACTGCGCGACTGGCTGGCGCGGCACTAGAACCAGCCTGTTTCTACCCGATCGAACACAACGATATGCCGGTCGGCTTAGCGGTTGCAGAATGAACACCGATTGGCGATAGTATCACTATGGAAAGCAACTCCAAGAGTCGCCAGGTCCATCTTCATGATGTCACGCCTGCCCGTCAGGTTATCACTCCGAAGGGGATTGGAATCTTTCTCTTCGTTGTGCTTTGCGTCGGGGTTGGACTCGTCACGATCTTTGCACCACCCGTGATCATCGGCGGCGTCCTCCTTGCTGTTTGTCTCGGCTTGCTGATCGCGCTCTATCCCTACTTCGGATTGCTCACGTACTACCTCTTCAGGATTGTCAGCCCGGAGCAACTCTTTCCCTCAATAGCGGTGTTGCGTCCAACCCGGCTCTTCCTGAGCGCGCTGGTTGTGTCGGTAATCATAAACAAGAAGCTGCGCCACGAGCGGTTTCTCTTCTGGCAGAGTGACATCAGCAAACTTTTTATCCTGTTCCTCGGTGCGCTGGCGCTCTCGATTCCGTTCTCCTTCTGGCCCGCGCGCTCCTTCTGGTTCCTGATGAACTTCCTCTGGACTTTCGTTTACTTCATTCTGCTGATCAATATCCTGACCACCGAGCAACGATTGAAGGGGTTCATGTGGTTATATATCCTCTCCGGCGGTTATACGGCGATCAGTTCTGCGATTGCCTACTTCAGTGGCACCCTGATCGTCGCGCAGGGGATCGAACGCGCAGAATCACTCACCGGAACCGACCCGAATACGCTGGCGGTTACGCTTGTGCTCTACCTGCCGTTTATGGTCTTCTCGGTGCCGTGGATCAAGAACAACTTGCTGCGAATTGTCCCGATCATCTTCTCGGCGGCGGCGATCCTCACGATCGCGATCACCGGCTCGCGGTCGGGCGTAATCGGATTGGTGTTAACGGGGTTCTTTATCTGGCTGGTGTCTAAGAAGAAGGCGATCGTGGCGGTTGTGGCGATTCTGGTCTTGATCGGTGGCTGGTTTGCCCTCGGAGATCAATACAAGGAACGCTATGCCTCGATTTTCAGTACGGAGTATGACCCCTCCACAGAGGGGAGATTCGACGCGTGGGAAGCTGGCCTGCAGATGTTCACCCACAACCCGATCACCGGAATCGGTGTGGATTGTTTTCCCTACGCCTACGGCGCCGGCGTCTACTCCGATCGGGCGAACTATCTCAGATCGCACAATATGTATATCCAGTTGATTGCCGAACTGGGATTGATTGGGCTGGTGGCATTCGGAGCTTTCGTCTACTTCATGCTAAGAGAGAATTTCAGATTGAGGAAACGACTCAAACAGTTGGGCGGGCAATCGAGCATGATCTTCTGGCTGTCTCACGCCATCACCACATCATGTGGCGTTCTATTCGTGAACGCAATGTTCGGGCACTCGCTGTTTCGAGGGCACTGGTACTTCAGCGCGGCATTAACTGTAGTGCTGCTGATGCTGGCCGATAAACTGAATCATGGAGCAAAGCAAGCAGATGTCGTCGCGTGACCGGGAAGGCGGGCAAAACCCGCTGGACGAATATCAGGACCGCTATCGCGAGGAAGCGGAATTCTTCGATCGTGAAGCAGCCGAATTCGCCGGCGGCCGCGACAATCTCAAATTCAGCAACGACCTGACCTACGAAGAATACTTCGGGCATTACCACACCTATCGGGTTGTGCGCGACTTTGTCGGCTCGCTCAAAGGAAAGCGGATACTCGACTTCGCCTGCGGAAGCGGCTACATGTCGATCTACTTCGCGCGCTCAGGCGCCGAGGCGTATGGGTTCGATATCTCTCCCAAATCTATCGAGGTAGCCAATCGGATGGCGGCGGACAATGGCGTGGGGGAGCGATGCGAATTCAAAGTGACCTCAGCGGAGAAGATGGACTACCCCGACGGCTTCTTCGATGTGGTGTTCGGTAACGCCGCGCTTCATCACACCGACCTTGACCGTTCACCCGCTGAGATCGCGCGAGTGCTCAAACCGGGCGGAAAGGCAGCCTTCATCGACGATCTGCGCTACCACCCCGTGATGTGGCTCTATCGAAAAGTCACCAGTGACAAGCACACCCGCTACGAGACACCGATGTTGCGCAGCGATATCGCGCGTTTCCTGCCGTACTTTTCCGATGTCCGATTCGAATGCCACAACTTCTTCAACCTGTTCGAGAAAAACAGTTCCCTCTCCGCAGTTACACGCGCACTGGACCGCGGCCTGCTCAAATCGCTGCCATTCATGAAAGCGTTCTGCCGCAATCTGGTAATCAAAGCGACCAAATAGCCCCCAAGCACATTTCAGAATCGACGCCAATTCCGACTATTTAACATTGACACAAAGGTAAATGTAGCTATATTCAGCCCGCCATGAATTTGCAACGCAGACTTCCGGTGCTGGCTTTAGTCCTGGCATCCCTGATGATCGTACTGCTCGGGGTTCCTGTCCCGGGTATCGCTCAGGAGGCTGCCGACCAGGCTGCTTCCGCCGAACCTCATCCACATGACCTGGTGGATCAGAACGCAACGGCAGACACCACCGCCGCGACGCACCCGCACGAAACCGCGACCGCCGGCGAAACACAGCCTGTCGAGGCAGACCCCGAACCGGCCGCTCCACCCACGACTCTGGATGTTATCCTGCAGGGGAAATACCTCACGATTCTGGGGTTGATGCTCCTTGGCCTCGTACTGCTCCTTATCCGCAAGGTAAATCTCTGGGTGCGCATCGGCGCGCTGGTTCTGGCCTTCGTATTGTTCGGCCTCGATTGGGTTTATCCGTTGCACCCCAGCCCGATGTGCGCAACGACGAAGCTCTTCATGTTCAAGTTTACCCAAGGTCAGTTCTTTGCGGCGTTTTTGGCGTTCTTCCTCGTGATCTTTGTTCCGAGCCTGCTTGGGCGTAAGCTGTTCTGCGGCTGGGTTTGTCCGCTGGGAGCGATGCAGGACCTGGTGAACAAGATCCCATTCAAGTTCAAGTTCAAGAATTTCAGTTTTACGGCGCTCAATGCGGTGCGCTTCGCTTTGCTGGCATTGTTCTTCCTCACCTTCTTTATGGTGAAGGATCAGATTGCCATGCTCGGAGAGAGAACCGGCGCGGGCGGGACACCGATGTGGCGAGCGTTCTCAGCCTACAGTGTCTATGACCCCATCAACATGTTTGAACTGCTGCACTGGCAGATTGACACGATTTTCATCGTCATGATGGCTGTCCTGCTGGCTGCGAGCCTGCTGCTGTATCGCCCATTCTGCTACACGATCTGTCCGGTCGGAGCGATCAGCTGGCTGCTGGAGAAGATCAGCCCCGGCAAAATCAGAGTGGACCGAAACACCTGCAACGACTGCGGTGTGTGCATCATAAAGTCACCCTGTCCGACCATGGCTCCGCTGGTGAAAGGGGAGACCTTCTGGACGCCCGATTGCACATCGTGCGGCGAATGTCTGGATACCTGTCCGAAGAACTCGATCAAATTCTCGTTTCGAAAATAGCCACACTTTCCTAACATTACGTATCAGAAACTGGGGATAACTTGTTGGGGGACATTGCCGATACGAACAGTAGGGCAGTCTGATCGCGCAACCATACCTGCAGATTGTACCGGCAATTTCGGAGCACGCGGCGCATGGAGAGTTGATGTACGGCAAAATCGTCGAGCGAATTCTATATCCGTTGGTTACACGCTATCGCGGTAGCTCTGAACTGGCCATTCTCAGAGAATTGGAGAAGAGCCAATTCCTGAGTGAAGAACAACTGATCCGGCTGCGCCTGGAGCGCCTGCGCCGGTTGCTCAAGCACGCGCATGAGAATGTACCGTTCCACCGCAAGCGTATTCGGGAGGCGGGGATCAACCCGGACTCGGTCAATAATCTTGACGTGCTCAAACAGCTCCCACTGATGACCAAGACAGATATTCAGCAGCACCGGCCAGAGCTTACGTCGATACAATTCTCCCGCTCAAAACTGATTGAGAACAGCACCGGCGGCTCCACCGGCCATCCGCTGCAGTTCTACCTGAGTAAGGAAAGCGTCGACGCCCGGCAGGCGGCAACCCTCAGGCACAATGCCTGGGCTGGTTACCGTGTCGGGGATAAGACGGCGATCATCTGGGGGCATCAGCATGATCTTTCACTCTTCACTTCGTTGAAAGCACGCGTTCGCAACCGCTTGATCGACCGACAGCTCTTCTGCGACTCCGCAAGTTTCTCAGACGACGGTCTGCGCGCCTTCGCCGGGCAGCTTCGCAAATTCAAACCGGAGATTATTCTGGCCTATGCCAATTCGCTGGTGAGCATGATCGACTTCTTTGAGGATGCAGGCATCGAGTTACCCTCGCCCCGGTCTATCATCACATCGGCTGAGATACTCACTCCGGAGAATCGCCTCAGGATTGAACGCTATTTTCGGGCGCCGGTGTTCGATCGCTACGGGGCGCGGGAAACCTCAGTGATCGCTTCCGAGTGCACAGCGCACGAGGGAATGCACATCTGCGCGGAGAATCTGATTGTTGAGTTCTTGAAATCTGATCGTGATGCGCAAATCGGCGAAGAGGGTGAAATCGTCGTAACCCAGTTGACGAATCTCGCTTTCCCCTTGATTCGTTACCAGATCGGTGACATCGGGGCTCCTGCGCCCTCTGGTTGCACCTGCGGTGTGACCCTTCCGAAGATGCAGATGGTTGCGGGGCGCACGACAGACTTTCTGCTCGCACCCGATGGCAGACGAGTCTCCGGTGCTGCCCTGACCATTTATCTGGCGGCGAAGGTCAAGGGGATCAGGCAGGCGCAGATCGTCCAGCGGGAATTGCGCAAACTCACCTTCAACCTGGTCCTGGGCCCGGAATTCGACGATGATTCACGGCGCCACATGAGCGAACGGGTAAACCATTTCTTCGGACCGGAGATGAATTGGGAGATCAACCGACTCGATGAGATTCCCCGAGAATCTTCCGGCAAATATCGTTTTTCGATCTGTCAGGTCGCGGGTGTGAAGTAGGGGATGGCGGGAGTGATGCAGAACTGATGGGACTGGCAGAATGGTTCGTGCGCAACATCGGTCATCCGCTCTGGTTGACTTACAAGGGAGAAACGGCCATCCTGAGCTGGCAGCGTCAGCTTGAGGAGCTCTTCACGGCAACGCGCGCCGATCTCGAAGCATGGCAATTGCAGAAGTTGCAGCGACTGCTTCATCATGCGGGCACCACCTCTCCATACTATCGCACGTTGTTCTCCGAGCGAAGCTTCGACTCCAGTAGAATAGACAGCCTGTCTCGGCTGCGCGACCTGCCGTTCATGACTAAAGAGATTCTCAACCACCAGATGGAGCAGGTACTCTCTCACTCCTTCAAGCGCACACAGCTAACCGAGGCATCCACCGGTGGATCGTCAGGAATTCCGCTTACCTTCTATCGCGACCGAAACGTGACGACTGTGCGGCGGGCACAAGACTATTTCTTCAACGCAGCAATCGGAATCTATCCCGGCACGAAGCGCGCCTGGGTTTGGGGTTCTCCGATCGACGCTTTCAGCCTCGCCAAGCTGAAAGCTCGGATTGCTAATTTCCTCACCGAGCGGGCAGTTTACTTCTACAGTTTTGATGCGGACAGAGCACAGGTTCAGCAGTTCATGGAGCAACTGCGCAGGCATCACCCGGAGGTTGTGATTGCGTATCCCAATATGCTCTCCGAGATCGCCGAGGTAGCAATGAGCCGGTCAGATGAGATTCCGCAGATAGACAAGGTAGTCGTGACCGCGGAGCCACTCTACGATTGGCATCGCGCGCTGTTCAAGCAGGTTTTCGGCGCCGATACTTACGAGCGCTATGGGTCACGCGAGATCGGCACGGTGGCCGCGCAATTGACTCCCGATTCCGCGATGGTCATTTGCGAACCTTCCTACATCATAGAAGTCGTCGATCAACAGAGAAAGCCGGTCGAAGCCGGGATGCTGGGAGAACTGGTTGTGACTGACCTCTTCAATCTGGCCATGCCGCTGATTCGCTACCGTACAGGCGACATGGTACGCGTCGGTACTCCGCAGCAAGGCAGTGGCACCTGCTGGCGTCCGCTCCTGGAGGTCGGAGGAAGGGTCGTGGATATGGTACAACGCCGGGACGGGATGCGCATCGCGGGAGAAGCATTGATCATGGCGTTGCGGACAGCCGGAGTGCGCAGCAAAGTTCAAATCGTGCAGGAGAGTGCCACCAGGTTGAAACTGCTGCACTTACAGAATGATGCTCCCGAGTCCGGAGCGATGGAGAATTTCAAGCGCAGTGTTGCGGATTTGCTTCGGGGCGAAGTGGAGATCACCCTCGAAGCAGTCCCTGAGTTGCCGCACGATAAGTCGGGAAAGTATCGCTACGTTACGAGCAGGTGCGGGAATGCAGCAGGAGCTTGAAACCGTGACACAGGCCACTGGAAGCATCGCTGACAGGCTCAAGAATATCCGCGTGCTGCTCGTTGGACCATCCCTCGAGATAATGGGTGGACAGTCAGTACAGCTTGATCTGCTCCACCGTCACTTCAAGAATGAAGGAGCCACAGTCGACTTCCTCCCCGTGAATCCGGTGCCGTGGTGGCCGCTCAAGTATCTTCGTGCGATCAAGTACGTCAGGACGGCAGTCGTCTCACTCTTCTACATCGCATCGTTGTTCCTGCGAGTCTGGCGCTATGATGTCGTGCATGTGTTTTCCGCCTCGTACCTCTCCTTTATCATCGCTCCAACTCCGGCGATCCTGATTGGTAAGCTGTTCGGGAGAAAGGTTATCCTCAACTACCGTTCCGGAGAAGCAAGAGACCACTTCCGGCGTTGGGGTAAGTCAATCTTCTGGATCATCAGACTCGCCGACAAAATTGTCGTACCGTCACAGTACCTCGTCGATGTTTTCCGGGAGTTCAATTTCAAAGCTGAGTTCATCTATAACATCGCCGAAGCGGGGGCTTTCAAGTTTCAGCCCGGATCCACTTGCCGAACCATAATTGTCCCACGCAACCTTGAACCTCTCTACGATATCGAAACCGCGATCCGCGCTTTCAGCCGCATGCGCGAGAAAATGCCCGATCTTCAGCTTGTGGTGGTTGGTTCGGGCTCAGATGAAACCCGGTTGAAACAGATCGTCGTTCAAGAGGGTATTGAGCAGGTAACTTTCACTGGCAGGGTCGAGCGCAGTGAGATGCCGGAGCTTTTTGCAGCGGCGGACATCTTCCTCAACACTTCGGTCATCGATAATATGCCGGTCGCCATAGTAGAGGCATTTCATAGTGGATTGCCGGTTGTTACAACCGACGCCGGCGGAATACCATATATCGTGGAAAATGAGGTTACCGGCCTGGTTGTTCCGATGCGGGATGTTCAAGCGGTTACCGTTGCCCTGGAACGGGTCATTACCGACGCGGAATTGCGAACCCGCCTGGTAGATAATGCCCGCGAATCAGCGCGTCAGTTCACCTGGGAGTCTGTCCGGTTTCAATGGGCGGACCTCTACGCCGGATTGGTGGAGGGTGATGAGTAAATTCGCCAAACTGATCAAGAAAGTCGCGGCGGGCGAATTCAGCGAGTTGAATCACCGAGCTCGCGAACAGATGATCGTTCGGAGTGAAAGGCGCCACCACAAACGTGGAGACGATCTCTTCTCCGAGGCTGCGTTGCGGAACATCTTTACGGAGGAGTTCTTCTCGCGCCACACCTCCGGTGGGGCGTTTGCGTTCGCTGGCGCGGTAAAAGATCACGAGTATCCATTCTTTCCCGGCTTTGCCTACGCCTCGGAATTCCCGAACTGGCTGCGCAGCGACGGCCGCATATTGGAACAGGAGATATTGAACCGCGCCGAGCACGTCTGCAGCGATCGGTTCACGATCTTCAGCCTCGGTTCCGTAAGCTATGGTTCACCGCCACGCTGGAACTACGATCCGGTGAATCAGAAACAAGCGCCCGCGGGCTTCTACGCCGACCTGAAATTCCTGGACCAGGTAACTGTCGGAGACTCAAAACTGATCTGGGAGCTTTCGCGCTTCCAGTTCGTGTTCGACCTGGGACAGGCATATCTCCTGACCGGAAACGAGAAGTATCCGCGCAAATTCTTCGAGTTGATCTGCGATTGGAGCGACAGCCACCCAGACTATGAGGGAATCGCGTATTGCTCTGCACTTGAGTTCGCCTTCCGGGTCCACTCGCTAATCTGGGGACTCGACTTTTTCCGCAACAGCCCGGAGTTGACCAATTCAGTCGCACGCGCAATCTATCGGCTGCTCCATCTTTCCGGAACATTCCTGGAGAATCACCTGTCTCGATACTTCGCACCCAACACGCATTTGCTGGGAGAAGCCTGGGGATTGGCGTTGCTGGGGCTCTTGTTTCCAGAGTTTAGTCGCGCCGACTCCTGGTGGAATATGGGAATGGAGATAATCATCGCCGAGTGCCGGAACCAATTTAATGACAGCGGATTCCACGCGGAGTTGTCGACCGCGTATCATGCCTATGCGCTGGAATTCTTGACCATACTGCGACTGCTCGCTGATGCCCGCAACAGACGTACCGACTCTGATCTGCTTGTCACGATCCTGGAAGCACATCTGCAACTCGAATACCTGCAGCGGCCCGATGGCTTGTGGCCTCACATCGGGGACGAAGATGGTGGAAGGGTGCTCTTCTTGAGTCGGACGCCATCGCACGATTTTCGGCCTCTCCTGGAAGTTTGTGATGCACTGATCGCACACAGAAGCCGGGTGGGAATCGTCGCGACGTACCCGGAGACATTCTTCCTGGTCGGACCCTCGACTCGTTCCAGTCGCATCGAGCAGGGGGAGAAACCGACCGTGCACATGAAAGACACCGACTACTGCGTACTGCGTGGTGAGGGCGGCCAATATCTCCTTTTCCAGGCCGGCAAGTTCGGACACCTGGAATGCCCACATTCTCACGCCGACATGTTGCAGGTAGATTTTTCGGTCGGTGACGACAATTTCATCGTCGATCCCGGTACCTTCGTCTACAGCGGTGACATCAAGCGCCGCAATCAGTATCGGTCAGGTGAAAACCACAATGGCCCCTTTGTCGAGGACTTCTATCTGAGTTCAGACCCATTTGCATGGCGTGAACAGATCGACTGCGAGGTAACAGAACTGGCAATCGACAGGCCGATTCAGAAGTGCGCCGGCTTGTATCGACTTGCAGGAAAGCAGGGCAGCACGACCGTTGGACGCCGAGTAGAGCATATCGGTCAGGGACTCTGGCAGATCACCGACGATATCGAGCTGCTCGGCCACTCGAGTGTGCGCTGGCGATTCACCTCCCCGTATCGAGTCGAAGAACGCGAGGGACAGTACACTATCCGAGGTGAGAGCGCCACCCTCTTGTTTGTGCCGGTGGCTATAACTGGGAAACTTGATACGGCAGTAGCTGAATCACGCTATTCCCGCGACTACATGCAGGAGGACCCGGCGTCCGCGATTGTGGCGACTGCATCGGGTAGCGAAAGAATCGTGGTTGTCTGGCTGTTGGTCGTTGAGGAAAAAGGTGACGAGCACCGCCTCACGGTCGAGAGGAAAGCTGACGAGCTAATCGTTGTCAACAGCGCAGGGCACAAGTACCAACTTGAAATCAAACAGGTGAATCGTTGATGTTCATGTCGGTGCGGAAACTTGTGGTCAAAGGCAGGCTGCTCTAAGCATGTGCGGAATTTGTGGTATTGTTTATAAGGAAAAGAACCGCCGGGTTGATCCCGCTCTGGTGACCGCGATGACCGAAGCTATCCGCCACCGTGGCCCGGATGATTCCGGTCAATTCATTCGAGATAATGTCGGACTCGGGCACCGACGCCTCTCGATCGTCGATCTCAAGTTAGGGCATCAGCCGATGTCCGATCTGTCTGAAAAGCACTGGATAACCTATAACGGCGAGGTCTACAACCACACCGACCTGCGCACAGAACTGCTCGACAAGGGCTATCGCTACCGCACCAACTGCGATACCGAATCAATCATCCATGCCTTCGCCGAATATGGTCCCGCCGCGCTGCATCGACTGCGAGGCATGTATGCCTTCGCCATCTACGACACCACGAATGATAGCCTCTTTCTCGCGCGCGATCGACTCGGTATCAAACCGCTCTACTATGTCGATACTGCTGAGTTTTTCGCCTTTGCATCCGAGATCAAAGCCCTGCTGAAGGTACCGGGGATCACCCCCACTCTCAACCGCAGCGCGTTGGCTCAGATCCTGGCACTGAAGTACACGTCAGATGACAGCACGCTCTTTGCCGGCATTCGCAAGCTGGAGCCGGCGCACTACCTCGAGCTAAAAAACGGCGTTGTGAGTATAGCGCGCTACTGGGACTGCAACGCCATCACGGTCAATGAAGATATTACTGAGGCAGAAGCGACTACCCGCATCCGTGAGCTGTTCGATGAATCAGTGCGCCTGCGGCTGATGGCCGACGTGCCGCTCGGGATGTTCCTCTCCGGCGGACTGGATTCGACAATCATCGCTGTACGCATGGCGAAGATGGTGGAGCAACGGATATCCACGTTTTCGGTCGCATTCGCCGAACGGGAAGCGAACGAATTGAAGTACGCTCGTCTGGCGGCGAAACATGCCGACGCGGATCAGCACGAGGTGACAATGTCGACCGCCGACTTCTTCGATTTGCTCCCACGGATGATCTATCACGAAGACGAACCGATCGCACACCCATCGTCAGTCGCTCTTCACAAAGTCTCTCAGCTTGCCGCCAAACATGTGAAGGTCGTCCTCACCGGTGAAGGTTCCGATGAGTTGTTTGGCGGATATGAGCGCTACTACCAGACGCTGTACAACCTGCACGCCGCTCGAGTCATCCCGAAGTCGTTGCGGCGGGGAGTACTAAGGCCACTGCTGGATGCTCTGCCATACAAGTTTCCGCTGCGGAACAAAGCCGTGCGCACGACTGCCTACCTCGATGCAGATCTGCAGACGATTTTTCTCGATAACTACTCCACCTTCTCGCGTCAGCGACTGCTGAATCTCTTGCAGGGCTCGAACTGGAGTGATATAGACGCTCTCTCCGTCTATTCGAGCGTTAATGCTCATACCGATAATGCCGGCTATCGTGATCTGCTGCCGCGGCTGCTTTACACCGATATCAAAACTTACCTGGTTGAGCTGCTGATGAAACAGGATCAGATGTCGATGGCGGCATCAATCGAGTCGCGTGTGCCATTTCTCGATCACCAGCTGGTGGAGTTCGCTTTCAGCCTGCCGGATCGCCTCAAGATTAAGCGATTCGCGACCAAACGCATCCTGCGCATGGCATTTGGTCAGCAGATCCCAGCCGAAATCCTGCATCGCCCGAAGGAGGGTTTTCCGGTTCCGATTAAACGTTGGTTTGCGGGAGAATACCACGACAGCGTGCGCAGCCTCATCATGGCCGATGATTCATTCTGCGGAAACGAATTCGATCGCAACCAGATCAGCCAGTACTTCGACCTGCATCGAGCCGGCAAATACAATTACTCCGACCAGATCTGGACCCTGCTGAACCTGGAGCTGTGGCACAAGATATTCATCGCCGGAGCGGATCCTGCGAGCCTGCGGATTGCATCACCATGAAAGTGCTCTGGATAAAATCAGATTTTCCCCTCCCTGCTGATACGGGTGGAAAAATCAGGACGCTGAATCTGCTCAAGGAACTGGCCGCACGCTGCGAGTTGACTTTCTTAAGCTACGCGCCACCGGAACTGGAGCACCGCTGGTTCGATCAGTTGAGGGGCTACGGGATCAGGGTCGAGACCCTGCTTCGTCCGGAGGAAAGAAAGAGTGGTTTGCTGTTCCCGTTGCGAGTCCTCTCCCGCCTCGGATCGGCCCGACCCTACATCGCCAACAAGTATATCACCAAAGAGATGACCACTCGCATCAAAGAGCTTTCGCGACCGGAATCGAATGATATCGCCGTCTGCGACTTCCTGGAGATGGCGTGGTGCCTCGACTACATCCAGGCAATTCCGCGCGTCCTGTTTGAGCACAACGTCGAGACGATGATATGGCGCCGCTATCACGAGGTCGAACGCAACCCGCTGAAGCGGGCTTATTTCTCATTCGAGAAGAATCGGATGAAACGATTCGAACGCGAGTCGTGTCGCAAGTCAGATCATGTGCTGACTGTCTCGGCCAACGATGGTAAGTTGCTTCAGGAACAGTTCGATCTGCAGGGGTTCACTGAGATTCCCACGGGAGTCGATACAGAGTTCTTCGCGCCGCAGCCGGGAGAAGTTGAAGGCCGGGTAGTCTTCTGCGGGAGCATGGACTGGATGCCCAACATCGACGGATTCTGGTGGTTCTATCGCGATATCCTGCCACGACTGCGCGAACTGATGCCGTCGGTCTCCTTCTCCGTGGTTGGGCGACGTCCGGGGGAGGATATCGTCTCTACCCGGAACGCAGAAACAGGGATTGAAATTACCGGTACGGTATCTGATGTCCGACCTCACGTCGCGGCCGGGCAGCTTTATGTCGTTCCATTGAGGGTTGGGGGAGGCACGAGGATTAAGATCTATGAAGCGATGGCGATGAAACGCTGTGTGTTGAGCACGTCGATCGGTGCGGAGGGGTTACCGTTGGAACCAGGTAAGCAGATCGTGATCGCGGATGACCCGCTGGAGTTCGCCGAAAAAGCAAACGAGTTGTTGCGCGATCCCGATAAACGACATAGAATTGCCGAAGCCGGTCACAAGCTGGTGACCGAAAACTTCAGTTGGCGTAACGCCGCCGATAAGCTAGAGACCGCGTTGCAGAAGGTACTCAGTATGACCCAGAGAGCAGATCAGAAATAACCCGGGGGATCACAGGACGATGAAGATATCAATATTCGGGATGGGTTACGTCGGGGCAGTGACCGCTGCCTGTCTGGCACGGGAGGGACACCAGATCGTCGGGGTCGACATTAGCCGCGACAAAGTCGAGCAGTTGACCAACGGCCAGAGTC
>JBECKX010000196.1:0-19746 GCA_040235515.1 Candidatus Zixiibacteriota bacterium
CCTGCCCCCTCGTTGCAGCAACGGGCGGACTGCAATTGCGACCGGGCGGTTACGATTGCGGATGCGGTTGTCCTGGTGAACTACATTTTCGGTGGGGGACCGGAGCCGGGTTCGCTCTGGGATCAGCCGTAAGGGTGGTGTCGACGAGCCAGAGACAGCATGGGGTGCCGATGAATCAGCTTGCTAATTAGGCGGTTCCGGCATATATTAGATCACATTAACATTCCTGCTGTGCAGAGTGCACCTTACCCGTGCTTTTGCAGCAGGTTTTTTCTATCCTCCAAATGAGCAACCCTCAGGAGAGCAACCGATGCCGTCGGCGTATAGTTTCGTCGGGGGTGTTTTCTTCTGCCTGTTTTCGACCGCGCTGGTAGTGGCGGCTCCGCCAAGCGTCGTAACAGTCTACCCCACACCCAATTCCATCGTTCCAGCAGTGCTTGACTCCGTCTGGGCCGCATTCGACACTGATCTTGATCCCGGCTCGCTTTCTGCAACTGCGGTCACACTGAATTCACGTTTCCGCGGTCTGCTTGGCCATAGCCTTCACTATGACGCCACGCAGGTTTCCACGGTGGCCACATCTCTCGCTCAATTCGCGGCAGGTGACCGGGTACGAATAACCCTAACGCCTGAACTGAAATCGATGACCAACGAGCCGCTCGCAGCCGCCTACACGTGGGAATTTTATGCGCCGGCCGGATCGGCACGAGCCAGTTTCACCCCGCATGTCGACTATGCAGCGGGGGGCGCGACGCGCTCGATCTTTGCGGGGGATTTCAACGGGGATGGCTATCTTGACCTGGCTGCCACCAACTACAACGACGACAACGTTTCGGTATTGTTGAACAACGGCAACGGGACGTTTGCGGCGCAGGCGACCTATTCGACCGGGTTGCTACCAAACTGTGTGTCGGCGGCCGATTTCGATCGGGATGGGGATCTTGACCTGGCGGTGGCCAACTATAATGCCAATCGCATTTCGGTATTGTTGGGAAACGGCAACGGGACATTTGCGGCGCAGACACTCTACTTCGTTGGGAATCAACCGGCGGTGATAGTGCCGGCTGACTTCAATGGTGATGGCTGGCTGGACCTGGCGGTGTCGAGCAAGTCGAGCAATAACGTATCGATTGCCTACAACAATGGTGACGGCACCTTTGGCGCCGACTCACTCTTTGCGTGTGGAGCTGCGCCGGAGGGGATGATCACCGCTGATTTTGATGGCGACGGTGATCTGGATATCGCCGTAACCAACACTACTGCCGGTACCGTGAGGGTGCTCAGCAACGACGGTCAGGGATTGATGGCGGCCGTCGCTACTCTTACGACCGGCCAATCGCCCTTCGCCGTGGTGGCAGGCGACCTTAATGGTGATGGGCTGGTGGATCTTGCCGTAGCCAACAGCTTCGTTGGCAGCGTTTCGATTCTGATCAATCAGGGCGGATTCAGTTTTGCCCCGCACGTGACCTATGCGGTGGGTAGTTCGCCGTACGATATCGCGCTGGGCGACTTAGATGGGGACGGTGATTTCGATCTGGCGGTGGCAAATCTCTCATCGAATAGCGTTTCGGTACTCCGGAACAATGGCAACGGAACGTTCGCGACGAAGGTTGACTTTGCGGCCGGTGAGTTCACCTCAGGAATTGTCGTGGCTGATCTCGACAATGACCGGGAACTGGACATTGCCACCTCCAACCTCCTGGGTGAATCGGTTTCTGTCTTGTTCAATATAGAGTTAGCCAAACCGGGTGATGCCGACGGCAGCGGTTCGGTAGCGATTGCCGACGCAGTCTATATCATTCAATACATTTTCGGTGGCGGACCGGCTCCGTTCTCACTGACTGCCGGGGATGCCGACTGCAGCGGCGCGGTAGCGATTGCCGACGCGGTATACATCATACAGTTCATATTCGGTGGCGGACCCGCTCCGGGCAGCAATTGCCGTTAGCCTGATTCGACGCCGGCCGTAGCGTGGCGTGGAATTCGGCTTGTCAAGTCGATAGCTCTTCTCTATCATCTTAGGGTTAACCGTAACCGATTGAGAGAAGATGGCCCGCTACAATTTCTTAGGCATAACCGGCCCTGAGTCGGAGAAGGCGAATGCGCGCTACTACGTGATCCCGGTCCCGTACGAGGCTACCGTCACGTATGGTCATGGCGCCGAGTATGGTCCGACCGCTATCCTGAGTGCTTCTCAGGAAGTCGAGTTGTTCGATGACGAGTTAGGGTTTGAGCCCTTCACTGCAGGCGTCTATACCGCTCCACCGGTACAGCTCTCTTACGAAGGTCCGGAGCGACAGGGAGAGATCGTGATTGCGGCTGTCAGGGCGGTCCTGGCTGAGGGGAAAATTCCGTGTGTATTGGGAGGCGAGCACTCGATCAGTTATGGTCCTGTTGTTGCCTGCCTGGAAAAATATCCCGGTCTAACCGTGCTTCAGCTTGATGCCCATGCGGATTTGCGGGATGGTTATCTTGGCGAAAAGTTTTCGCATGCGTCTGTCATGCGGCGCATCAGGGACAAGACGCAGAAGACGGTGAGCGTCGGCATCAGGAATTACTCGATCGAGGAACATGAGTATATCACGGCCAGTGGCGTGAAGATATTCTCCGGTGGCTATATCGATCAGAATCCGGATTGGATCGATGATGTGGTAGCGGAGTTGTCGGGTGATCTGTACATCACGTTTGATGTCGACGGGCTTGACCCATCACTGATGCCGGCTACCGGAACTCCTGAACCGGGCGGTTTGCTCTGGTATCCGACGATGAAGTTGCTGCGCAAGGCGATCGAGAAATGCAACCTGGTGGGGTTCGATGTGGTTGAGCTTGCACCGATCGCCGATATGCATGCGCCTGATTTTCTGGCGGCGAAGCTCGTGCACAAGATCATCGCCTACGATGCCAACAAGAGGCGCTGAAGCGCCTGTTGGCGCAGTTCCCGGGGGGTCGGATCAGCTCCGAATTTAGAGTGGTAGAATAGTACTAAGGGAGATAGGTCTGGCCCGCATAGCCATACCCGTCGATACGCCAACCATCTTTTTCCCAGACAACGTAGATTGTGGCATCGCGCGGAATGCCGCGGCCGATTTCATCGAGCAGCTTGAGCCTGACCCAGTAGCGGCCGACATCACCGCGCACTTCGGAGGTAACGATTTCGTAGCCATTGAGATCGTTGCGTTTATCGACGAAGTAGGCGTAGTAGTCGGAGTAGTTGTGAATGCTGAGCCGCTTCAGTTCATTTTTGGCGCGCTGCGAGAGAAGGGGAAACATCCCGGTTGTGTTGTTAGACTGCCAATTGGAGAGGTAGCGATTGACGACGGCGTTCGGGTCGGAGGAATCGGTGTGAAACGATCGATACAGCCCGAAAACGATGAACCCAATCAGCAGAGCCCAAAAGAGTGTTCGAAAAGACATCGGATATACCTCTACAACTATGCCCCTGCACGTTCAGCAATATTATCGACAGAGGAGCGAGGAGGATTTAGCGGCGAGAACGGGTTGGGAATCGACGTATGGCAGCCACTAACCCCTTATTTCCCTTGACGAATCATAAGTTTCAGCCGATTATATGAGACTATTGTAGCAGAATTTCAACCCACCCCCTAACCAGCCGGGGCGTGGGGTAATTGCGTTTATTTCGGCTTTGTGCCCCCTGTAATTGGAAACGATTCGCAGAAGAGAAACAGCATGACGACATCATCCCCCACCAAACAGCCCGGCACGCTTGGGCGAGTACTGCTTCAGTCGGAGATATATCTTTCGCTGCGCAATGCAGTAGCCGACGGGCAGAGCCTCAGTGTGGCGGGTCTGGCAGGTTCAGCGAACGCGCTGCTGATTTCATCCCTGTTCAGCGAGTTGCAGCGCACGATGGTAGTGGTGGCGCCGCTGGAAAAGGTAGCTTCCGCGCTGGCGGCTGATTTGAGTGACATGTGCGGTGAGGAAGCGGTAGCGCCCTTCCCGGCCTGGGGAACCTATCCGTACGACTGGCTGATGCCCCCCCTTGAAAGCGTTTCGCAGCGAATCGAGACGCTCTGGCAGATCATGCAGGAGAAGCCGGTGATCGTGGTCACGACGCCGGTGGCCATCAGCGAACCGACCCTGACACAGGAAGCACTGATAGAATCGTGTTTCAACCTCTCGGTCGGCGAAGAGTTCGACATGCAGGAGATCGCGGATCGGCTGGTCCGCCTCGGCTATGAGCGAGAGCCGATCACGGAAGAGGTTGGAACATTTTCGATTCGCGGCGGCATACTCGACATCTTCCCATTCACTTCCACCAACCCGATCCGTTGCGAGTTTTTCGGTGACACGATCGATTCGATGCGTGAATTCAGCGTGTTGTCGCAGAGGTCGGTCAGCGACATCGGCGAGATTGCGATTATTCCGCGTCGGGAGATCATGATTTCTCCTGCAGAGCTGGAGGAACGAATCGAGAAGCTGCGCGGGTCCTCGGCGGAGATACTCGCCGAGCGCTGCCTCTCTGGTTTTGACAACCCCGGCCTGGAATGGGTCGCGCCAATGCTGGGGCTCAAGCAGTCTTATCTAACGGATCATCTGCCGGAGGACTACCTCCTTTACCTGACCGACCGCAGCGTAGCTGAAGAGCGGTTGATGCGCGCCGAGCAGGATGCGTTGGAGAGCTACGAACAACTCAGACCGGAACTAGCTGACGCCCCGACTCCGGAAACCATCTACTTGACGGGGAGTAAGTTGTTCGCCGCCTTCGACAAGCAGCAGTGCATCACGGAGCTGCCGCTGGGGAGGTCAGCGGACGCGATCGATTTCGGGATGAAGGACCATCCCGCCTTTAATGGTCAGATCAAGTTACTGCGCGAACGGCTGAAGCAATGGTCGGAGCAGCAGGAACAGGTCTTACTGGTCTGCGACACGGAATTGCAGGCGCGCCGACTCCGGGATCTGCTGGGAGAACAGGGTGAGAGCGTCAGTTTCGTGATCTCGAGCCTGCAACAGGGATTCATCCTGCCGGAGACAAACAGCGTGGTGCTGACCGACCACCAGATATTTGAACGCCAGATAATCAGGCAGCGGAAACGAGTCTTCAAGGAGGGGCAGGCGATCAGCTCGTACGCCGCGCTCGAGCTGGGAGATTATGTCGTCCACGTTGATCACGGAATCGGGCGTTACCGCGGGTTGCAGGAGATAAGCATCAACCGCCGCAAGCGTGAATGCCTGCTGATTTACTACGCAGACGATGACAAGCTCTATGTGCCGATCGAGGAGTTCGGGCGTGTCCAGAAGTATGTGGGCAAGGATGGAACGCCCCGGCTCACGAAGCTGGGTGGCAAGAGTTGGGAGAAGGTAAAGGCTCGCACCAAGAAGGCGATTGCCGACATGGCGGATGAGCTGATCAGGCTCTACGCCGCGCGCAAGGCGCGGCCGGGCCATGCCTTTGGTGACGACGATGAGATGATGCGTCAGCTTGAGGCCTCATTCCCCTATCAGGAGACTCCCGATCAATTGACATCGATCAAGGCGGTCAAGGAGGATATGCTGTCGAATTCGCCAATGGATCGCCTGATCTGCGGGGATGTTGGTTTCGGGAAGACGGAAGTTGCGGTCCGCGCAGCACTGCGCGCCGTATCGGACGGCATGCAGGTGGCGGTGCTGGTACCGACCACGATTCTGGCGCAACAGCACCTGAATACATTCCGAAAGCGGCTGGGTGCGTTCCCGATCAGGGTCGAGGCGCTTTCCCGCTTTCTGAGCCGACAGGAACAGAAACAGATCGTTGCGGATGTCGAGGCACGCAAGGTGGATGTTATCATCGGCACCCACAGGCTGTTGCAGAAAGACCTGAAGATACCGAACCTCGGTCTGATCATCGTTGATGAGGAGCAACGTTTCGGGGTGGCGCACAAAGAGCGATTGAAAGGCCTCAAACAGTTGGCGGATTGTCTGACACTAACCGCCACGCCGATCCCGCGCACGCTGCAGATGTCATTGCTCGGCGCACGCGATATGTCGGTGATCAATACTTCCCCCAAGGACCGCCAGCCGATCATCACGGAGATCGCCGAGTTTGATCCGAGGATCATCTATGATGCCATCACTGCAGAGGTGGAACGCGGCGGACAGGTTTATTTCGTCCACAACCGCGTGGAGACGATCGAATCGATGCATCACTATCTCACCAAGCTGCTCAAGACGATCAGGGTGACTGTTGCTCATGGACAGATGCCAGAAAAGGAGCTTGAGCAGGTAATGCTGAGCTTCATGGAAAAGGAGTATGACGTACTGCTCTGCAGCGCGATCATCGAGTCGGGAATTGACATCCCTTCGGTAAACACGATCATAATCAACCGCGCCGACAGGTTCGGGCTGGCACAGCTTTATCAACTGCGTGGCCGGGTCGGTCGCAGCCAGCAGCGGGCTTATGCTTACATGCTGATTCCGCCGGTACGGAAGATCACCGACACTGCGCGGAAGCGGCTGAAGGCGATCGAGCAGCATACCGAGTTGGGCAGCGGATTCCATCTGGCGATGCGTGACCTGGAGATTCGGGGCGCGGGGAACCTGCTTGGTCCGCAGCAGCATGGTTTCATCGAGGAGGTCGGTTTCGATCTCTATTGCCGCCTGCTGGAGGAGGCGGTCGCCGAAATCAAGGGTGAGGTATTGGCGAGTGATTTTGACGTGAAGCTTGAGATCGATCGTGATTGTTACCTGCCGGATGACTACATCGAAGACAGCAAACAACGCGTGGAGATTTACCGCAAAATCGCGGACGCCAAGGATTCCGAGACCCTGGCCGAGATCGCGGAGGAGTTGCGGGATCGTTTCGGTCGCTTTGGCGAGGAGACAGAGAACCTGCTCGACATGATGGAGATCAACCTGCTGGCGCGGGAGCGGAAGATCGCGCGAGTCAGGCTATCCGGGGATAGTGCGATGCTGGTCTACGACGCCTCCGAGCTTCCCGGCAAGAGCCAGATCGAAGCGCTGCGCCGGGCGTGGCCGGAGAATCTCGGTTTCAACGCCGCGGAGGGGTTTGTGATCAATATCGGGTTTTCAGATACAACCGAACGCCCGCTGTCAGAATTGAAAAAGCTTTTGAAATTGCTGTGACGAACCCTACTATAGGGCAACCAAGAACTTACGCGAAGTGAGCATTTTGTAAGGATCAAATGGAAGTCAGGTTTGTATTATGATAACGATGAGGAAACGAATGAAATACCTGTTATTGACGGCAATGGCGCTGACTATTGCCCTGGGGGGATTGATCGGTTGCGGGAGTGGCTCTGATGATGTCGTTGCCGTCGTAGACGATGACGAAATCTCGATAGCGTTGCTCGACAACTATTTCCAGAAAATCGGCTATCAATTCGAGTCTCCGGAAGAGGAGTTCAAGCTGAAGCGTGAGGCGCTGGACAGTTTGATCGATTACAAGCTGCTGGTCAAGGGCGGCTATGCCGCAGGGCTGGCTGCCGATCAACAGCTCGAGCGTCTGATGATCGCGGAGCGGCCGAAGTTTCTCTTCAATGCACTCTATGCGCAGGAAGTCGGCAACAAGATTGAGGTAACCGACAAGGATGTTGAAGAGTTCTACAACAAGTTAGGCACGGAGCGCGAGGTTTCACACATCCTGGTTCCCACCAAGGAGAAGGCTGACAGCGTCTATTCGGCTCTGCTGGGTGGCGCCAGCTTTGATGAGATGGCGCGGCGGGTCTCCGTCGATTATACGACTTCCGTAAATGGTGGCTATGTAGGCTTCATTACCTGGGCGACGAACGTGCTTCCGGAGTTTCGCGATGCGGCGTTTTCGCTGCCGGTCGGTGAGTTGTCGAAGCCGTTTGAGTCGGACAACGGCTGGCATCTGCTCAAAGTGACCAACGAGCGCAAGCGGGACCTGCAATCGAAGAAGGATATGTTCCCGTTTATCCGTCAGACCCTGAGGACCCGCAGAGCCACGATGGCGGAGCGTCAGTTTATCGCCAAGCTTAAAGAGAAGGCCGATGTGCAGATTAATCCGGAAGCCACCGCGATGTTGCTGGAGAAGCTGGATGTTTTCTATCCGGACAGCCTGAGTGGCGTGCCGCGCCCGGACAACTATTTCCCGCAGCTGGAGTTGCTGGAACCGTACGAACAGCAGATGGTCTTCGCCAGCTATGCCGGTGGCGAGCTTTCGGTGGAAGAATATATCAGCAAGATCGAGGAGGTACCGGACGCCTACCGTCCCCACTTCAACAACACAGAGGGTTTGAAGGAGTTGATCTTCCAGATCGAGTTGAACAACATCGTGGAGTTCGAGGCTGACAACCAGAAGCTGGAGTCGTCTGATGATTATCAGCAGAGTCTCGAGAACTTCCGCGATGGACTTGTCGCTGAGAAATTCCGACGTGACATTCTCGGATCGAACGTCGATGTCACCGAGGACGAGATTATCGAGTATTACAATTCGAACCTGGAGGAATTCACGGTTCCGGCGCAGTATCACCTGCTCGAGATCGAGCAGACTTCGATGGCGGACGCACAGAAGGTGATCGACGAACTCAACCAGGGTGCGGACTTCAGCAAGCTGGCTTCCAGCAAGTCGACTCGCACCGGTATGCAGTCGGCGAAGGGTGATCTCGGCTTCGTGTCCGAGAGCAGATTCCCGGAATTGTGCAAGGCGGCGGCCAAGCTTGAGGTTAATCAATGGTCGGAACCGGTCGTGAACTCCGGCGGCCATTATTCGGTGATCAAGCTGCTTGAGGTGAAACCGAAGAGCGTGCTGTCGCTGGAGCAGGTTCAGAACAGAGTGAGGCAGGAAATCATCGATTTACGGCGTGCCAGCGCCGCGCTCGACTGGCTGCGGCAGGCGCGTGAAGATGCTAAGATAGTGATTCACGAGGATGTGATTGAAAACTCAATCAAGACTGAGAGAAAAAGTGAGCAGAGCTAAGTTCAGGGAGAGTAGCGTGAGCCTAAAGTGGGGCAGCAGGATGCGACAGGCAGCAACGGCATTGTTTACGATAGCGCTGCTTTCATTGCTGCTGGTGCCGGCGGTGGCCTTCGGTTGGGAGACAATCGACGGGGTCATCGCGGTGGTCGGCAATCGGGTGATACTCTCTTCGGAGCTTGATTTTCAGATCCAGCTCTACGGTGTGCAGTCTGGTCGTGAGATAACCGACAAGAATGAGATCGAGTCAATGCGGAAGGATATCCTTGATCAGATGATCAATGACCGCCTGATTCTTATCAAGGCGCTCGAAGACACCACAATCGTGATTAAGGATGAGGATGTAGAGGATGCTCTCAACAAGCGCCTCGACGAATTGCGCGCACAATTCGCCAGTGAAGCCACCTTTGAACAGCAACTGGCTGCAGAGGGATTTACGCTCCGGGAATTGAAGAACAAGCTGCGCGAAGAGATCCGTGACCAGCTTTACAAGGACCGCCTGATCAACAAGCTCCTTTCGCGGGTGAGCGTTACCCGTCCTGAGGTGGAGGATTTCTTCGGGCGATACCAGGACAGCCTTCCGGAAGTACCGAGAACCATTGAGGTGGCGCATATTCTTCTGACTCCGCAGACTTCCGCTGAAAGCGCCGATTCCGTAAAGGCGCTGGCGAATTCGGTTTTGGAACGGATCAAGAATGGGGAGAGTTTCGAGGAGCTTGCCACACAGTATTCGCAGGACCCATCGGCTGCACAGGGTGGCGATATCGGCACCTTTTCGCAGGGTGACCTGGTCCCGGAATATGAGCGTGCTGCCCTGGCATTGAATCCGGGTGAAGTGTCGGGTGTGGTAAAAACCAAGTTCGGATATCATATCATCAAGATGGTGGGGAAAGCTGACAACAACTTCCACACCAAGCATATCTTGTTTCTTCAAAACGCCACTGCAAGTGACAGTACTCGCGTGATGAATCTTGCCGAGTCTCTGATCGACAGTGTCAAGAATGGTGCGGATTGGGGTGAAATCGTAAAGAACCACTCCGAGGATTCAGAAACGCGGGCGAATTTCGGTGAGCTGGGGGAACTGGCGTTGCGGGATTTGCCGGCGGCGTTCAGGGAGCCGATGGAGAATTTGAACGTCGGTGAGATTTCGAAGCCGTTCTGGGCGCCGGATGGATTGCATGTGGTCAAAGTCCTCGACAAGCATGCCGCCCGCCAGATGAGTATCGAGCGCGACTACGACTTGCTCAAGCGCTACGCCCGGCAGGAGAAGACGTCTGATGTCATCAACTCGGTTGTGAGTGAGATGAAGGCCAGGGTCTACATCGACCGCCGTGACTCCTGATGGCGATGATCTCCTGATGGCTTTGACCTCCTGATGAATATGACAGAGACAGCAGTTTCGGGGCGGCGAAAATCGGGTGGGGCAAATTGAGACTCGACCAATTCTTGCAGAAAACCGGGATCGTTAAGCGCAGGTCGATTGCCAAGGAGATGTGCGATGCAGGCCGCGTCATGGTCGCGGGCCGACCCGCCAAGGCCGCTCACGAAGTCAGGAGCGGTGAAGAACTCTCCGTTCATTTTCGTGATCGCCGCAACCGTTACCGTGTGCTCGACTTGCCTGCGGGAAACATTCGCAAGGAAGAGCGAGAGAAATTCGTTCAGCTTTTGCATGAAGAATTGTTCCATGCAGAGTGATTGTCCGCCACGAGCCTGATTTACCGACCTTTACCCCAGTAGGCAGAGTAAAGATGCCAGCAAAAACACACGAGATCAAGCAGGAGATCGAGACAGCCGTAATAGTGGGAGTGCAACTCCGCGGCGTTTCCGACGAACTGTTTCAGGAGTCGATCGCAGAGCTGCATGAACTGGTCCGATCGGCGGAGGGAGAGGTTGTCGGTATCGTGATTCAGCGACGCCCGGTCCCCGACAGCAGGTTCTACATCGGTTCCGGCAAGGTGGCCGAAATCAAGGAGATAGTAAGCGAGCGTTCGGCGAAACTGGTGATTTTCGATGACCAGCTTTCTCCGGCACAGGTGCGCAATCTCGAGAATGAACTGAACGTCAAGGTCATTGACCGCGGCAACCTGATCCTCGATATTTTTGCAAAGCGTGCCCGGACTACGGCGGCGAAGCTGCAGGTGGAGCTGGCGCAGCTTCAGTACCTGCTGCCACGGCTGACCAGGATGTGGTCTCACATGACGCGGCATGTTGGTGGAATTGGCACCAGGGGACCCGGCGAAACCCAGCTTGAGAGCGATCGTCGCGAGATTCAGACCAAGATCAAGAAGCTGAAGGACAAGATCGAGAAGCTGGACAAGCAGCGTACCACCCAGCGGAAGCGGCGTCAGGAAGTATTCAAGATCGCGCTGGTCGGCTACACCAACGCCGGGAAGTCGACTATCTTCAACTACCTCACCAAAGCGGGTGTATGGGCTGACAACCTCCTGTTTTGCACGCTGGATGCGGTGACTCGTTCGCTTCCGATCAGCAATGGCAACGAGATAGTGATCTCCGACACGGTTGGATTCATTCAGAAGATCCCGCACGAGTTAATCGCCTCGTTTGCCTCGACACTCGACGAAGTGCGGCAGGCGGATATGTTGTTGCAAGTCATTGACATAGCACATCCGAACGCGCTTGACCATCACAACGAGACCGAGAGGGTGCTGGAGGAGATTGGTGCCGGGAAAATCCCCAGGGTATTGGTGCTGAACAAGTGCGACAAGCTGGAGGATCCTGAGATTCACGCACTGAGTCTAAACCACACTTCCACGAGTCGGTTTTTGGTTTCTGCCAGGACCAAGATGGGCATGGATAATCTGCTGAAGTTCCTCCGAGAATATGTCGAAAAGAAAATAGAGACCAGCTTTGGGATGAAATCCCGCCAGTAGCTGGGTGATTTAGGTAAGAGACTTTAGAGAGACATCTAAAACGATGGCAAAGCGCGAGATATTGATTGTAGACGATAATCCGGCCATGGCATTTCTGCTCTCAGATATGCTTGATGAATTCAAGCTGAAGAGCCGAGTGACCACCGACGGTGAGACTGCGCTGGGTCTTCTGGATCGTGAAGATTTTGCGCTCGTTATCACCGACTTGAAGATGCCGGGGATGTCGGGCACCGAGTTGCTGTCAGCGATTCGTGGCAAGAAGCCTGATCTCCCGGTGATC
The DNA here is from genome assembly GCA_040235515.1 of Candidatus Zixiibacteriota bacterium. Lineage (GTDB taxonomy): Bacteria > Zixibacteria > MSB-5A5 > CAIYYT01 > CAIYYT01 > JBECKX01. The sequence goes on from JBECKX010000196.1 coordinate 12,065, forward strand.
GTCATTTCGGGTTACAACGTTGCGACAGCCGACGAGGAGTTGGTCGACGGGCTCGCGAGCGGATTCATTCAGAAGCCGTTCAAGATGGTCGACATCCAATCGGTGATTGAAAAGCACCTGTAAGCCACACCAAGCGCCCCCGCTTCCGTTTCATCCTTCGACATTTCCCATCCCGCATCACAGTTCCTAGCAGCGGCTCGCGGACGCCAATTCGCTGTTGCGCAGGCCCCGTCGTAGCGCTATAATGGATGGTTATATGGGACGCGATACGGTTGTACGCGATAGTTATCAGCGGTTTACGGAGCAGTTCCGGTCGGCCGTTGCGGCTGCCGGCCGCAAAGCTGCTGAAATCGCAGTAGTCGCGGTTTCGAAAACCCGGAGCGTTGAGGAGATCAAGGCGGTCGTCGGGTGTGGCGCGCGGATGATCGGTGAGAACCGGATTCAGGAAGCTCGCGAGAAATTCGGCCCTGATGCTGAGCTGAGCGAGCGCGCTTTCGAGCTTCACATGATCGGCCATCTGCAGCGTAACAAGGCAAAGACCGCCGTTGAGTTGTTTGATCTGATCCACTCCGTTGACTCGATTCGCATTGCCGAGGCGATCGCTGCTGAAGCGGAGCGGCTCGGAAAGCGCCAGCGAGTCTTGATCGAGGTTAACTCGAGCGGCGAAGAGCAGAAATATGGTTTTCCGCCGGAGCGGGTAGTGGATGCTGCCGCTGAGATTTCGGGACTGAGACACCTTGAGTTAGCCGGTCTGATGACTGTCGGGCCGCTGACAGACGACGAGCGGGAGATACGGCGGGCATTCGCCGCTACCTATCGGTTGTTTATGCAGGTCCGAGACGCGTTGCAGCAGCCGGAGGGTTTTCGCGAGCTGTCGATGGGAATGAGTGGCGATTATGAGATTGCCATCGCCGAGGGTTCGACGATGGTGCGGATCGGCACGGCGATATTCGGGCCGCGCTCCCAGGTTACGAAAGATGGCACGCTTTAGCGTGTTGGATAAATTGGATGATAGGCAGGACAGGGAGAGGATCAAGATATGGCTATAACACCGGTAGAACTGCGTAATTTCGAGTTTCCGAAATCGTTCCGAGGCTACGCGCCGGAAGAGGTTGAGACGCTGATCGAGGAGGCTGCCGGTGAGATGGAACGACTGCTCAAGGAGAATGCAGAGCTTAAGCAGAAGCTGGCTTCACTGCAGGAGCAGTTGAAGAAGTTCGCGGATTTAGAGGAGTCGATCAAGAAGACCCTGATCACGGCGGAGAACGCGGCGGCGGAGAAGCAGAAGGCGGCGGACAAGACGATGGGACTACAGATCCGCGAGACCGAGGCCGCTTGCAACGAGATGAAGCAGAAGGCGCACAAGGAAGTCGAGACGATCAAGTTCGAGCTGGCTTCCCTCAAGATGCAGAAGGTGCGTTTCATGGCGGAGATTCGTTCGCTGATCGACTCGCATCAGAAGCTGCTTGACGAACGTGGGTCGCAGCTCACCGGTGGAGAGCATCAACCAGCGGCGAGCGGTTGTGAGGGTGGTGGGGTCGAACATGACCCGGAATTTCACCAGGCCGGATCTGAGAGCTAAGATTAGAGAAATGGGTGACAATGACGTTTTATGACGAGATTCAGGAAGCGGCCGACTATGTCCGTTCGCAGTCAGATATCAAACCTGAGGTAGGGATCATTCTCGGTACGGGATTGGGTCGACTGGGTGAAAAGATAAACGTAGAGAAGGAAGTATCGTACGAAAGGATCCCCCATTTCCCGGTTTCGACCGTCGAGAGCCACGCCGGCAAATTGCTGCTGGGCAAGCTGAACGGCAAGAGCGTGGTGGCGATGCAGGGACGCTTTCATTTCTACGAGGGTTATTCGATGCAACAGGTCGGTTTTCCGGTCTGGGTCATGAAGAATCTCGGGATCGGGGCTCTGGTTGTCTGTAATGCGTCGGGTGGTTTGAACCCGCATTTCAGTGTCGGTGACATGGTGATTATCACTGACCATATCAATATGCAGGGGACCAACCCGCTGATCGGTCGCAATGATGACCGGCTGGGTCCGCGGTTTCCCGACATGTACAACCTGTATGATACGGAATTGATCGAATTGGCCGAACAAACCGCGACCGAACTCGGTTACAGAACGCAACGCGGCGTGTATGTCTCGGTGACCGGACCAACACTGGAGACCGGCGCGGAGTACAGAATGTTGCGCCTGCTTGGTGGTGATGTGGTCGGCATGTCGACCGTCCCGGAGGTGATCGTTGCCCGCCACCAGAATCTCAGGGTGCTGGGGGTGTCGATTGTCACCGACATGGGACTCCCTGACGCGATGCGCCCCGTAAAGATCGAAGATATTCTCCACGCGGCCAACGGCACGGAGCCGCGAATGACAGAGATGATTGCCAAAGTGATCGAAAGGATGACCGTTTGAAGTTCGACGAATTGAAATCAAGCACATCCTTTTCCAAACTGGAAGAGGAAGTACTCGAGTACTGGGACAAGGCGGACACGTTCCATGAAGGCATACGTCGACGCAAAGATGCCCCGCGATTCTCGTTTTATGAAGGCCCTCCAACCGCTAACGGCAGACCCGGCATCCATCACGTCATTACCCGTGCAATCAAGGACCTCGTCTGTCGCTACAAGCAGATGCGTGGTTTCCTGGTTGAGCGAAAGGCAGGCTGGGATACACACGGGTTGCCGGTTGAAATCGAGGTTGAGAAGCGACTGGGGCTGGAATCGAAGGCTGAGATCGAGAAATATGGAATCGCCGAGTTCAACAAGCAGTGCCGCGAGTCGGTGTTCAAATATAAGGAAGACTGGGACCACCTCACGCGCCGCATCGGCTACTGGCTTGACCTGAACAAACCATACATCACCTGCGAGAATGACTACATCGAGTCGGTGTGGTGGATACTGGCGCAGTTTTTCAATCGTGGCCTGATGCACAAGGGACATAAGATTCTCCCCTACTGCCCGCGCTGCGGTACCGGTTTGTCGTCGCATGAAGTGGCACAGGGATACGAGGATGTCAAGGATCCATCGATCTTCGTGCGCGCGCAGATCGTCGATGAACCCGACACCAGTTTCCTGGTCTGGACGACGACGCCGTGGACGTTGATCTCGAACGTCGCGCTGGCCGTGTCGCCCGATGCTGACTATGTCAAGGTGCAGTATGGGGATGAGAAGTTGGTGCTGGCGGAAGCACTGGCGGAGAAGGTCCTGGACGAGGAATTCGAAGTAATCGAGCGCTTCAAGGGTAAGACCCTCGAGAAGAAGGCGTATGTGCCGTTCTTCGATTATTACGAGGGCAAATTCGATAACATCTGGTATGTCACCCTGGCGGACTTCGTGACGCTCGAGGACGGGACCGGAATCGTGCATATGGCGCCCGCCTTCGGTGCGGATGACTACAATGTTGGCCAGAAGTATGGGTTGCCGGTGATCCAGGCGGTCAAAGAGGATGGCAGGTTCCTCGACGAGATCACGGATTATGCCGGCAAGTTCATCAAGGACGCCGATCCGCTGATCATCAAGGAGTTGAAGGAACGTGGTGTTCTTTACAAGAAGGAGACCTACGAGCACTCCTACCCCTTCTGCTGGCGTTGCAAGTCACCGTTGATCTACTATGCGCGGCAATCGTGGTATATCAAGACTTCGGAGAACAAAGAGAAACTGCTTGGCCGGAATTCAGAGGTCAACTGGGTACCCCCGGAGATAGGCACGGGTCGCATGGGAGAGTGGCTCTCGAACAACATCGACTGGGCGCTCTCGCGCGAACGCTACTGGGGTACGCCGCTTCCGCTCTGGGTGTGCCAGGAGTGTGAGAAGATCACTGCGATCGAATCGGTCGAGATGCTGAAGCAGTATGCCGTCGATCCGCCGGAGGAGATCGACCTGCACAAACCGTATGTCGACGAACTCGAAATGAAATGCGAGTGTGGTGGCAGGATGGTGCGTGAGAGTGAAGTGGTGGATGTCTGGTTCGACTCGGGCGCGATGCCGTATGCGCAGTATCATTATCCGTTCGAGAACAAGGAACTGTTCGAGGCGATGTACCCGGCTGACTTCATCAGCGAGGCGACAGATCAGACGCGGGGATGGTTCTATTCGCTGCTGGCGATCAGCACACTGCTCTTCAACAAGCCGGCGTACAAGAATGTGGTCGTGATCGGCTTCATACTTGACAAGAAGGGCAAGAAGATGTCGAAGTCGCTGAAGAACACGGTCGACCCGTTTGAGATCGTCGAGAAGTATGGCGCCGATGCGTTGCGCTGGTACCTGCTGACGGTGAGCCAGCCGCACCAGGTGACCCGCTTCGACGAAGATGGTGTGCTCGACGTGCAGCGTCGTTTCCTCGACACACTCAAGAACACGTATACCTTCTTCGCGATCTACGCCAACATCGACAATCTGCGTGAGCGCGCCGCGAAGGAGGGTAACGGTGATCTACGTGCATTTATGGCCGAGAAGGCCGGTGAGCCGCTCGAGATCGATCGCTGGCTGCAATCGCGGCTGGAGAGCATGAAGCGGGATTATATCGCCGGTTTCGACAGGTATGAGTTTACCAAGCCGTTGCGGCAACTGGGCGATTTCGTGATCGACGAGTTGTCCAACTGGTATGTGCGGCGTTGTCGCCGCCGCTACTGGGCTTCGGGTGATCTGCCTGACAAGTTCAGAGCTTACCTGGAGCTTTATGATGCATTGGTCGAGGTTTGCCTGCTGGCGGCCCCGGTGATTCCATTTCTTTCCGAAAAGCTCTACCGTGAGCTGACCGGAGAGGAGTCGGTGCATCTGGCGACCTATCCTGAATTCGACGCATCGCTGGTCAACGACGAGTTGGAGCAGCGGATGGATGCAGCCATCAAATTGGTGAGCCTGGGTCGATCGGCACGTAACACCGTCCAGATCAAAGTGCGTCAGCCGCTGGCGGAGATGCTGGTCAAGCTGCCCGGTGAGATCAGGCGCGAGAATGTCGAACCGCTGCTGGAGGTGATCAAGGAAGAGATCAACGTCAAGCAGATCAGCTTCCTCGAGGATACGACTGCGGTGGCCGAGTACCAGGTGTTGCCGAACTTCAAGCTGCTCGGGCCCAAGGTCGGGCAGGATGTCAAGGCGGTCAAGGATGCTCTCGACAAGCTGACGGAGGAAGAGATCAGGAAGTTCCTGGCTTTGAAGGAGCTGTCGGTGAGTGTGAACGGCAAGACCTTTGCGTTGAGCAACGAGGAGGTTCAGGTTCGCCTGACCGGTAAGGGTGGTTTTGCGGTCGCTGCCGATGCGGGCTACACTGTAGCGCTCACAACCGAGATCGACGAGAGTCTGCGCGCCGAGGGCTTTGCACGCGAGTTGGTTAATAAAATCCAGAGTATGCGCAAGGAGGCTGATTTCGAGGTCACCGACAAAATCAGTGTGGCGATCAGCTCGAATGAAGTCGTGACAGCCGCAGCACGCATGCACCTTGAATACATCAAGCAGGAAACCCTTGCCGACGATATAGAGTTTGGAGATGCTGAGGGTGGTTTCCTGCGCGAATGGAGCATTAACGGAGAACCAGCCAAACTGGCGATCCGTAGATAAAGAGTAGGACAGAGCGACCGGCGGATGGTTTGGAACAGCCCCGACCGGTCACGGGAGTGAAGTTGTTATGCGTAAGCGAGAACTAGAGCGATTCGAAAAGATGCTGTTGGAGCGGCGCGAGGAGATCATGCGCGAGATGGGGCTGACCAAAGCCCGCACGATGGACAGCACGACCAAAGACGCCACCGGGGATCACTCCAGCTACTCGTTTCACATGGCCGATCTCGCTACCGATGCGATGGAGCGAGAGAAGGCGTTCATGCTCAATTCCAAGAATGGTCGTTTCCTCTATCACCTCGATGAAGCGCTGCGGCGTATCAAGGATGGCACGTTCGGCAAGTGCATCGGCTGCGGCAAGAACATCAACATAGAACGTTTGCGCGCACTCCCGCACGCCCGCTACTGCATCGAGTGCAAGGAGCGTGAAGAGCAGGAGAAGAGCCAGAGGGTTCAACGACGCTAGCGTCTGAACCGGGAACCGGTGTCAGAACGTCTTATGACTAAACAATCCACGTCAAGTCATCACCTGTCAAGACAACTGCAGCAGAAACGAAAACTCCAATGAGTTGGCGCGATTCCTTTCGCTGGTCCGCGAGCAACCGCCATTTTCTCGCGCTGTCGCTGACCGCAGTCATGATCCTGGTTCTGGATCAGATCACGAAGATCATAGCGGTGAAGACGATGCCGCCGGTGCCGGTCAAGGTGATCGGGGATTTCCTGCAGTGGAACCTGGTCTTTAACGAGGGTGGGGCCTTCTCAAGCAATCTCGGATCAGGCAGCTTCTATACCTTTGCCGCGATCTTCGTCACGATCCTGGTGCTGGTGGTGCTCGCTAAGGACGCGGGCAAGAACAAGCTGCTCGACTATTCCCTCGCGATGGTGATCGGTGGAGCGCTGGGAAACCTGACCGATCGTCTCTACTATGGCAAAGTTGTAGATTTCATCGATGTCGACTTCTTCGATATTCATCTTCAACCCGCAAAAATCCTCTTTTATGATTTCCCCGGGTACTATATGACGCGCTGGCCGGTGTTCAATATCGCGGACTCAGCGGTTAGTGTCGGGATGGTACTGATAATCATTGCACTGATCCTCGACGCCAAGAGGGGTGCCAGGAAGCAAAGCTGTGCCATTAGTCCAACTGACAGCGGCAGCTGAGTCGGCCGGTGAGCGGATAGATCTCTATCTGGCTCAGGCTGACCTCGGGTTATCGAGAAGTTTCGTCAAGAAGCTGCTGGGAGAGAAGCGAGTAACCGTCGACGGAATGGCCGTCAAGGCGTCCCACCGTCTTGAGGGCGGCGAACAGATCGAGATCGACAAGCCGGAGGAGAAACGGATTGAATTCGCCGCGGAGAATATCCCGCTCGACATCCGCTATGAAGATGATTTCCTGGCTGTTATAAACAAGCCGGCCGGATTGGTGACCCATCCCGCGCCGGGCCATGAAACAGGCACTCTGGCTAATGCGCTGTTGTATCATTTTACCGACCTGTCCTCCGGGTACGCGAAGGGATACCCCGGGTTGGTACATCGGCTGGACAACAATACATCCGGCCTGCTGGTCGTCGCCAAGAGCGATCTGATGCACCGGAAGCTGGGCGAACAGTTGGAGGCTCGCACGCTCAAGCGCGAGTATCAGGCGGTTATCTGGGGAAAGATGCAGCCACGCGAAGGGACGATCGATGTTGCGATCGGGAGATCGCGTGCCGACCGCAGGGTGATGACGTCGGGCAGTCCAATCGCTCGTGAGGCGATTACCCACTATGAGACCATGGAAGAGTTCGTGTTCACCAGTCTGCTGCGGGTCAATCTGGAGACAGGGCGGACGCATCAGATCAGGGCCCATTTGAAGGAAACGGGTCACCCGGTGTTTGGAGATCCCGAGTATGGTGGGCGCGCCCCGGGACGGCTGACCGGAATCGAGGCACGGCATCGTGCATTTGCCAAAGAACTGCTTGAGGGGGTAGATCACCAGCTCCTGCATGCCGCGCGACTTTCATTTGTTCATCCAGAAACTGAAGAAACGCTTGATTTTGAGTCAGAATTACCTGAAGATTTTGGACGGACGCTTACCCTACTGCGTCAATATCAGTAGGAGGACTCAAATAT
>JBECKX010000214.1:0-13807 GCA_040235515.1 Candidatus Zixiibacteriota bacterium
CTGGGACGACGGGTCTAATTCGGAAGAGATTTCCGTACGGGATAGGAATGGAGTACCGGCGGCAGCTATCGTGCCGAGGTGAGATCCTCTGCAGACCAGTAGCAGACAAACGCCAGTCGGGAAATTAGGGCATCCGGATCCCGAACTTCGCCCGTAAGGTACTCGGAGTAGTAATCAAAGGAGAGATCGGTACCGTGTTGCCACGAGTCTGCCAGAAAGCTCTGGATCGCGCGGCAGGCGTCGTATAGTCCTGCTAGCAATGTCGGCTGAGGGTTTATCGTATCAACTCTGTCGAGTCCGGCCAGATGATGAAACAGATTGGCTGCTCCGATGCGCGCCATGAGGTAGTCGGCCGATTCGAACAAACTAACTCGGCTGAGGTACAGCTCGCTTTCTGCGTCACTTACCGGGTAAGCATGCAGACGCTCTCGCTGCCGCACAAATTCTCCCCTGGCATCCTCTAACCCGGCAAAGTACTTGTACTCAAACAGGAAATCGGCGCACTCAGCCCTTACGGACAGAAGCTCAGACGTTGACCACAGGCATCTGTCGACCAGTACCAAGCGTCTGAGTTGATCCTCGCCTTTGATTTCTTCAAAGTTGGACTGATAGAAATAATTCCACAGATACACCTTCTCCATCAGGAATGCGAGCATTTCTCGCTCAGCCACTGCCCCCAGGTAGATGAACTCGAACTCTCGCTGAAGAGTGTTGGCATAGTGGAGCGCGTGCCCCATCTCGTGCCAGTAACTATTCTGCGCTGCCATGCCTTCGCCGGGAGTAATCGTAATCCTGATGTCGCTCGTTGACACTGCAAATGTGCTCGAGCGGCGGATCGGATGCGAGTTATCTGCCCAGAAGACAGTTACACTGGAATCCGGTTCAGGAGCGAAGTTGCATCGGGAAGAGAGTGTATCGTATAACGCTTCAATATTCTGCGGAGTCAGAATCTCGTTAATCTCTGCTGAATGCAGTAGCCGTGGTACGTCGTATGCGCGAAGAGCATTCGTGTCGATCCCCAGCATCAGCGGCGCTGCACGCTCCATCACGGCAGCTGCAATGCTATCTGTCCGATCCAAGATCTCCTCCGCTGTCACTGCCAACTGCGCAAAATCGTAGTCGCGCACCTCCTGGTAGTAGGATGTCACGCTCCCGTAATTCAGGCTCATCAACAGCGAATCGAGCCTTTGCAGTTCGACCTGCTTGACCGCATTAAGGCGTTTGAGCATCGGCAACTGTGAATTGTAAAGCATCTCGCGGCGGTCCCGATTCGATTCTGCTGCTAGAGTTCGTGGGATCTGCTGAATTGAGATACTGCCACCATCGGGAAGCTCGATCGGTCGTGATGCAATCTCGGCGGCATAGCGGCGCTCCGGCTCAAGGGTAAGATCAATCAACCCATCGATCAGGTAGTGGCGTAAACGTCGCACCTGCGTCTCTTCACGGCCCGGCTGAAAACTGTCTTCGATCCGTTGCAGCAGGTCAATGTTCTTGCGGGTGAAAAGATGCCGCGCCATCTCACGTAATTGCGCGGTGTCGGCAGGGGTCTCACCGATCGCGAGTTGGAAGTCATGCTCAGTTTTGGCTCTGTAGTGCGCAGCGGCCTCCGCACGAATCGCTATCATCGTTTCCCACTCGCTCTGAGGGATCTTTGCCTGTTTCCCGCAGGAGAACGTGAGCAGTAGCGCACCAAGTATGCCTGCAATCATGATGGATGTGTATCTGGTCATCGGATTAAGGGATAAGAAATCGTGCGGGGTTTTGCCACAGGAAAAGCGCATGTCACACTCACGACACTGGTGCGTTTTTACAATTCGTGCGATGCTCTCGGTATGGGTGCACCCTGTTGCGCCCGGGCTGACACAGAAGTTTCTCTTGTGCCAACGATACCGGGATATCGACCGTTGTGTGCCCGCGACCTTGGTCGCGGTCTCAGACGCTTATAAACCGCGACCAAGGTCGCGGCCACCCTCAGCGCACGATTACATTGGAATTGTTTATTCATCGTCGTGTGTCCAGCACAAAAAAAGCGCGGAAGCGTCATAGGCTCCCGCGCTCTATCTATCGAATCAGATCGACTGCGTCAGTCAGCGACTCACGAAGCCTTCTCTTCGTCGTCTGATGATTCCTCGGCGTTGTCGTCAGCATCGTCGGAAGCGCCAGCATCGGCATCGGCATCAGCCTTAGCCTCATCCGGCTCGGCAGCTGCCACCGCTACGACGCCACCCGCCTGCACGCCAGCTTCCTGGAGCGCATCGGCCATCGGTGTAGTCGTTTCCTGACGCTTCTTGACGTAATTGTCAACGACATCTTCCTCTTTGCCCTTCATGTAAGCATCGACCGAAAGGACGATCTTGCGCTGTGTCTGATCGAACTCGATCACCTTGAGCGGAATCTCGTCGCCTTCATGGAAAGCGTCGGAAGGACGAACCAGATCCGGCACCCCAAGCTCGTTGGTGGAAACGAAGCCTTCGACTTCATTGCCAAGCTCGACGATTACGCCGCGATCAAGCACGCGGGTGATCACCCCGACGCACTCGGAACCAACGCCATACTTGACGGCGTAGGCCGGCCACGGATCATCGAAGAGTTGCTTGTAGCCGAGTGAGATTCTGCGGTTGTCACGATCGATTTTGAGGACGATCACATCAACCTCTTCACCCTTCTTCATCACTTCAGACGGATGCTGGATGCGACGATTCCATGACATATCGGAAATATGCACCAGGCCGTCGATTCCTTCCTCCAGCTCAATGAAAGCACCGAAGGTGGTCAGGTTACGAACCTTGCCGGTGACCTTGGAGCCGATCGGATACTTCTGGTCAAGCACCGTCCACGGATCGGGCTCCATCTGCTTGATACCGAGAGAAATCTTCTCGTTCTCTTTGTCAACCGCCAGCACGACAGCTTCGATCTCGTCGTTGACATTCATCAGCTTGGAAGGATGCTTGATGTGCTGTGTCCAGCTCATTTCGCTGATATGAATCAGACCCTCGATACCCTTCTCGAGTTCGACGAAGGCACCGTAGTCGGTGAGTGAAACCACCTTGCCGGTGACTTTGTTGCCGACAGGGTATTTCTCTTCGATGTTCTCCCACGGGTACTCGGTAAGCTGCTTCATGCCGAGCGAGATACGACCACTCTCTTTGTCGAAATCGAGGATCTTCACTTCGATCGTGTCTCCGAGCGACACCAATTCGGACGGGTGCGCTATACGTCCCCAGGACATGTCAGTGATATGCAACAGTCCGTCGAGACCGCCGAGGTCGATGAAGACACCGAAGTCGGTGATATTCTTCACGACGCCCTCGCGAATCTGACCCTGCTCGATCTCCTCGAGCAGCTTCTTGCGCATCTCCTCGCGCTCCTGCTCAAGGACAACGCGGCGTGACACGACGATATTGCGACGGCTCTTGTTGAGCTTGATGATCTTGACATCCATCTCCTGGCCGATCAATTCGTCGAAATCAGGAACCTGGCGCAGCGCGATCTGCGAGCCCGGCAGGAAGGCATCGACTCCGAAGAGATCGACGACGATACCGCCCTTGATACGGCGCTGCAGACGACCCTTGACCAGATCGCCGGCGTCGTGGGATTCGCGAATGCGGTCCCAAACGCGCATGAAATCGGCCTTCTGCTTTGACAGGATCAACTGACCGTTCTGGTCCTCGACTGACTCGAGGAACACTTCCACCTCGTCTCCGACCTTCACTTCGGTCACATCGGAAAACTCGTGTGCCGAGATGATTCCTTCGGACTTGAAGCCGACATCGACGATCACATCCTCGCGGGTGATATCAAGGACACGGCCCTTGACGATTTCACCCTCGCGGATATCCTGGAGCGTTTCCTCGTACATATTGAGCATCTTTTCATACTCATGCTCCGAGTACTCCATATCATCCAGATCGGTTTGCTTGATCGGCTCGACCGCTTCAACGACGGCGGGCTGTCCGGAACGCTTCTGCATGCGCTCCTGAATGCGACGTTTGCGGTCGGTGGTGACACCCTCGACGCCCGCGGCGCGTTCTGTGATCATCGAGGTGCCTTTTTCTTCGGCCTTGCTCAACTTCTTTTCGGACTGTGTTCTCTTCTGCAGTCTCTTTGAGGAAGCCTTCTCACCTCCATTGTCAGTGGTTGTACTGGTTTCGGTAGTGGTTTCTTCAGTCATTAAACTGAATCCTCCTTACGGTAAGCGCTAACCCTTCCGGGCTGTTTGTATTAAAGTAAAATTCAATTCTCATAGTCATATCTTCAGGTCAGTTCCAACTCGGCTTTGAGGTTCCTGATTTCCTCCATTACGGCAAGCGAGAACTGATCCATCCGCTCGTGCTTGTCAGACAGATCGCTGAAATCGGCGATACTCATCGGTTTGCCGAATCCAACCCTGAGTTTCGCGCGCCCCCAGAAAACATCTTTCAGCCGATGCGATCCTGTAATCGCCGTCGGAACCACCGGGGCGTTCGTGGCTTCCGCCAGTCGCCCCATCCCCGGCTTCGGCGGCTGCACCTCACCATCGAGCGAGCGCGTGCCTTCCGGGAAGAAGATCAGAATATCGCCACGCTTGAGGATATTGCGCGCGGTGCGCCACGCCTCAAGATCAGCCTCGCCGCGACGTGCCGGGAAGGCATTGACCGATTTAAGAAAGGCTCCGATGAAACGATTCTTGAACAATTCTATCTTCGCAAAGTAATACGCACCACGCTTGATCGATGAACCGATCAGTGGCGGGTCGTAGTTCGACAGATGATTCGACGCGATCAGAACCGGACCAGCCGGTATGTTTTCACGTCCGAATACTTTCCAGCGAAATAGAATCTTAGCGGTGATTGGAATGAGAATTTGAGCAATGCGATATTGAAGACTCAAACAGCAGCAACCTGATAGGCAAGATCTACGATCTTTTGCACCTGTTCGTCAATGGTTAAGTTTGTTGTGTCAACTTCTATCGCCCCATCCACCTTGGTCAGAGGCGAAGCTCTTCTCGACGAATCGGCTTGATCCCGTTTCGCTAAAAGTTCGACTTGCTCATCGAGCGAGGACTCCACACCCAGTTGTTGCAGGTCCTTCTGCCGCCGCAAAGCGCGAGCCTTGACGTCGGCGACCAAAAATATTTTCAAATCGGCGTCCGGAAAGACAACCGATGTCGTGTCTCTGCCTTCGGCGACGATGCCGCCTTCTCTGCCGAACTCCTTCTGGCGCTCAACCAGGATCTCGCGAACCTGCGGTTGCGCCGAAACCGGCGACGTGCCCTTCGTCACTTCCGGAGTACGGATCGCCTCGCTGACATCCTCGTCATCCATCAACACCCGCTGTGGATCGAAGCTGCTGTCGAAACGAATTTTCAACTTGCGGGTCAACTCCGCAAGCCTGTCACCGTCATTGAGATCGACACCCGCTCGGATTGCCTTGAGTGTCACAGCGCGGTACATAGCACCGGTATCAAGGTAAGTCAATCCCAGTTTCTTCGCGACAGATCTGGCCGTGGAACTCTTTCCTGCTCCGGCGGGTCCATCTATCGCTATGACCAGTTTCGACATACTCAGCGACATCGCTCGCTTCGACTCAAGCGCCAATCAATCCGGTTAACAAAGTCCTTCAAACAGGCCAATCTCAATTGCCAGCGTACCTGATTCAGGCACAGGTTTTTGAATATAGTCAGGGATTTCAATCGGAGCAAGGAAAATCGATGGAATGACAACCAGTTGAGCGCTTCTACCTGAAGAAATCTCCTAGAGGATTCCGACCGATTTTTTCAATTCCTTGATCTCTTGTTCGGTCAGGTAGCGCCACTCCCCCGGCGGCAATTTGCCGAGGCTGACATTGCCGAACTGCAACCGCTGCAATACCAGGACGGCGTAGCCCAACGCCTTGCACATCTGCCGAATCTCCCGCTTACGCCCTTCGCGCAGAATGATTTGCAGTTCGGTCACGTGGCTGTCGCCGCGCACCACTTTTGCCTCCGCATGGCCGATATGACCATCCTCCAGCTCAATGCCGGATGAGAACTTGCCCAGATCGAGCGGCTCGACCTGGCCTTTGATCACCACCCGGTAAGTCTTTGCGATCTCGTACCTTGGATGTGTCAGACGGAAAGCGAGTTCGCCGTCATTCGTCAGCAACAGGAGTCCTTCCGAATCTTGATCGAGCCTGCCGACATGGTTCACGCGCGTTTTCAACCCGCGCAACAGTGATCGGATCGTCTCCCGACCGCGATCATCTTTGGCGGTCACCAGGATTCCGGCCGGCTTGTTCAAGGCGATATAGGTCTGCTCCTGTGGGAGCATCACCAGGTTGCCATCGACCTCAACTTTGTCAAACTCTTCATCGACGATGACACCGAGTTCCGAAATCGTCTGACCATTGATTTTCACCCGACCCTCGGCGATGATTTCATCAGCGCGACGGCGGGATGCAATGCCGCAGTGGGCCAGGAACTTATTGAGTCTCATTTGTTCTCTCTGGGGATTATCGCTTGCCCGAGCGGCTGCGATCGGGTCTAATCGTCGTCGTCTTCGTCGTCGGGGTCGTCAGAATCGTATTCCGCGTCGTACTCATCCTCGAGGTCTTCCGCAGCCTCGGCAGCTGCCGGAGTCTTTACACCGGCATCTTCCGCAATATCCTCTTCTTCTTCGCCAGCTGACTCTGCCGTCTCAATCTCATCCAGTTCATCGACCTGTTCATCCCCGAGGTCGTCACCGCCAGCGCTCGCACCCGCTACTCCGGTTCGCGCTGCGGCATCAGAGAATTCCTTGAACTCCAGATTTGACTGCTTTTGATTCTCAGTTTCCTTCTTAGGAAGGACCTCTGAGAGCTTCGGCAACTGGCTGAGATCGGCTATCCCGAAGTACTCCAGGAACTTGGGAGCGGTTGCATAGAGCAACGGTTTGCCGATTCTGTCAGCCCGCCCTGCCGGCTTGATCAGCTTTCTCTCGAGCAGCGTCGCAACGACGCCATCAGATGAGACGCCACGAATCTGTTCGATCTCACCTTTAGTGATCGGTTGTTTGTAGGCAATGATCGCCAGAGTCTCCAGGCCGGCCGGAGTGAGGCGACGTTCGCGCTCGACCGAGAAGTACTTCTCAACGGATGAAGCGTAATCGGCGAGGAGGTAAAACTGGAACCCTCCGCCGATCTCACGGATACGGAAGGAGCGATTGTCCGCTTCATAGCGTTCATTCAGATGATCGACGATGCTCTTGATTCCACCCTTGTGGCGCGACTTGATCACCTTCTTCAGTTCGGTCAACGGCAATGGCTGCGGCGAGGAGAACAACACTGCCTCGATCAGATTGACCTCTTCATCAGTATAATTCACCGTCTTCGGATCAGTCGATTCGGACGACATAAATCTCTCCAAAATGTTGGTGTTGCTTTGCGGATATCCGCTGCAGCTTGACCAACTCCAATAGTGCCAAAAATGTAACAACGTAGTAAATCCGCTGTTGGTTGGCTTCCACGAGTTTGGTTAGTGAAGTCTCCGACCCCACGTCGAGGACTGACAGGATATAATTCACCTGGTCCTCGATCGTCAGCTCGAAATTGGAAACCTCATGCTTCGGTTGATCTGCCGCGCTCTTCATGATGTCATGGAACGCCCTTACGAGGTCATAGAGCGTGGCATCGATCGTAAAAGTCTCCTGCACGGAAGGACTCAGGTAAGAGAAATCACCGCGCTTCAAGATCTGGCGTTCCTTGACTTCCATGATCGCCATTTTCTCGGACGCTTCCTTGAACCGCTTGTACTCGAGCAGAGCCATGATCAGCTCTTCGCGCGGATCCTCATCTTCACCCTCTTCACCCGCATGACGCGGCATCAGGAGACGGGCTTTGATCCGCAGCAAGGTAGCCGCCATAAGCAGGTACTCCCCTGCGACCTCAAGATTGAGCGCCTGCATCATCTCGACATACTCGAGGTATTGCCCGGTGATCTTCGCGACCGGGATATCGTAAATGTCGATTTCCTGGTTTCGGATCAGGTAGAGTAACAGATCCAGCGGGCCCTCGAAGCCATCGATCTTGACTGGAAACGATTGTTCCTCGGTGAGCGGTTCGATATCGTCGTAGAAGTTTTCTTGTGTCATTAGCTCTCGGTTCGTCACTACCTCAGGTGCATCTTCTCGCGGACCAGCGCCATAGTTTCCTGCGCTCGTGCGCGGGCACGGTTGGCGCCCTCTTCCAGGACATCGTTTACATAACTGATATTCTGTTCCAGCTCGCGGCGCTTCGCCCTGATAGGTTCTAACGCTTTATTAATGTTATCAGCAAGATGTTTCTTGTCTGCGACGCAGCCGAGTTCTCCCGTACGGCAGGTGCGGTCGATCACCGCGCGGTCCGCTTCGGGAGTGTAGAGCTGGTGCAATGCAAAAACTGGGCAGATATCGGGACGACCCGGATCGTTCTTGCGCAGCTTCTGCGGATCGGTGAACATCTTCTTGATCTTGGCAGCGGTTTCCTCCGGCGTCTCCGCAATTGTGATCTCATTGCCGTACGATTTTGACATCTTCTCGCCATCGATGCCGGGTACCACCGGGACTTTGGTCAGTTTCGCATCTGGCTCCGGGAACACTTCGCCATAGATGTTATGGAACCTGCGTGCGACCTCACGAGTCAACTCGATATGGGGCAGCTGATCCTTGCCAACCGGCACCCAGTTGGCGCGGTAGAGCAGGATATCTGCAGCCTGCAGCAAGGGGTAGCCGAGAAATCCGTAGCTATCCAGCCCGAGCTTCTCCGCTTTCTCCTTGTAGGATGGAACGCGTTCCAGCCAGGGAGTAGGAGTGATCATCGAGAAGAGCAGATGGAGTTCAGCGTGCTCCTTTACCTGCGACTGGATGAAGATGGCACACTTGTTTGGATCGAGTCCGGCGGCCAGATAGTCGATTGCCATCTGCACGATTTTCTCGTCAAGGTCAGCGGTATTGTCGTAGTCCGCAGTGAGCGCATGCCAGTCGACGATGCAACAATACATATCGTAGTCGTTTTGCAGCGCCACCCAGTTTGCCAGTGCCCCTTCGAGATTACCGAGATGCAGGCGCCCGGTGGGCTGCATCCCGGAGAGTATAACTTCAGTAGCCATCGTAGATTATGCTAGCCTTTAATCGAAAAAGAGGTATTTATTCCAAACTTCATCCCCCTTACCGATCGACTGACGAATGAAAGTCAGATGGCTCGGCTTGCGGGGGCGGCTGAGCAATCGCATTCCCGCCTGTTCAGGTGTGCGATTACCCTTCTTGTTGTTGCAACGGTCACAGGCGCAGACGAGGTTTTCCCAGGCATCGGCGCCACCGCGTAGTCGCGGCATCACATGGTCTACCGTCATCACTCCGGAAGTCGTTCCGCAATACTGGCAGCGACCGCCATCCCGCTTGATCACATTCTTGCGGTTAAGCATCACCTGTCGGTACGGGACGCGGGCATAGAATTCGAGTCGCACTATCGAGGGTTCGTCGAGAGCGCGCGAGACGGAGCGAATCTTGCGCCCGTTTCGAGTTTCTACAACCGTTGCCTTGCCGAGGTACATCATTACAATCGCCCGCTTGACACTGGTCACGATGAGCGGCTCGTAATTCTGATTCACGACCAGGACTCTATTCGTCAGTATCTTCATGGTGCTAGATCAGTAGACAGATCAATATTAGCCTTTATACTACTGGTTGAAATTACAGGTGTCAAATTAAAATGCGATTTAAACGGTGATTAATCGGCGCTGATAGCAAGTTTCCACGGAGCGGGAGAGTTAATTCTTGCGGCCTGAATTTCGATATCACAGATTCGTTCTATGAGCACCAGGACAAAATCTCGCAAGGCCGGAAAGGCCGATAAGGTATCATACCGCCGCATGCGTGAGGCGGATCAACTCGAGGCAGAGAAGATGTTTCTGCGGTCGTACAATCACCTGAGGAAACAGGCGAACCTGCCGCAATTCAAGGGGAAGATTTCGCGGCCGAACCCGATGCTACTGCATTTCCTGCGCAGCGATCCGGAGGGACATTTCGTGGCTGTTAATGAAGCTGGGCGCATCGTGGGTTATGCCAGCTCAATTATTCGGGAGATGGAATGGTACCTGGCTATGCTCTTCGTGCTCCCCTCCTATCAGACCGCCGGCGTCGGTCGCGAGCTACTGACTCGGACTATGAAATATGGCGCGAAGGCTGAATGCACGCGCTACGCGCTTGCCACGTTCGCATACAACCCGCAGGCTATCGCCGTCTATTCCAAGCAGGGAATGCCGCCTCAGGCTACGGTTCTGCAACTCGACAGAAAGCAGGACCCGAAGATGCCGATAAAGCTCAAACCCTCACTGGAATTGGCGATGAAGGAAGTTACCAGCGAGCGGGCGATCTCGCGGCTGACCCGCCTCGACAGAAAGGTGCGCGGAACAGCTCGCCCTGAGGAACACTTTTTCTGGTTAAGCACGGACGGCTTCAAGGTGCTCGAATTTCGTGAAGGCAGGAAATTCGCCGGTTACGCCATGATGTCCAGGAGTGGCATGATCGGCCCGGTTGCCGCAACCAGGCCGGAATATCTACAGCCAATCCTGGTCAATTGTCTGCTGAGTGATTTCTTCACCGATGCTATCATCAGGCGTGTGTTCGTGCATGGTGAACAGAAGGAACTTCTGGCGTACCTCTTAGACGCCGGCTTCAGGATCACAGAACCGCTGCTGGTGATGACTTCTGAACGGTTTTCTGACCCGCAGCGATACATGGCCGGTACGCTGGCACATTACTAGAAATAGAACGCTTCCGGAATCGCGGATAATTAGCAACTGATCTTCAGTCGCTTACCGCGGCGCCTCCCTGCTCTCCCTCAAGTAGTAGAAATTTCATTAGAGTAGAATTTTCTAAGAACAGTGCTGGTCGATTCCGATGTCTCAACGTATATGAACCAAGGATGGCCTGATTTTTTCCGGGCAACATGGCAAAACTCAGCAGATATGGAACTGAAACACTCCTGACTTGTTAAGAAGAGAAGAATGAGATTTCAACTTACGCTATTTGCGGGCGCATTTGTGTTCGCGTTAAGTCTCTGCCAGCTATTGGTTTTCAGGATACTGAATACGGTCTGGTGGCGACGTAAGAAACTTAAGCTAGCCATACTGGGGCTGGTTGGTTTCACCCTGCTCTCCGCGCTCGGCTGGTCATTCTTCACTTTTGTCAGAGAGATCGAGATTGCCTACGTCTTCGCGATAGCGACATCGCTCGCCGCTGTGCTTAATCTCTCGCTGCTGTTGTCGTTTCCCCTCTCCGGTGTGATTAACACGACCTACTATTGGTGGGAGCGTCTGAACGAGCGCAAACTGAAGAAGCAGGCGCAGGCCGAGCAGGGTTCGATCCACAGCTCGGCAGTCGAACCACAATCACAATCTGAGCCAACAGAAACGACTGATGAGCCGAAATCGAAGAACCGCCGGCTGGTGCTTCAGGGAGCAGCCGCGATTTTCCCGGTTAGCGCTGTTGCACTCGGCAGCGGTGGAATGACCCGCGCATTCGATACCGCCCAGGTGCGGGAGATCGAATTCTATTACTCTGACCTGCCGAAGGATCTTGATGGGCTCAAGATTCTCCATGTCAGCGACAGCCACCTCGGTCCTTATGTAAAGAACGATGACATCGAGGCCCTGATGCTGCGCGCCGAATCATTCAGTCCGGACATCATGCTCTTCTCGGGGGATGTCGCCGACGATTTGCGCATGCTGCCTGACTGCATTCGCCTGCTGGAGGGATTGAAAACGAAGTACGGCGCTTACGCCTCAATGGGCAATCATGACTACTATCGCGGGGCGCCGCAGGTGCGAGCCAATTTCGCCCGGAGTTCGATCCCGATGCTGATCAACGAAGGAGCGAGTATCAAGATCGGCAGCAGCGAACTCTTCATCGGCGGAGCGGATGACCCGCGTCGAATGGGTGTGCCGATTGGCAACTTCCTGAGAGACACCGTCGAGCGTACGCTGGAGCACGCCAACAGCGGAGCCTTCAAAATCATCATGAGCCACCGCCCGAGCGGTTTCGACTACACTGCTGCGCAAGGCGTGGAACTTACCGTGGCAGGTCACACGCATGGGTGCCAAATCGGCTTTATGGGTAAACCGGTGTTCGATGAATGGGGTGGCGAGCGCTATCTCTGGGGACACTATCGTGTTGGCCGGTCAAGACTTTATACTTCGAGCGGAGTGGGACATTGGTTCCCCTTCAGGCTTGGTTGCCCTACCGAAGCCCCGATCATAGTGCTCCGCAGGGGTGAGGACCCTCATCCATCCCACGCCGAGGATGTTACCGAAATCTCTCGCAAGACAATCGTCTAACGATCGACTGGCTGCGAACCAGCCACC
Source organism: Candidatus Zixiibacteriota bacterium (assembly GCA_040235515.1). Classification (GTDB taxonomy): domain Bacteria; phylum Zixibacteria; class MSB-5A5; order CAIYYT01; family CAIYYT01; genus JBECKX01. The sequence goes on from JBECKX010000214.1 coordinate 12,335, forward strand.
GAAGAGCGCCTAGATCTCCTTCCAATCCCACTCGACCGCTGCGTCGAGCGAAGCACTCTCGTCGATAACATGAACCCGTTCCGGATTGGCGAAGCCGCGGCTGATTTCCAGCTCGTTGCGACGGTATTCCTTCATCTCCTGGACGATCGTTGTGATTTTCTCAGCCTGTCGCTTGATCGTGCGGAAGCTTTGGGCAGCCGCGCTATCTTGATCTTCAAGCGATTGCAGCATGATGTCGCTCCGAGCCATGATGGAGGTGAGTGGCGTGGCCAATCGCCGCGGCAGGTCCGCGAAAACTTCACCGACGCGTTGATTGCGTTCCAGCGTCTCGATTCTGTCCAGAATCCGCGGTGGGATTCCTTCCGAGTTGAAGCGCGTGGCCTGATCGGGTGATTTTGTAAAGATGTCACGTGCCAGCGCCTGGGATGCGATCAGGGCGATGCCCTGCGCAAGCTTGATATCGGAGAGAGTGAAGATTCGCCGGGCGCGCTCGCGCACTTCGCAAATCGTCAGCACACCCACGACATCGGCGCCGGTCACGATCGGAACGATTAACGCAGATTTCATTGAAGAACAAGCTGTGAGCGCAATCTCCCGATCACTCATTTTGAACTCGTCGCTCTGTTGGCTGACCACCATGTAGCGTCCTTCATCGACGACACGCTTGTGCCACTCGGTTTCCGCTAAAGCAACGGTCTGAGCGACACGCACGATGCTGCCAACCGATTCTGCTTCCGCGCGCGCAACGGGAGTGAGCGTCGTATGCGATTTATCGAGCAACCAGATCTGACAAAGTGAAGTGGGCAGCTCCTTGACGACTGACCTGGCAAGCGCCTGCAGCGCCTGTTCCGGCGTGCGGGAGTCGACGTGAAGTTTGAGTGCATTCCCCAGCTTGAGGAAATTCCGACTGACCAGATCAAGCTCACGTTTCAGGATATCGTGGCGAATCAGCGGCAGAACCGCAGCCGTGCATTCCTCACGAATCATCTCCGCCACGGTGTCGGCGATTTCCCTTCCCGATCCTGCGAGTGTAAGGACGGCATCGACCTGGTTTACATCGCCCAGCGGGATCGAGATCGACCAGTCGACTCCGCAGGTCCCGAGGAAGCGGAGATCATCATGTTCCGACTCGCTCAAGCTACTACAGCGGCGAATGCTCATCGCGCTGAAAAGGCGACGCATTTCGTTGACGCCTGAGACGATGGAGCGATCCAACTCATTGAGCAGGTTGCCGCTCGGGCCAAGGCAGTATTGGCGCACGACAGAACCGCGTGCTTCAAAAACCCCCAACCTGACTATCTCAAAACTGGCAAACCTGCGCAGGACTGAGTAGAGCGTCGGGACGAACGCTTCGAGTTCATTGTCTTCACCATGTGAATGGACTGCTTCACGGAGGCTGAGGCGCAACTGCTCTGTTGCCTGGCTGCTACGGGTGGCCTGCTCATAATCCAGATCAGGTCTGACATTCAGCAG
>JBECKX010000058.1:0-15575 GCA_040235515.1 Candidatus Zixiibacteriota bacterium
CTACTTCTTCGCACCCGCCTTCTCAGGCTCCGCCGCTTCCACCTCTGCAGCCTTCTTGCTGTGACCGTTGGTGAAAAGACCTGCCTTCTCGAAAATCTCGCCTTTGAGCTTCTCGCGCAAATCAGGATTGTTGATCAAGAACGCCCTGGCATTCTCCCGTCCCTGCCCCATACGATCATCACCGTAAGAAAACCAAGTGCCGGCGCGCTGAATCACATTGTATTTCTGGCCGATGTCGATCAACTCACCCTCGTAATTGATACCCTTACCGAACATGATATCAAACTCAGCTTCCTTGAACGGTGGCGCGACCTTGTTCTTCACGACGCGCACCCGCACGCGATTGCCGACGACTTCATCACCATCCTTGAGCGATGAAATCCGGCGAATATCAAGACGTACCGAGGAGTAAAACTTGAGCGCATTACCGCCGGTCGTTGTCTCCGGATTGCCGAACATCACGCCGATCTTCATGCGGATCTGGTTGATGAAGACGACACAGGTCTTTGACTTTGACACGGTACCGGTGAGCTTGCGCAATGCCTGCGACATCAGCCGCGCCTGCAAACCCATATGGGAATCACCCATCTCGCCATCGATTTCGGCGCGCGGCACCAGCGCCGCCACCGAGTCGATCACGATACAGTCGATCGCGCCGGAGCGGACAAGGGTCTCCGTGATTTCAAGTGCCTGCTCGCCCGTATCGGGCTGGGAAATCAGCAGATTATCGGTGTCGACGCCCAGAGCCTTGGCGTAAGTCGCATCCAGGGCGTGTTCAGCATCGACGAACGCCGCTGTACCGCCGGCCTTCTGGGCCTCGGCAATGATATGCAGCGCCAGGGTCGTCTTACCCGATGACTCCGGGCCATAAAGCTCAACTACACGACCCCGTGGCACTCCGCCGATACCGAGGGCAACATCGAGCGCCATCGAACCGGTGGAGATTGTTGGAATTCGATCAATGGCCGAAACCGCGCCGAGACGCATAATCGAGCCTTTACCGAATTGCTTTTCTATGTGAGATACTGCGGCATCTAACGCTTTCTTTTTGCCGTCATCTGCAGCCATGGTAATGACCATCCTTTCTCGAGTGGTAATAGATTTGCTGTAATGAAGCGGACAAAAATGTTGTTTGTCAAGCTCTACGCCGCGCTGCCTGACAGAAAGTGACAGTCAAAGTAGCATGAATGTGATTGACGTGTGGATTGAGGGGTTGGGCTACGACGCTCTAGTGCGTTTGAGAATGCAGCGCGTAGCTGATCGCCATGAGTGAGTCATACTTACGCAGCCGGTATCCAACATGCTCCCCTCGCCCGCTGGAGGGAGAGGGGCCGGGGGTGAGGGTGGATCAACCCTGCCATAAACTGGTGACCCACACGTTGCCGCATTAATCACATACCACGGGTAAACCTGTAGGGGCACGCTGTGCGTGCCCGCTTCCGCTCATGGCGGAGCCGGGAGCTGGGGGCATGTGCAACATGCCCCTACAAGGATAGGTGGCGTAGGTTTGGGACTGGGCCGGAGAGTCTCGAACCCACCACTCGCACCTCTGGCAAGCATGGCTATGGAACTGGATGTTACATCCCCAATCGGCGTGTAGCAACGCAAACCCCTCTTGAGAGGGGTCGGGCACGGATATCCCGCTCACGCGGGATTGAAGTGACCGGGGGTGTGTGGGAACTATCGTATCAACACCACCACAAATTAGTGACCCAGATGTCGCTGCATTAATCGTAGGCCGCAGGCGAACCTATTGGGGCACACGCAACTTCCACAATCATACACCGTACAGTATACTTCAGGAGGTAATGCAATGAAGACTCGCAATCTCGGCTATCTGGGTTTCTTAGGCTTGCTTGGGATACTCGGAACGCTGGGGGCTACGACCGACAATACCGCATTGTACGCGTTCTATGGTTTCTTCGGGTTTTACGGCTTCTTTGGATTCTTTGGCCGATCAGAAGAAAAATAGCCGACGCCACCTAACTCCAATACAGCGGACTTCCAAACAAAAGAGCCCCCGGCTCAGTCTACCGGGGGCTCATTCAGGTTAGTTGCAGGGAGACGTTTACTAACTTATGCCATACTTCGAGAAATGGTAGATCGGGACCTGCGGATTGAAGAGTCCGCTGCGTGCCTCGATTTCCCACTTGTTGGTTTGAGGGTTGAAGTAGAAAAGTACTGCGGCAAGTCGATTGAGCGCAGCCTGGTTCGGTTGCACATACAGCGGATAGTTGAAAGTGGTTCCATCGGGACCACAGTCAAGTTCCCAGAACTTGCCGAACGGCGACTGACGTTCCGTGATATGAACAGTCAGTTCGATATACTTCTTCACTGCGCCATACGGCAGCGAGAAGCCAAGTTTTTCGTCGCCATGCACGACATCCACCTGCACCCCATACGGGCTGGCAGGAATCGTGATCGTTGTGTCGAAAACTACCGGGCATAGCTCGAGGCCCAGAATCGTCACACCTTGTGCACCTGATTCGCCGGCTGGGGCTGTCTGATTCAGCCAGTCAAGCGTCTGCTGTTCAACGTCAGGTGCCGGTGAGACGGCATTTGACGAACATCCCCCAATAATCAGAGCTACCACCAATGAGGCGATCATTGTCAGGAAGCTTACCGGAACGTACCATCGCTTGGGTATCAGAGTCGTCATAATTCCTCCTCCTGCCGACTGAAGGCAGGGACTAACATACGAAATGATTCTGGGGAGCATATTGTGCAACCATCTTGCCGAATTGTTCCATCGCGACACAGCATTTTCAACACAGCCTTAACTGACTGTAACTACGACGGTTACAGACTGAGGCCCTGTTCGCATCTTGAACGCAGGATTTGAACAGTTAAAAAAAGCGTGGAAAATGATAGGGGGAAGTCAATAGGGAGTGGGGGGCACACCCACTCCCGGAAGGGAATCTTTACACCATTGGTCGTGGGATACCAGTCAGGTAGGTGCGAATTCATTCGCACATCAGAATCGCCCCAACAACTCAAAACGATGGCTGAATCAACCCGGCCTGACCGAACACACCCCCGCCGTGATGTTTCCGCTGGCACGAAACCATCCCGTCGACCCCTCTCAAGAGGGGTTGGGCTACGACGCTCTGAACCATGATGCACGAATCCGAACCACGAGTCACGCTGAGATTGATTCCCGAATATTCTCCGCGCGAGAACCGCTAACCCCTATCGAGAGGGGTCGGGCGCGGTATTCCCGCACATGCGGGAATGACGTGACCGGGGGTGTGTGTGGATTGGAGAATCTACCTAAAAATGGATAGTGACATGAATCGCTGCATAAATCACAACCCAAACGTTCGATACGTTTGGATATCAATCAATATCGCAGGGGAAGCTACTCGAAAGCTGGATTCCCGCCTGCGCGGGAATGACGGTGAGGATTCTCCTCACCTATCGGCGTAGCAGAGATGTAGGTCAAGCTCACTTGGAACCGCACTGTCGGGTTTCAAGGAAACCCGACCTGCGGCTTCTCGCCATGTCGAAGCGCACGCCCCCCTACTTCCTAAACTTCTCGTCCCATTTCTCGCGGAGTTTGGCATTGAGGCGGTCGGAGAGACCTTTGGGGAGTTCCTCGCATTGGCCGTTGTCGCGGCAAATCTTAACAGTCATCTTGAGGGAATCGACCATCAGCTTGCAGTTGTCGCACTGGCCGATATGTTTCTCGATCTCGGCGCAAAGTTCCGGGTCGAGTTCACCATCGAGGTATTCGTTCAGACCCTCAATATAATCAGCGCACTTTTTCACCGGGATCCTCAATTCGTAATACCTTATCCAGTTTCTCTCGCAGCGCCAACCGCGCCCGCAGGATACGTGACTTGGTGGCGGCTTCCGTTAACCCGATCGACCTGGCGATCTCCTTGACCGACATCTCCTCGTGATAACGCAGCATGAACGGCACCGAATACTCGGCGCGCATCTCGTCGAGCGCTTCGTTAATCACCTGAGCTATTTCAGCATCCTCCATCACCTCGTGCGGATTGCGCCACTGCGACAGTTTGTGACTGTGTTCGCTGTTGCCATGGCCACCCGCGGGCAGGAGGTCATCTATCGATTTCAAATCGGCGCGTTTTTCTTTGGCCAGGAAGGCCCGCCCCTGGTTCAACGCTATTGCGTAAAGCCAGGTTCCGAATGAGCTGTCGCCGCGAAACTGATCGATCTTATCGATCGCTTTCAGGAGGGTATCCTGAAGCACATCCTCGGCGTCGTGCTCATTGCCCGTAAGGCGCCGCGCCAGCGCAAAGAGCTGGCGTTCATAGTTTTTTACGAGCTGGGCGAAGGCGTCGTAATCTCCAGCCTGCGCCTGCTGAACAAGCTTTCTTTCATCCATTGGATTCGAATATAGGGAGAATGATTCAGAAAAATAAGAAAAAAGCGGGGTGTGGCTTGCCGTGCCGACAAGCAGGCGAGGGATTACAGTTTTACCAGATCGGTTTCAGGTCCCATCATGATCGTAAACTCGCGCAGCAGCTTCTTGTCGAATCCACCCTTCATGTTGTGCATGATCTTGAGGGCGGGGTAGGTATCGATTGCAGCCTGGTACACACGTTCCGTCGTTAGGGCATCGAAGACATCGGCGATTGCCACGATCTTGCTGAAGGGGTGCTGATCCTTCTCGCTGGTGCCGAGCGGATAGCCCGAGCCGTCGAGGCGCTCATGGTGCTGTAGTACCGGATAGTACGATTCCTTCTCGATCATGTCGGTTTCTTTGAGGATCTCACCGCCCCAGCCGGGGTGCTTCTTCATAATCTCAAATTCAGAACGATTGAGCGCAGTGCGCTTGGTAAGAATCCGTTCCGGGACCTTGCTCTTGCCGACATCGTGCAACAGCGCACCTGTACCCAGCGTCTTGAGCAGCTCCATATCGTTGATTTCGAGCTGTCGTGCCAGCGCCAGGGAGAAGGTGCAGACATTTACCGAGTGGGTGTAAGTATAGTAGTTAAAGGATGTAATCTTCATCAGGCTGACAAATGCTTCGCGCCCCTTGAGGATGTAGGAAATCGTGTTATCCACCATCTTCTGCGAGCGTTTGATATTCTCCGGATAGGTCGGATTGGCGAGGACATCCTTCACGAGAGCCTTGGAGGCTTCATAGAGGATACCGGCTTTCTTCTCTTCCGCCAGGGTCGGATCAGACATGATTTCCGGAAGGGCTTCCTCGACATAGCGCTGGTAAGCTTGTTTCGAATCAGATTTGATATAGATCTGGCTGACATTGTTTTCCTGCAGCTTGGAGAGCGAGGCAAGGGTAAATGGCAGCGCCGCCGAGCGATAGAGAATCAGTTCGGTGCCGGTATAAATGTAGAGGTCGAAATTAAGAACCTTATCGACGATCAGCGAATCGACAGGGATTTGCAGATACGCCGGCTGTTGGTCTTCTTCACGCCTCTTAACCAGGTGATCCGAGAGTACAACCATCATCTGCTCTATCGACAAAGAATGTAGTTTGCTATAGTTTTTGCTGAGACCTGCGCGGATAACTAAACCGGCCCTGCGCAGATGGCACAGGGCCGGTTTTTACAGAAAGGGAGGGGGCCAAACTACCTTGAACTAATAACTTAGCAGCCAGGTCGTCTCGACAGCGGTTCGGCGTTGCACCGCGACCGATCGTACGAGACTAGCGCCCGTAACTTTTCACCAGCATCATCACCGATTGGAGGGAGGTGCTGATATTGGTGAGGGCTTTACTGTAGCGCTTGAGCAGTTCTGAGTACTGCCAGCGCATCGAGAAAGCCTTCTCAGGGAACTGGAAGGTATCAAGCAGTAGCTTGCGGTGGATTTCGTCGATGTAACGAACTACATCGAACGGGTAATCAGTCAGGTCATCCTCGTTGGTATCGCCCTTGCTGAGGCGGTCGCGGTAGGCTTCGACCTTCTCGAGCACGACGGTACCGAAGCACCAGGGGGTCATCACGACGCCGAAGTTATTGGCTTCGGTGTAGAAGTCGTAAAGGGTGCGCAACAGAACTTCGAGCACTTTCTTGCGGGCTATGAGGTAGGCCCGCAGCTCGATCTGGTGGGGGGTAAGATCGGCGAGTTTGGCTTTGGTGTCCTTGAGATCTGCCAGCGCGCGCTGTTCGACCTGCTCCAGGAAACCATAGTAATCATCGAGATAGATTTTCACATTCTCACTGAGCGTGTAGATGAAGAAGCCGCCATCATCCTTCTTGACACGTGGTTCGACGCTCTTGGCGAAGCGCTCGGTCGGGAATCCTCGTTTCATTTCCTTGGCAATCATCGTTGTGTCACTCCTTCCCTCTCTGAAGTTGCAAAGGAGTGAAATGCAACGGGTGTGCCGAAGTGAGTGGGTGTGCGTTTGAGAGCATGCTCCGGGACAGGTTGAGATGCGAGATGGTGTTAGGTCATGTGCATGAATTGAACAGCGCGCGCAGGGGATTTCAGAGTGTGATCTTGGTTGCAGAACTGGGATGTTGAGGTATGCAAAGTGGCAGCGGAGGGACGGTTGGGTGCCCCACCGCTTTGCGGTGGGCTGTCGGGACACACCCCCGCCGTGATGTTTCCGCTGGCGCGGAATTATCCCGTCGACCCCTCTCAAGAGGCGTTGGGCTGCGACGTAACTACGATAGAGCAAAAGCTTGATAGAAATCGTCGCGATGAGATCGGTGCCTGAATAATAACAACGCGAGAAACGCTAACCCCTCTTGAGAGGGGTCGGGCGCGGAAATCCCGCGATAGCGGGAGAAACGTGACCGGGGGTGTGTTAAACGCTTCTCCGATTCTCGATAATCCAACTAACTATCGCATCCACAACCCCTTGAATGTTATCCATGACTTCCCGCTCTAGAAACCGAATGACAGTCAAACCTCGGCTTTGCAGCCAGGCCTCTCGATCTCGGTCGTAGTCGAGGCGATCATTGTGGGATGAGCCATCTACCTCAATGACCAACTCCAGTTCCTGGCAGATGAAATCCACGATAAATGTTCCGACCGGTCGTTGACGATGAAAATCGTAGCCCATGATCTGTCGGCCCCTTAGGTATCTCCACAGTCTTTGCTCGGCAGGAGTGGGATTTTCCCGAAGCTTGCGTGCGCGTGATTCTGTGAGCCTCGAGTAAATGATTATCCGCCTTTTCATATGGACATGATGTGATGAAGGAGCACTCGTGTCAATCGCATTGAGTTAGCAAGTCACACACCCCCGCCGTGATGTTTCCGCTGGCGCGAAATCATCCCGTCGACCCCTCTCGAGAGGGGTTGGGCTGCGACGTACCGGTGATAGAGCCGATGCTTGACAGATATTGTCGCGATGAGATCGGTGCCTGAATAATAACAACGCGAGAAACGCTAACCCCCCTCTCGAGCGGCGTTGGGCTGCGACGTAACTACGATAGAGCAAAAGCTTGATAGAAATCTTCGCGATCAAATCGGTAATTGAATAGTGACAGCGCAAGAAACGCTAACCCCTCTTGAGAGGGGTCGGGCGCGGAACTTCCGCGATAGCGGGAGGAACGTGACCGGGGGTGTGTTCCCCGCATCCCCCCACTCTCCTTGCCCGGACGCATAAACCTCTCTATATTCCTCCACAAATAGCACGAACGCTTATGCACGGAAGGAATAGCAATGAGCAAGCAAGTCGTCTCGACCGATCATGCCCCGGCCGCCCTGGGACCATATTCACAGGCAATCATCCGTAAGAACTGCACCAACCTGGTATTCTGTTCCGGGCAGGTGCCGATCGACCCCGAAGTCGGCGGAATCAAAGCGGAGGGCATCACCGAACAAACTCACCAGGTGTTCAAGAACATCCAGGCGGTCCTCGCGGCCGCCGGCTCGAGTCTCGACAAAGTCGTCAAAGCCACCGTATTCCTGAAAGATATGAATCACTTTCAGGAGATGAACCAAGTTTACGGTGAGTACTTCAAGGGTGATTTCCCGGCTCGCTCGGCGATCCAGGTCGCGCGACTGCCGCTCGACGCCCTGGTGGAAATCGAAGTAATCGCGTACGTCGGAGAGTGATGCCAACGATTGATCAACGAGAGGACACGAGCAGATGATACCGATTACGGTTGACTGGCAAGGGGGCAAGCATTTTGTCGCGCACAATATGGAAAATGCCGCTATCCACTTCGATGCCCGCATCAAAGGCGGCGGCACCGGTACGCGCGCCAATCCGCTTGACCACCTGCTGGCTGCATCAGGTGTCTGTTCCGCGATGGATGTCGTCGACATCCTTAAAAAGATGCGACTCAAACTTGACTCCTTCAAGCTCGAGATCGAAGGCGAACAGCGGGAGGAGTACCCGCGCTATTTTACTTCGATTAAGATTCGTTACATCCTCAAGGGCGAAGGCCTCGACCGCGCCAGGGTAGAACGCGCCGTTGACCTGTCACAGAACAAGTATTGTTCAGTTATTGCGACATTCCGCCCTGAGTGCAAGGTGATCTCGGAGATAGTGATTGAGTAGTTTCCTCCACTCGGATTGAGACACGTCGGTGCTTTGCAAGCAGATCATGACGGATTGAAGCGAGTACCTGTCATTGCGAGCGACCGGAGCCCTGAGGACGGAGGGAGCGTGGCAATCTCGTTGCCACCACACTGATAAGCACTGAGATCGCCACGTCGTCCGCCTGCGGCGGATTCCTCGCGATGACAGACCACTCGCCGGCACATGATTACGCGACCGACCATATCCTCACGCTTGACTCTTGTACCTGTTCACACACAAAAAAACCTCCGGGTCATCCGTGACCCGGAGGTTAAAAGTGCAAACGACACTAGTTTAGAAAAGGGGCTTTATTGATGTGTCTTCTCTGCAATCAGATCAACCTGACTTGACGGAAGCACGATCGGATTGTCATTGAGATACTCAATAGAGGCCTTGAGTATGCTCTCAATGTACTTTGGATTGTGAATTCCGTGAGAGCGATCTTCTTGGTAACTGACCCAGTTCCAAGCCGCACCGGCCTGTCTGCGGGTGATCGTTACAGATTTGAATTGATTTCCTGAGGCGCGGATTGAAGCAAGCAAAACGCCAAGAGAATCCGCCAGGTCATCATACTCACTCTGTGCACCCTCAACTTCTCCATCACCGTCAAAATCACTGAATGTTCCCGGCGTATCGAAGGTGGAAAGCGGCGGGTCAGTCTCCGTATTACCGTGGCACAACTCGTTGTTGCACTGCCCTACAAGGGTGTACTCCGAACCATCATGAGCTTCAAAGCGCATGTTGAAGCTATGTCCTCCGATGTTGTATCCGTCATGAGCTTGAGGATTACCCATATGGCAGCCGATACAGGCTTCTCTCGGACCAGTAGCGTGCGTTGAACTTACCTTTACGTAACCAGGGAAGTCCTCAAACAGGTGGGTTCCCTGCAGAATATCAGCTTGCGGTCCGTGATGTGGGCCGAAACGCCCACTGATTGACACGGTCTCAGTGTTAGGAACTGCACTCGCGAGAGGTGTTCTTACGTGATGGCAGTTTGCACAAAGGTTTGCATCGCCATGATCAAAAACCGTTCCATCAAGCAAAGTGAACGGCCCACCGGCGCGCACGGTCATATCTCCCCGCGCATGCGGTGCATGGCAAGTGAAGCAGTGGATCGCGCTGACTGTGCTGTATGGCGGTTCAATTTCGCCAGTGCCAATAAAATCAAGGAAGCCCTGCTGGTCATGGCACATTGTGCAATCGGCTCCATCACCACGGTTGGTGTAGTCCACACTCGTGCCGGATGCATGGAGCGAATTTCTCCACTCGCCTTCTGCCTGAAGCAGCGCGCCGTCAAGTGCATCCTCACCATGACATGCAAAGCAACCGGCTAACGATTGATCGCCACTGGCCGCTTCATTGACGATCTTGCGTTCGCAACCCATCACGAACACCATTGCTGCGATCAGCAGCAATACCGCCAAAATTCTGAGTCCTTTCATCTTTAACCTCCTCTTAGAAGCTAAACGCATCAATTAAGTTCACTTCAACAATGTTGGCTGTATAGTACTGGTTGTCGAAATACAGCAGGTCATCGAAATTGAAGGCGCTGTATTTCACCTCAAACTTGATATTTTCGTAAATCCGATAAACGATCGAACACTTCACGTTGAAATGCTCCACGTCGAGGTCCTCTTTGCTGCGGTAATACTGGGCACCGGCACTTAAGGTCACCTTGTCGCGATACTCGATGGTCGTGAAGTCCCCGTAAACGAGGTGATCATTGAATTCGAAGATTCCCTCGGCATTCTCGTACTTACCCATTCCGTAAGCATAACCGGCGGTGAGCCAGCCATACTTCTCAAGGGTAAGCGAGCCGTCGACACTGACGCGATTGCGGTCGACCTTGCTGCCGATGTCTTCATTCTTGCGGATGCTGCCATCCCACTTGACGCGGAATGTGCCGACATCCGGTTTGCGGAAGCGAACCTGCCCGCTGAACCGCTGGCGCTTCTCCTCACCAACCAGCCGGACACCATCTTCGATGTCCTCGCTGCGCTGGCCATCCTCACCTCGGATTTCCCAGTAAGGATGCGGCTTCACCCACGCCGAGACGTAGAAGGAATTGGCGCGGATTTCATCTTCAAAATCATCATTAACATCAAACTGATATCCGACCGTCGCCCCCCAAAGCCTCGGGTCGTTGTAGCTGACATAACCCGCATGACTCATGTTGTCGGTCGCGACAAAATCTGAGTCAGAGGCTGTGCGGTCGAGCATTCCGATATACTTCACCGAGAAGTTGTGCGGCAGTTCGACCAAACCGCCACCCCAGCCGCGATTCGATCTGATTCCGAATCCGGTGGCATCTTCCTCGGTCACGTAGCGACGGAATCCGCCCAGCACGTGCAGGAACTCGTAGTTCGGGATCGTGATGTAGGCATCACTGCGGAACTCGAACCGCTTCTGATCGCGCATTGGATCAAGGTCGTCGGTAAACTTGGCGCCGCGGTATTCGACTCGTACCATCGAATTCTCGTGGCTGAAGCTCACGCCCGCATTATAGAAATTGCGTTTGTAATCGACTTCGGTCGGCTCCGGTGTACTGGTCGGATTGAAGAGATCAACCGTGTTGCCGGTACGCTGCATGAATCCACCGCCACCATAAATCTCAATATACTCGATCGGCCGGACCGAGAGCTGACCCTTGGTGGTCTGGCGGCGAGTGAACTTGTCGCCATCAAATGAATAGACGCGACGGAACTTATCATGCGACAGGCGCAGGTCGAAGATGCCACGCTTGAAGAGTGAGGCATTGAGGTTGCGGTCGTTGCGCACGATGTTACGCAGGTCGGCACGCGCGACGATTCCGTTGTCAAAACGATAGCGGAATCCCTCGAGAGAGAGCGCGGCGCCCTCGTAAACATTAAATGTCGAATGGTTCATCGACTGGTTGCCATCCTGGTCGAGGTAGGTGTAACCCACCTTGAGATCACCGCTACCGCTGCCGGCGATAGCTGATCCGGTCAACAGCAACGCTGCCAGGGCAACCATGAATATCATAAGCTTCTTCATCACTTCCTCCTTAGCGAACGTCGCCGTGACAGCCCGACTGATAACAGTTGGCGTAGAAGTTGACATTCAACATCGGATCGAGGAAGAGTGAGTTGTCATTCGATCCATGGATATCGGTATGGCAGTTGACACAATCGACCTTGGTAGCCATACCGGAGTGTGCTGTCAGATGCCCCGGAGGAATGCCATGACACTGCATGCAAACTCCGTTACCGGGCTGGTTGAGCAGGCTTTCGTTCGGAGATCCGTGCGGGTTGTGGCACTCAACGCAACCGCCACCATCAACCAGGTGGTTGTATGTCACCGGGTGTTCAAACAGATGCGGTCCGGCATAATCGGAGTGGCACTCCTGGCAGGTCCAGTCGAATCCGGTTGCCAGCTGGTGGTCCTTGCGGTTGTCCTGCGAATGGCAATCGAGACACTGAATATTGCCCGATTCCAGCGGATGGAACGAACGCTGCGCGAATTGCGCCTTAACGTTGGTGTGGCAACCCTGGCAAAGCTCGGTTTGATCTTCAACCAGCAATCCCTCATGCAGGTTGTCGTGGATCTTGTGGCAGGTAAGACAGTCGACCTGCGAACGCGAATGCGGATCGGTTGAGACCATTCTCGCCTGGTGCGGGTTCATGTGGCAGCTGCCGCAAAGCTCCGCCTGGACCAGAAACGCCAGCGTGTCGGGCATGGTCGGATGAGACTCGGTCGGGTCTTCAAGGTGCTGCTCGAAATTCGTGTGGCACCCGATGCAGCTGACTTGCATTCCCTGCGTCATCCCCGATGTCAGCTCATGCTTGGTTCCGATGAGGCCCTCCGCGACGTCGTCGTGGCAGTCAAGACACGCTGCTCCATCTCCCTGCGCCAGAGCCGGCACAGCAAAACAGAGCAGAAATGCGACTATCAACGACAGCCGTGTGAGAATCCTCCTCATCTCACTATTTATCTTATTGTTCATACCAACCTCTTCTATGAGCAAAAAGTCCATTTTTCGGTCAAAAGATAAACTCGCACGTTAACATCGACTTTCTTGTGAAATTTATCACAAAATCAGTTTCCTGAATGCGGGGTTAGTTTAAACTAACGTCACGTGAATGTCAACAAAAACCGACAAAAAATTGTCGTGTTTACTACTAATATTATTCAAAGTTATCGATCTTCTGGCGAAAATCTTTAGAAATTAACGGGTTATAAAGATCGAATTTTCTGTCCCGGAACGCCTATCAGCTGTTGCGCAGGAACTTACATGGTAAAGAAAGTCTTCTTTTGAGAAATCGCCCTTTTCTGCCTCTCCGGAAAGTTGTAGTTATTCTCTCGAAAAAAAACGTCCGCTGGACGCCTAAATCTCGCCTATCTCACCGACGTTTGCCAGGATTCTGCCGGGACGATAAGGGTAACGGTCGATATCGTCGATTCCTGTCACTCCCGACAGTACCAGGATGGTATCGAGGCCCGATTGAATTCCCGCAATGATATCAGTTTCCATGTTGTCCCCGATCATTACGGTATTCTCCGAATGGGAATCAATACGCCTGAGAGCCGCACGCATCATGTACGGATTAGGCTTACCAACATAGAATGGCTTCTTACGAGTAACTTTCTCAATCGGTGAGGTCAGAGCCCCACAGGATGGGAACCCTGAAGGTCCCGAAACGTCGGGGTTGGTGGCTATAAAACGCGCCCCCTTGTTGATCAGCCGAATCGACTTCTCTACCATCTCGAAGTTGTAAGACCGAGTCTCACCAATAACCACGAAATCGGGGTCCTGATCAGTTATGGTAAACCCTTGCTCGTAGAGAGCATGAGTCAGCGCACCCTCGCCGACGACAAATACCTTGTCTCCAGCTCCCTGGGTCTTCAGGAAGGTAGCTGTCGCCATCGCCGAGGTGTAAAAATGCTCGGCCGGGACATCGAGCCCTGCCTTCTTCAGCCGGTGCGATAAGTCAGCCGGGGTCAGGGAGGGGTAGTTAGTGATGAAAAGAAATGGCGTATCGTCGGCGATCAGCTTCTCGACAAACTTCTTCGCGCCCGCGATCAGCTTGTTGTCCCAGATGATCACCCCATCCATGTCGCACAGAACGGCTGTGTTTGTGCGTTCCGGCTTCACCTCTTGTCGGAGGGGCGCACCACTTCCCTTTTTCTCTCCAGCGTCAGGAGATCGTAGTTTATCTGAATCGGGCTGCTTTTCCGTTTTTCGCTTCGCCATCAGACCTTTCCCTGTCGCGGCGCGAGGCAGTCAGCGTTTTCTTGCTTACGATAACTTCTCGGCCAATTCGACGAATTCATCCAGATGTCCGACCGAGCGCTTAACCGCCGCATTCCAGAAATCGGGCTTGGTCAGGTCAACAGCAAGATGTTTCTTCGCAACTTCCTCGGTGGTCATTCTGCCGGTATCCTCCAGCAACGCCCGGTACTTCGGCGCAAATGCAGTACCCTCCCTGAGCGCGACATCGTAAACGCCGCCGGCGAAAAGGTAACCGAAAGTGTACGGGAAATTGTAGAATGGCACTTCGGTGAAGAAGAAGTGGAGCTTGGATGCCCAGAAATGGGGGTGGTAGCCATTCTCTGAATCGAGGATATCGCCGAATGCCTCCTTCTGAGCTGCAACCATCAGCTCGCAAAGCCGCTCCTTCGCTACCGTACCCCTGGCACGCTCCTCGTAGAACCACTTATCAAAAAGGTAGCGGGCATAGATGTTACAGAAGAGGATCAGCGGCTGCTGCAACGTCTGGTCAAGCAGCATCAGCTTTTGTTGGTCATTCTCGACATCCTTCAGGGCCGCATCCGTGACACGCAGTTCGTTAAAGATCGATGCTGTCTCTGCCAAGCCCATCGGGTATTCGGTAATCAAGTATGGCTTCTCCCTGAGGACATGATGATGGTAGGCGTGCCCCAACTCATGCGCCAGTGTCGCCATGCTGTTGAAATCATCGGTATACGTCATGAAAATCCGCGATTCGCCTTTGGCGGAGATCCCGGAGCAGAAACCGCCATCAGCCTTGCCGGGCCGATCCTCTGCCTCGATCCAGCGCTTTTCGATCGCCATCTTCGAGAAGTCGGCCATCTCCTGCGAGAAGCTGCCGAGGTGCTTCACGATAAAATCGGAGGCGTCATCGTAGGTCAGCTTGATCCCGCCATGTCCCAACGGGGCGAATTGATCATGCCACACCATCTTGTCGATTCCGAGCAATTTCATTTTGGCGTCGACGAAACGCTTCAATTGCGGCATCACGGTGCGGGTTGCCGCCCACATCGCATCGAGCGACTCCTGCTGCAGACGGTTCATCTTCAGCGGCTCGTAGAGTGCCGACGGCCAGCCGCGGCGCTTGTAAAGCGACAGTCGGAACCCGGCCTGATAGTTCAGCGTGGTCGCGCAGAGGGTTGCATGCTTGCTCCACGCTTCTTCATACTTCTCGAATGCCTTTTGACGAATATCCCTATCTTCGCTCTGCAGCCGGCTGTTGATCTGCCCGATCGAGAGCAGCTTCGTCTCGCCGTTCTCTTCCCACGCAACCTCGATCTCGCCTGAGAGTTTGTCGTAGAGACGCGACCACGCATGGTAGCCGTTGGTGGCGAGTTCCTGTGCCAGCGCCTCCAGCTCGGCCGACATCTTCCTGGCGGCATTCTCCCGCATCTCGTTTAGTCGGAACTCGATTTGCTTCAGTTCGCTATCGGCCAGGAGTTCTTTCCACTGGTCATCCGGCTGTTCGGCGAAGAGTGCCTCCAGACGGCTCTTGAACTGCATCAGGTCACCGATCATGGCGTCGGCTTCATCGATCAACTGGAATCCCTTGGTATCGCGGGTGTTCTGGCTTACCAGACAATGCGCGAAGGAACTCGCGCTGGCGAGATTCAGCCAGGTCTTCTGTAGTAGCAGGATCAAATCGCGATACTGCTGCCGCGACTCCGCGCTGAGCTGCTGCGGAAGCGCCGCCAAACCTTCACTGAGTGACGTCAGGTTTTTGCGGATATCGTCAAGGAACTTACGGTATTCAGTTGAACTGCTGCCGCCCGGAAAGAGGGCGTCGAGATCCCACCGTGGCGCCGGTTTGGTAGCCGACTTTTCATCTATCGCCGTCGTCATGGTCGAAGACTCCTTATT